>CAMWXB010000005.1 GCA_947178125.1 uncultured Lachnospiraceae bacterium | reverse complement strand
CTGGCGTAAACCTGACAGAACTCGACAGAATCAAAGAATAGCAGTGATAACAACTTAAGAACAATCTAAGGGATAAAGCCTGTCGGATTATGACAGAGCTTTATCCCTTTTTACCTATTACAGAAGAACAGAGGTAAGCGAATCCGCCCCCAAAATCTGTATATGCTATGCTCTTCCTGATTCTTGCAATATATACAATTTGAACAAAATGACGAGCGCCATACACAAGATGGATTGAAAGTTGCACAAAAATAAATGCAAATTTTGTTTGAAATGACGAAAAATGACAACCCTTAACGCCTTGTAAAATCATGACGAAAAGAGTATAATTTAAATCGTACATCAATAACTTATGAAAATGTTTGTGAAATAAATCACAAAAGACAACGGAGGTTCGCGCATGGCGGCTTGGGGATTCGTAGCCATTGATAAAAGCGGAAAAGAGATAAAGGGCAGCAAGGAGGCCGACAGCGAAGAACAGGTGCTCAGGGAACTGAAAGCACAGGGACTGATCGTGCTGGATGTGACGGAACAGAATGCGTTGACGAAGGATATCAGCATCGATATCGGCGGGAAACCAACGGCGAGGGACTTGTCGGTATTCTGTCGGCAGTTTGCCAGTATCACCCGCGCAGGCGTTACAATTATTGAAGCGCTTCGTATGCTTGCGGAAGCAACAGAAAATAAGAAGATGCAGAAGGCCCTGATGAATGTCCGGGCTGACGTGGAAAAAGGTGAGACTTTCGCAGATTCTCTTGCAAAACATCCGGCAGTTTTTCCGGAATTGCTGATACAGATGGCGAAAGCAGGAGAGTCTTCCGGTAGTTTGGAAACTTCGATGGAGCGTATGGCGATACAATTTGAAAAGTCCGCCAAGACAAAAGCGCTCGTGAAAAAGGCGATGATTTACCCGATGGTCGTTATGATCGTAGCGATAGCGGTTGTTATTGTTATGCTTTTGGTCGTTATTCCATCTTATACGGATATGTTCGAACAGCTAGGCGCGGAATTGCCGGGCATTACGCTTGCAGTTATTGCGATGAGTGATTTTATACAGGCTTACTGGTTCATTATCATACCGGTTGTCATTGGTATTGCTTTCCTTTTAAAAGCCTATGCGAAGACGTACAGCGGCAGGCATTTGTTTGGTAAATTACAGTTGAAGATTCCCGCAGTCAAGAATCTGGTCGTCAAAAACGCATCCGCGATGATGGCGAGAACATTGAGCACGCTTTTGACTGCCGGCGTGCCATTGAATGAAGCGGTGAGTATCGTGGCGGATACGATGACGAATATCTGGTTCAAAGAAGCGTTACATGATGCGACGGAACAGATCATGGTCGGTGTACCGCTCTCACAGCCTTTGCAGAACTGCGGGCTTTTCCCGCCGATGGTCTATTATATGGTCCGTATTGGTGAGGAAGCGGGTTCTACCGAAGAAATGCTGAACAAGCTGGCCGATTATTATGAAGAAGAAGTCGAATTGGCCGTGCAGTCCCTGATGGCGGCGATGGAACCGATGATCATCATTGTGCTGGCAGTCGTAGTCGGCGGATTGATTGCGGCTTGTATGGCGCCGATGATGACGATGTATGAGGCATTGGATAACCTCTAAAAGAGTGAAGGGAAGAGTGTGGTTGTTAAAACAAAAAGTATTTGAGTATAATGTTGAAAGTATCGGAAGAAAATAGAATGGAGGACTAAATATCAATAAAAAGTATGAAAGAAGGGAGGTTTTTATGTGCTGACATTGCAGGAAAAAGTGGTTCAAAAAATAAGTGGACTTTCCGAGGATAATTTGCAATTTTTATTGGAAATGATAGAGCGTTTTATGCAGTCCAGTTCTGATGAAAAAGAGAAAAATGTAATTTCAAAAAGAATCGGTATTGCAAAGGGACAAAAACTGTATGATGATGAGTATGATTTTGATGAAATGAATCCTGAAATAGCGGAATTGTTTGGAGGAACGGGATGAAGCTGTTATTGGATACCCATATTATTTTGTGGGCATTAGATGATAATCCTAAGTTGACTGGGCGAGCCAGAGATTTGATTCTGGATGTAGAAAATGATATTTATTACAGTTCGGCATCCATTTGGGAAACAACGATTAAATATATGGCGAAACCGGATAAAATTTGTATTAGCGGCTCGAGGATGTCGGACTTGTGCAGAGAAATGGGTTATCGGATGTTACCGATTATGGATGAACACATAAAAGCACTGGAAACATTGGTATATCATAATAGATATCAAGTGCATAACGATCCTTTTGACAGGATTATGCTTGCTCAGGCAAAAGCAGATGGATTAAAATTTGTTACACATGATTCTAAAATACCGTTTTATGAGGAAAGTTGTGTAATAGCCGTATAGTTTAAATTCGAATTAAACATGGCTGGCGAGTAGGGAACAGTCATGTTTAAGATAAAAAATTTATGAAATAAATTATGAGAGAAAAGGAGAATGAGGAATGAAAAAGAAAATGGATAACAAAGGTTTCTCCCTGGTGGAATTGATTATCGTTATCGCCATCATGGTAATCCTGGTAGCAGTTCTGGCGCCTCAGTATTTGAAGTATGTTGAGAAGAGCCGTGTCGCAACAGATACACAGACAACGGTTGAGTTTATCAATGCTATGCAGGTTGTTGCTGCAGATCCGGACATAACATTGGATGGAAGCACTGCTGGAAAATATAAAGTGACAGCTAGTGGACCAGACATTACAGTTACTGGTGATTTAATAGATGTATTTGTAGATAATGGAATCATGGAAGAAGGTTCCTTTGCTAGTGGATCTGGTAATCGTTTAAGTACATCTAAGTATCAGTCCACAGCATATACCAATCCGTCTACTGCAATTACAATGACATTGGAATATAACTCAACAACAACTACTTGGACGGTAAAATGCACTGGCGTTGATAATTCAGGTGCAATAATCAAAGCAGCAACGCCGTAAGGTTCATGAACCATCGAACCAATTTTTCTCGACTAACCCTACAGTCACACAAAAAACAATATAATTAACTAAAGGAACAAACAAACTATGCTCTGGACAATATTTTTCTACATAACCATATTTCTCTTCGGAATCGTCATCGGCAGCTTTGTGAACGTTTGCATCTACAGGATTCCCAAGAAAGAAGATATTGTCAAGGTAAGGTCCCACTGCATGAGTTGTGGGTATCAGCTGAAATGGTACGACCTCGTGCCGCTTTTCAGCTACCTTGCCTTACGGGGCAGATGCCGTAAATGCAAAGCGAAGCTCGCCGCCCAATACCCGATAGTCGAGGCGGCGAACGGCATCTTATATGTTGTTATCGTGCTGGTAAACGGCGTAAACGTAGAATCCCTACTCTTCTGTTTGCTGACATCGGCACTGCTCACCTTGAGCGTTATTGATTTCAGGACGTATGAGATTCCGCTTGGGATCAATATCTTTATACTGACGATAGGGCTGATCAGAGTTGTAACAGACCTTTCAGGCTGGCTGTCATACCTGATTGGCTTCTGTTCTGTCAGTATTTTTCTTATGATTCTCTATTATGCGACCAAAGGCAGAGGAATAGGCGGCGGAGACGTCAAACTCATGGCGGTCTGCGGCCTTGTACTGGGCTGGAAACTGATCATACTGGCTTTTTTCATCGGCTGTATTCTCGGCGCAGTTATTCATGTTGCCAGAATGAAACTGAGCGGTGAAAGCCATGTGCTCGCGATGGGTCCCTATCTTTCGATGGGAATCTTCATAGCAATGTTATGGGGAAATCAAATAATAGAGTGGTATCTGAGATTTTACTAACGTAAATGTTGCTGAAATGTTATTGACATATTTTTTACGAATGTAAAAGCGGTGCCAAAATACAAGGTGACAAAACAGCTGTTTACAGACGGTTTTGTCAATTTGTATTTTGATGGTGCGAATAATTTTTTCTAAGGAGGAAACCAATTCATGGCTGGCAGAGTGTTAAGTATCGAAATTGGATATTCACTGACAAGAGTCTGCGAACTGGACTATAAAGCAAAAACCCCGAAAGTGTACAAAAATTTCACCGTTCCGACATTAGACGGTGTTGTGAACGACGGTGTGCTTCAGCTCGATACCCATTATCTGGAGGGTCTGCGCGGCGCTATACGGGAAAATGGTATTAAGGCGAAACAGGTTATTTTTTCCATCAGTTCCGGAAAGATTGCCAACCGTGAAGTGACGATTCCTTTTGTAAAGGAGAACCGAATCGGCGATGTCGTGCGGGCGAAGGCTTCGGAATATTTTCCGATGGACTTGAGCCAGCATGAACTGGCCTATACGATTCTCGAGACGATGGGAGAGGAGAAAGGCAACAAACAGTATAAGCTGATGGTGCTGGCAGTTCCGGCGGCTCTTCTGAAAGGCTATTATGACCTGGCGGCGGCGCTGCGTCTGGAAGTGGCGGCCATTGACTATGCGGGTAACAGCCTTTTCCAGATTGTTAAAAAAGAATGTACGACGGGTACGCATCTGATTGCGAAAATAGATGAACGTTCCACACTGATTATGGTCATCCAGGACCAGAAAATCGCTTTTACAAGAAATGTCGCATATGGCGTGGAAGAAGCATTGCAAGTCGTTGGGGACAGCGCGGCATGGGGAACCATTCGGAATATCCGGCAGGCGATTCAGATTGTGGAGCAGAATAACTGTATTGATTTGGAAATGGACGCTTCGGACCGCGATACGGCGACACTTTCGAGAGAAGATGCGGCCAGACGCCATGTGACAGAGGCGTTGACTCCTATGGTCGGCGGTATCGTCAGGGTTATCGACTATTACATTTCCAGAAACCCTGCGGTCATCGATAAAGTGCATATTACGGGGGTGGGTGCGAACTTCCTCGGCATGAATGATTTATTGCAGAAGGAAGTCGATTATCCGGTTTCCATTATTAAGAAAGTGGAAGGCCTGAATCTTGAGAAATATTTTAAAGAAGGCTTTTTCGGAGAATATTTATCCTGTATCGGCGCGGTCATGGCGCCCGTAGGCTTTAAGCTTCACGAAGATAAGGGGAAAGCGAAAGGCAAGGGAAAAGGCAAAAGCGGTGCAGCGGCTTCGACGGGAGAAGTCAGCCAGGGATTTGCGATTGCGATGTGGGTCCTTTTTGCAGTCGGCTTTTTGTCGGCGGCCGGAATGACGGCTTTCTCTATTCTTACTTATCTGGAAGTGGAGAAGGAAAATGTCAATTTGAAGCATCAGGTAGAGGAACTCAAGCCGATCATAGATGTCTACAATACTTATGTTGATGTCAAGGCGGAATATAATAAGGTAAAAGCAATGTACGAAGTGACGGAGAGCCGGAACGATGAACTGTATGAGTTTATGTTGGAACTGGAACAGAAACTTCCTGCGGATGTCAATGTCGTAACTTTTACTTCCGACAGAAGTCAGGTCACGATTACGATGAATGTCAGCACCAAAGGCGAAGCGGCGGCGACGATCGAACAGCTTCGGACTTTTGAAAGCTTACTTCCGGAGAGTATCACGGTAACGGCGGTGACGGAAGAAATTGATGAAGAGAGCAACAGCATTACCGTCAACTTTACGGTAGCGGCGCTTTATGCACCGGTCCAGCATGGTGAAGATGACGCGGAGGAAGATGCGGATGCAGCCGAAAGTGCGGGAGAGACAGAGGACGCAGGCGACAATGCGACAGCGCAGTAAGACTGGCGGAAAACGGAGGATAGCGGGATGAAAGTATCAAAGAGAGATATTTTAATATTGGTCGGCTTTATCGGAATCTTACTGGGCGGTTGCACGTTCTACTGGGTTTTCATGCCGGCACAGGAAAAAGTAGAAGCGATGGAAGCGGAGAACATACAGCTTCGCCAGCAGATAACAGATTTGACGATCAAGACCAATAACAAAGAGACTTATTTAACGGAAATGGACAAAATGTTAAAAGAAATCGATGACATTTATCAGGTATTTCCGGTCAATGTCAAGGCGGAAGATGTCATTTTGATGGCGATAAATCAGGAACTCGTTTCCCCGATGGTCGTGGAGAGTGTTAATATTGAGCAGCTTGTTCCGGTGAGTTTTCAGGACCAGATAGCGCCGACGGAAGAACGGGATCATACTTATGATTTGGGCGAGAACGATGTGCTCGGTGTTGGCGATGAGCCGTTAGATGGGGCGGACAATACGACGGCGGCGGAGCCGGAAGAGGAAATCGACTGGCTTTACAATCGGAAGGCGACCTTTAATTACGGCGTTTCCTATGAGGGGCTAAAAAGAAGCATCCAACATATTGTGGACCAGCCGAACCGCATGGCGATTGAAACATTGACAGTCACTTTTGATGATTCTACCGGTCTTTTGATCGGCTCAACGACTTTGAATATGTATCTTGCGCCTTACCAGATGGGCAAAGAATATGTACAGCCTGATTTTTCATCCGTACTGTTAGGAACAGATAATATTTTCGGCACGATTTCGATTCACGGAGAAGCGGGACTGCCGGATGTAGGGGATATGGAGACAGAAGGCGGCACTGAGAATACAGAAAATGCAGGTAATTAATGCTGCTATAAAATAGACAGGTGTGGAACGGGTATGAAAAAGAAAAACAATGATTCTTTCCCACAACTGAATAAGAATGCCGGTTTTTCCCTGGTGGAACTGCTGATTGCGGTCATCATCCTTGCGATCATCGTCGTTCCTCTGCTGCATGGGTTCGTGACTTCGGCGCGGATGAACGGCAAGGCCAGGCAGACACAGCGGGCGATAACGGTCGCGCAGGACCTTATGGAAGGCCTTAAAGCTTATGATATCGAGGAGTTGAAGGAACAGTTCAATGACCCGGTAAATGGCTTTTATGTGATGGAGTCCAAACTGATCAAAGGAAGCATCGGGGAAGATACGGACAGGGAGCAGAATGACCCTGTGTACCGTGGCGACCCGGATATGCCGGGCGTCTACTATTTCACGCTGGAGGGTGTGCAGATTCAGGGCAGTGAATTTGACGCACTGATTCGGATTGATGCGAGGAATTATGAGCAGGATCCGACGAAGGATATCGGTATCGCTTATGGGCATGATAATGCTTTTAATGATATCAATATGGCATCGCCGGGCAGTGTCATGAAGGGAAAGGATGGGAGTTATACCCAGTCTGTTACGTTGAATCAGGTGGCAGCAGAAGATGCGCAGGCGCATTTTGGGCTGGAAGGAGATACAGATTCTCTTTTTACCTTTAAGACTTTTAAGGACCGGGGCGGGATAGTAAAGCGTACGATTACGCTGCATCTGACTGCCAGCGGTGTCGATGAAAACGGAAACGTATGCAGTGATGCGGATATTACATATACCTATGATTGTACCTATGGCGGAGAGACTTATTCCAATCATGGAAATCTGATGAAGGGGCAGACGGTAGACGGTATAGGCTGTGCAAGTGATATCAGTAGCGGGAATTTTTATCTTTTCTATTATCCTCTGTATGAAGCGGCGGAGGATAGAATTGTGATTCAAAATGATTCCCATCAGCCGTTCCGTATATATATTGTAAAACAGCTTGACAGCGTGACTGAGGCCAGGCTTTCGGATTCTCAGCTTGATATGGCGGAGCGGACTTATAAGGCTGTAGTAAATATTGAGGATACGACGGCCGATAATGTGAAGATTCGAACGAACCTCGGCATGAATCTAGTCAATGCCTCTTTTCTTCCGCCGTCAACGCCAGTCGAAGGACAATTGCCTACTTATGAAGTAGAGAAAGCGGATATTCCGACACAGGCGCAGTATTACCTGAATGGAGCGCCCAATGGGAATGTCAATGTTTTTGGCCTTTCCGGCATTAGGCTTACAAATATTCCAGGACATACGGGAACCGGCAATGACGATGACATAACGGAAGTTATTTTTGATATACAGATAAGCGTTTATAAAAAAGGCGCCAAAGACGACGACTTCCCGGATTCACAGCGGATGGCGTATATCACGGGCAGTAAGAACAACTAAAAACGAGGGGAACGTGAGACAGCGGACCCGTGAACCGGTACAGGGCGATGAACTGATATGGGAACAGTGGCCCGGAACTGAAATGATGAACGGATGCAGGCCCGGTGGGCCGGCACTGGAATGATAAACTGATACGGGCCCGATGGTCCGGTAATGAAATGTCGAATGGATGCAGGCCTGGTGACTTGGCATTGAGATGATGAACTGACACAGGAATGAAGGATAGAAGATGGGGAACAGGAAAGCGAGAAGGGAAAGCAGGAAATTGTATAGAGGTCTGAAACGCGATGACCGTGGTTCGGCGATCGTCATTGTTATCATTGCGATGGCGTTGATCGGCATACTGGCGAGCGCGATTCTCTGGTCGTCGTACATGAACTATATGATCAAGCTTGCGGATATCAGGAACAAGAACAGCTTTTATTCCGCAGAGACCGTTATGGAACAGATTATGGCGGGAATGCAGCATGAGGCTTCTGCAGCGATTACGCTCAGTTATCAGGATGTTATGAAGAACTGGGAATTTGATGAGAATGAAACGAACCGTTTCAACCGTTTTGGAACAACTTATTTGGATACACTCGTCAGGAATCTGACGGACCCGTTAAAGGGAACGGGATTTTACAGCCTGAAGGTGTTACAGGACTTTGTGGATGATGACTTGTTCGCGGGGGTGGATTTGACAGAATGGGAATCCAGCAGCTGCCGCATGGAACTTGTGAACAACGCAAGCCTCGTGCTTTATGATGTCCGGGTATCCTATACTGACGAGAATGATTATGTATCCATTATCCATACGGATATTTCCATTGATGTGCCGAAGCTTGTTTTTTATCAGAACGGTTCGATTGACAGTTTATATGAATATTCGCTTATTGGGAATACAGGAATACGGACAGAGGACGGCAGCGGTGCGGCGCTTGTGGATGGCAGTATTTATGCTGGAGCGGATGACGTGCTCGGCGGCGGTGGCATTACGGTGAATAAGGCGAGTACCCTTACCATCAAAGAAGGGAAACTTGTTATTTCCAAAGGCGATATTTCTGTAAAAGGACCGAGTGCGGGCTTTATTGTCAGAGATGTACCGGGGTATGGCGCGAGCGTGTATGCGGCGGGTCTGAATCTGGAGAATGGAGCCTTGAGCCTTGACAGCAAGACATATGTGGCCAACGACCTGATTCTTTCCGGTAACGGGAGCAGGGCGACCTTGACGAAAGAATACTATGGATATGGCTCTTCCATGGAATCGGGCATAACGGAGGGCAAGGCCGTGGATCCGTCTTCGAGCAGCGCGATTATCATAAACGGCAGGAATGCAACGGTGGATTTGAGCGGTGTGACCAGGCTCTTGCTGGCAGGACGCGCCTACATCGGGCAGTCTCTGACGACGGGGCCTGCGGCATCGGGAACGCCGGGGGGCCCGGTGGGAACTTCCAAAGCAGTACTGATGGGCGAGTCCATTGCAGTCAAAGGCGATCAGATTGCTTATCTGGTCCCAGCCGAATGTATCGGCACGCTGGATGGCAGAACGATAGTAGGCCAGAATCCGCTGAATAGCAGGATGGTAGAGGAGATGGCACTTTATGAGGAGCAATACGGCACGGATTTTGTGGAAGTAGATTTCAACAAGCCGGTCTATAAGCTGGACAATAAAACGCTGAGCGATTTCGGTGTTACGGATATGAACCACATCCGAAAAGTTTATGCGCAGTACAACAGCGCAGACAGTGATAATAAAACATTAGTTTATTACTATCTTGTAATGGATAAGGACCAGGCGGCAGAATATTTTGTGCAATACTACAATTTTAATACGAACAAGGAAGCGATTGACAGCTATTTCAAGAAGTATGCGGCGGGCGGTATCATTCTCGGCGATTATACTTCCGAAAATACGCAGTATACCATTCTGGGCAACAGCCTCGTATCGAGTGCACTTTCCGACAGCGGTGTCACTTTGTTGAAAGGAATGCAGCAGCCCGTGCCGGGTGAAAGCGAGGGCGAAGGAGATGACTCGGAAGAGGGAGAACAGCCGATGCCGGATGAAGGATATCAGGAGATTTCCGACAATGCTTCCGAAATGACGAATGTCAAAACGGAAGCGGAAGTTCTGGAGTTTTCGGAGTCCTGTGCCAAGACTTTTAACGCATTGACTACCAACCTGACGGAAGATGCTTCGAGCGTCAGCCCGAACCAGACTGTTTTTAACAGTATCATCAGAGAGGATATGCTGCGGGATTATCTGGCGGATAACGGCGGAACGGTTGAGTTCGTTACAGATGACGGTTTAAAAGCGGTTTTGACCAATGACGACAACTATACGGTATCGGATTCCAAAGTCCGTCTGCTTGTGGCAATTGATAAAGATGACAATGAGGAAGACGGTATTACCGGCGGAAATGTGACGGTCAATGCGAATTTTACCGGACTCATCATTGCACAGGGAGAAATCACGGTTTCTGGTAATACGATTGCTGTCAACAGGGACAAAATGGGTACTTATAAGGTATTGAATCAGGAGCGTTCCGAGACGGATCCGCAGACGGCGATGGACTTTTTTGTCAACGGCAGCGGTGTTCTTGCAGAAGAGGTGACGGATGCTTCCAAAGTGGATGAGACAGGTATCCTGAATATTGATCTGTCGGAAATCGTCAGATATACGAACTGGATTAAAAAGTAAAAAACACTTTTCAAAGTAAAAAAACTTCTCAAAGTAAAGAATATTTTTCGAAGTAAGATACATTTCTCAAAGTAGAAATAAGGGGTTGTTATGAGAAAAGATAACAAAGGTTATTCTTTGGTGGAATTGATAATTGTCATCGCGATCATGGCGCTTTTGACTGGAACGGCTTTTTTTTCCATCAATATGATATTCGGCGCCGGTGCGAAAGCCTGTGCGAATGATATCAAAGAAGCGCTTGCCGAGAATAAAGTGACTGCTATGGGTAAAAGTGGGGCAAGAGTGGAGATCTATCGGGATGCTTCCGACGATTGTGTATACGCTGTGCAGTGGATTAAGAGCGGCACCAGCTGGGAACCGAAAAAGGCTGATGAAAGCGGAAATCCTGTTCCGGAGAAACTCGGTAATTCCAGAGTCTATGTTTCCTATACAACAGGCGGAACAGAAACGGAACTGACATCCGGCAGCTCCCTGATGATCGGCTATGACAGGAGCAATGGTTCCTTTACTGATAAAAATGGCTGTACGCTTTGTGAAAAGATATATGTCAAGGGCGGAAGCCGTTCTTATGAACTGACGCTCATTGAATTGACCGGGAAAGTCGAACTTGTGCTTCAGTAATCGGATGAGCCCGGATATTGCAGATAACAGAAAGGCATGGTATTCGTATGGAAAGACGGGGGAAGGATAAAAACTGTATGAAAGACCAGAGGGGTTTTACGTTGGTGGAACTTTTGATCGGTATCGTCATCTTGTCAATTGTGACTGCGGCGGTCTGTTCATTCATTGTAGTAGGTTCGAAAAGTTATGCAGCGGCGAATACGGAGATCATGCTGCAGCAGGAAGCACAGCTTGCGTTGAATCAGATTTCCGATGTCATCATTGATACCACCAGAAGCGTAAATTATGCCGGGTATGCAGAAGACGGTACGCCTGTTCTTGTTGTTAAAGATGGAGATTTCACTTTTGAGCCGCAGGATAAGAGTCTGACGATGTTCAACGGTGCAGGCACGATAAAGCTGGATGCGGACGGTAAGCCGGTTCAGGAGGTAAATGAGGACGGAAGTCCTAAAGTGGATTCGGAGGGAAATCCTGTCTATGAAATGATAATCGAGAGCGGCAGGGGCAACGAGAAGAATTATCAGTTCTACTGGAATAAGGAAGAGGCGAAGCTTTATTATGCCGAAATTGATGTTGACCAGAAAGATTTTCCACAGACGGCGGCGGAAGGTCAGGTTGTTTTGGCGGAATATGTGACCGAATTTAACGTAGATTTGACGCAGGTTGAGGAAAAAAGGGTCGTACAGATTTCCATGACCTTTGAAAGAGATAACAAGACTTATCATACTTCCAACAACATTACGATCCGTAATAAAGTTCGCATCAACGATGTGGATCTGGAGCAGTTGGATAAACGGGTAAAACTGAGTGTCGTTCCGAAGGAAAATTCCGTTATTCTGGAGCCGGGTGAGACGTATCATTTTTCGACGCCTCTTGTATCCGGGCAGAATATCATGGATAAAAGCGTGACGTGGTCGGTATCCACCGAAACGCCGCCGGATGACAGTGCAACACAATTCAGCGATACGACGAACGGCATCATCAATATCGCATCCGGTGAGACGGCTGACAGTTTCAAAGTCATTATTACGACGAATGCTGTGGACTCCGAAGGAAATCATGCGACAGCGGAAGTAATCGTTTATGTGAAAAGGGCGAAGACGGTAGCGCTTTATAAATCGGAAGATGAAAATGCTGAAAACGGAAGTAATGAAGTCTCTGCCGGTAAAACCTTTACGATTTCCGCAACAACAGAAGGAAACAAGCTGGGTGTTTCCTGTGGTGGATGTGATGACCCGACGACAAAAGATAAATATGTTGTAGCAGATGAATATCCGATGTATGGATGGCAGATCATTCGTGGGGCGGATCTTGTTACAATGGAGTCGAGTGATAACAGGACAGCGACTTTCCGTGTCAGTCCGGATGCGAAAAAAGGCGATGAGATCGAGATTCAGGCGGCGTCTCTTTTATCTGTTGAGAAAGGTTATACAAAGGCGGGCGGAAGCGGTGTTGTATATGGAACGATTACGCTGAAAGTTGCGGAAACAAATGTGGACCTTCATTGGGACGGCGATTTCAAGTATGGTGATGAACCGCTTACATTATCTTGGGATTACAGCAGCCACTATTCGTTAATATGTGTGCGTATTAAGACGGATGACCCCAATGCGCCAATGGCGAATGATAAAGTTATGATTTATGACAGTGACGGTAAGGCTATTCGTGTCGGAGCCGATTTATTTGGCCTGAATCTAGATCATAATTATTATATTTCCGTTCAGGTATTGGACTATGCTCTGGATAAGAATGCTTCGGATTATGCTGCCAGACGGGATGAGATAGTTGCAGAATATAATGGTCATTTGGATAGTACTGGAACATATGTAGGTGAGATACCTTCTTCCACCAAAGTAACAGTACCGCTGCTTCGTCCGCAGTTTACGGTTTTCTATGATGGAAGGAAGTATGTAGGGGAGCAGGTGGATATCCAGACGATTTCTGCGCTCAGTCCGTCTTATGTCTCCTGTCCGCTGGTTGCCATAAGCAGTACCAGAAGCGAGGGCGAAAGGGTTTTAAACGATTCGAAATGTAATGTATATACAGGCAAGGGAACGGATATTTCAGAGTGGACACCACTATGGACTTATCAGGAGAATGACGGCTCTTATACGGGAACAGGAAGTGTCGGCGGATTACAATTTAGTAGTTGTAATGTACATAAAGCTAGAGAACTGTGTATAAAAATTGACATGAATAACAACGGTGCAATCAATGCAATTGGCAGTTATCATTATATTCCCTTTTTCAAGTATTCGAATGCAACGGATGCGCAAAGATATAATGTACATTGGTATAACTATGAGCCGGACTACGGTATGCACTATTATTACAGGCCGGAGAGCGCGATTAATTTTGAAATAGCAGGAAAAGGTAATCTGGATTTGTGGGCATATACTACTTCGACAAGCTTTGCAAAAGGGGAAATTTACTTCCCGCTTCCTTCGGAATCGAAGTTCTCAGAATATTTTGCCCTGCAAAATACATCCCGGCAGGAAACATCACAGAGTAACTGGTTTCAGATGCTTGGTGTGGATGGTGGCAGCTATGGAGTTGAGTTTTCCAAAATGGCCTGTCAGTATTATGCAATAGACGATGTATACGAGATTGAACTGTTCTATCGGTTCCGGAATCCGGTATGGGAGCTTGATGTAGAAAAATCTGCCGGACGCTTCCGCTGTGCCGCGAACGGTACGGAGTGGAGCCGTCTTGACAAAGGTTCTCTGGATGACCAGTTTACTGCAACCGGGCAGAATTTAATACCGTTATACAATGGGCCGCTTCAAATAGATGGAAGCAATGCTTCTTTTGTGATGAAGGATAGCAATGGAAATACACAAAATGTTAAGGCGTATATTCCATTACCGACTGATGCTGCATTTACTGGACAAGGCGGAGGGCAGTTCGGGTTTAAGCTGCAATATGCAGATGCGCCGCAGACGATAACGGGAAATGGAATTGGGTTTAAGTTTCAGGTGATTGGAAATACTGGAACGGGTTGGCATAACTGCGAACAGATAGTATGTACTTATGATAAAAATACGGATGCTTATACTCTGAAACTGATGTCTTCTTCTTGGGTATGGGATGGTAGTGTCGGTGCTGTAGTGGAAATAAAAGATACCATTACTCTTACCTGCAAGAGTACCGACACCAATTGGACAGTAGTCAAATAAAAACAGCTGATTTATTGGCAATGATGCAATAATGATTCCGGTAGGTGACTTGATAAAAAAATGAAATCTATTACAAAAAACAGGACGAACACAGCATGAAAAGAAAAAGAGTAGCAAGACGATACAGGTATAAATACCAGAACAACCAGATAAAACCGCGCGCGGGTAAAAAACTTTTGCTCGCTGCAACTGCCTCCGTACTTGCGGTCGCAGTCGCAGGCACTTCTTTCTGGCATTTTCTGAACAGTGCAACGCCCGTAGAAGCGCAGGAATCTTTCAGCGGAATCGGCAAGGTAGTGGAGAACCACGGCGAAGGGGAGCCTTTTGTCATATTGGATATCGTGCCGGGAACGGCATCGTATGCATATACGCTTTCAGACGGTACGGTAATAAGTATTTCGGACGCTTCCCTCGGTACGATAGGATATCTGACGAATGGGCAGATACCGGCGGAAGAGAGTTTACAGACGACCTTTAACAACTATCAGGAAGCCTTTTACCGCTATGAAGAGAGGGAAGGGCTCGCAGCTGCGCTTTTGCCGCCGGGAATGGATACTTCCCTGTTCCAGATAAGTTATCAGGAAGGTTATGCAGGCGTTACCCCCAATTTATCGGAAGAAAACGGCTGGATTCGGATATATGACAGTTATTTTCCGGATGGCAGCGGCAGTGCGGTTCATCGGCAGTACGGTTTTGTTCATGCTGCGGTGCAGCCATATGTAGAAGGCGCTGACAGGACCGGCTTCGATTATAATCTCCTCGGTTCTTTTGCGATGGACGCGATGGGCGATGGAACTGCTTACGAATGGGCCGGAGGGAGCGGCGCTTATCATGCAGTCTTTTACTATGAACAGGAACCTGCCCTGCAGGGATACAGGGTCTTAGATTATAAACAGGTCACAGGCGGGGAATATTCGGATACTACCGGTGTTTATCTGTTGGAAGACGGTGTTTTTAAGTATGCGGGACATATAAGGGACATTCCACGGGATGAAGGAGCGCAGGAGGATGAAGCAGATGAAGCTCCGGATGGAAATGATGCGGAAGATAATGTTACGGATGAAAATACACCGGATGTAGAAAACCCGGATGAATCGGAGAATCCCGATGATACGGAACCACCTCAGGAGGATGGCGATAATAATACATCCGATGGTGATGATTCTTCCGGTGAAGATAATGAAGGCGATGAAGGTAATGATTCCGAAGAGGGAAGTGACGGAAATGACGGCGGTTCCGATGGAACTGAAGGAGATGATGGCTCCGATGGAACTGAGGGAGATGAAGGGGCTGGTGGAACTGAGGAAAATGATGGAACTGAGGGAGAGGGTAATGACCCCGATGACGCTGGTGAAGGCAATGATGACGGCGAAGTTACATCGACAGAAAGCATAGATACCGCAAGCCTTACCTGGCGTAAACTCGTATTCGTTGAAGATTCGGTGCTCCTGCTGTCGGAAGCGGGAATACAATCGGGGCTTCCAAATGACATACCGCCAGCGGATAATAATACCGCACCAGCGGATACACCGGAAGACAATACGTCAGGAGATAATACATCAGGAGACAACACACAGCCTGGAGGGACAGGACAGCCGGCAGCGCCGACGGAATCGGAGCAGCCTGATGATGCGGGTTCGACTAATCCGGACAATCCGGACACAGGGACAACACAGGCCCCCCCCACCGGCTCAGATCCTGCAGGAGGAACAGTTCCGCCTGCGGCACCGGGGGAAGAAGTTCCTTCCATACCGCAGATTGGCAGCGGACTGCCTGATGGATATTATGTTGTAGAGTTCGAGTATGTCAGCGGTCTGGAAGAAGCAGAAGGGCTTTATCAGCTTGGCAGCGCGGTTCCGGTGGAAGAAGCGGCCGTTGACGGTGTGATTCCTTATGATACATACAATTTTGCGGGCGGCAGCGTGATATCCGGCGGGGATGAACTGGAAGACGGAATAGAACCGCTGATGAGTACGATCGTGCCGGACGGGAGATTTGTATATGCAGGCGCGGGCCAGGGACAGTATAAATTGCAGGAAGTTCCGGAAACAGAAGCGGGTTCTCTCTTGATGCTCTATAATGCACCGACCTATTTTAAATGCAGCGGCGGCAGCGACTGGCTGGAGCGGTATGTGTTCCATTCTCTGGCGGGGGATGATAACGAATCGGAAACTTTTGATATTCAGGTGCGGG
Organism: uncultured Lachnospiraceae bacterium; assembly: GCA_947178125.1. Lineage (GTDB taxonomy): Bacteria > Bacillota > Clostridia > Lachnospirales > Lachnospiraceae > UBA3282. Next base: position 89,520 of record CAMWXB010000005.1, on the reverse strand, counting down.
TTGTTACGGCAGACATGGTGACTTCCTATGATGTCATGAATGCCGATCTGGTCTATCTGGAGGCCGGCCTGGGAGAATTTCTCGGAAGCGGTTCGACCATCCATTATATGACGGAAAACGACGGGGATATGCCGGCGGACGTGCTTTTTTCCATTGTTTATCGTGCGGTCACGGATTTGATGCCGGTGATTGCCGATTATGCAATCCTGACGGCAGGTTATGGCGTGGCAGGTTCAGGACCTGATGGAGATGCAGGACAGAGCCCGGACACGGGTCAGACACCGGGAACGGAGCAGAGCCTGTTGAATTATCAGAAACTCGTCCGGATTCTGCTCAAAAAGAATCTGTCCGCATACTATCAGGATATGGAATCATCCGATAATATGATGATGAATCTGGCGTCGAAAGACTATCCCGATAAGACGGATAATAATTATAATTATGTAAACCGCAATATTTATATCGTAAATGATGAAACGCTCCTCGTATCGGAAGACTTTTATGAGCCTTTTGATGATGGCAAGGTCTCGGCAGGATTTATGGAAGTTCTGACGGCTCTGAAGGTAGAGAACAGCACGCTTTCCGATGACGATAAAATTTCGGAAATTGTCAGCAAAGCAAGGGCTGTGCAGTATATCATCAATTATGCTGTCGGACTGATCAGCGATTTCCGGGATATCCGTGTGCTGGAACTGCAGCCGACGACGAATACCAAGTCGGATCTGAAGAGCGATGAAGTGAAAGGCAACACCGTTCTTTATTGGAAAAAAGAAGATACGTCTGGTTCCGGACAGCAGATTCTTAGAAGTTCAAAAGTGATCAATATTGATGTAGACACGATTTCGGTGGCGGAATTTTCCGGTGACCAGAGCGATATCAACAATAAATATCAGATGATATTCATCGGGCTCGATGGGCGGCGCCTCAATTATGAGCGGGAAGACGGAAAGCGTCATACAGTGTATAACGATGATGAGATGAATGGCATTGTATACAGCAGTATCGGTGACTATGCGACAGAGGGCGATGAGCGTTACGAGGGGATTGATATCACTCCGCAGAAAAAGAATGCGCTGATCGATTTCATGAAAGCCGGTTATCCGATCGTCGTGGAAGATGATTTCTTTACCGGACAGACGGCGAAGGATGCGGGCGAGGATGAGATCAATACGGATTATGTGGACAGCAATTCACAGATGTATGAGTTCCTGAAGACAGCAGTCAATGAATACGAGGATTATCTGTATACGATTTCCGATGTCCATAGCAGCGCGTTATTTGCGGCGCAGGTCAACATACGCAGGCCGCAGATACAGTATGTGAATGCGGATGATAACGAAGTGGAAGAACAGCCGAGAATCGTACAGCAGATCCGGGTCGATGCGGAAGGCAGGTACCGGGCGAGCGTTGCTTACCGGATAGAAGACGACCGGGGTGAGGCATATTCGGATAATGTGGATATCCGCGTTTATCTGGATCGGAATCAGGACGGCAGATTTGCGCCGGAGGAAGAAATCTACGACGGCTTTTCGACGGATAACGGAGAATTTACGATTGAGTTCGAGACACCGCAGAAGGGAATCCTGCCTTGGAAGCTGGAGGTGTCCGATTCGGGCAATTCCTACAGGCGGGATGCTTTAACAGGATTTTTTGAAGTTTCTTATGATAACCTGACAACAGTCCGGATTCTGCAGATTGCGGCGGATGAGCCGAATGTCAACGAGGCCGGGAAGTATAATCTGGCGCTGGCCTTTGAGGCGGATGACCAGACGATGATGGGCCACTATCTGAAGAGTGCGGAAGCCCTGACAGGTTCGGACTTTGAAATCAAAACGATGTCAGCGGCGCAGTTAGAGCAGCAGCTTGCGCAGAATGAAAATTATCTGAAAGGTTTTGACGTGCTCGTATTGGGCTTTGGACCGGCGGAAAATCTTGGAAGTGCCGCGGGAGCAGTCAATCGGTACATTTCGGAAGGAAGAGGCGTGCTGATGTCTTCTTCGGCAGCGCTCGGCGATACCGGCAGGATGGGCATCAACGGCTCGCTGCTCGGACAGAGAGAAGTACGGACTTATGGAAAACTCGGTGAGGAGAAGGGAGACCGCCGGTATTATCGCTATGCGTCTTTGAGCAGCGATATGTTCGGTCCCAGAAGCGGCATGACCGTGCGGCAGATCAATGACGGTTCTATCGCTCATTATCCTTTTGAGATCGGCGAGAGCGGTACGCTGACACAATCCGTAAAGGGCGGAGATTATGTGCTGAATCTGCTGGATAACGGAAGGGAAGATTCCATAGCGGATGTTACGGCATGGTACTGCCTGGAAGATCCTTCGTCGGATTCCATCAGTGCCTATGATATATCCAGAAATGATGCGGCGAACAATTATTATGTTTACAGCAGAGGAAATGTGATTTACGTCGGTGAGGACTATTATCCTTACGGCTATGACGGTACTTCCGGTGTGGAACCTTCCGCGTCGGATGAGGGCGTAACGGAATGCCGGCTTTTCGTCAATGCGCTGATGGCGGCTTATAATGTGGGCATTAAGAACCCGAAAGTCGCAATTGTGGCGGGGCTTGCCGCGGATGCGCCGGAAATCGAGAGTATCTGTATTCCGTTCGACGAGCAGATGATAGAAGTGGCGGACGGCAATGCCGGGCTTCTCGATGAGACTACGGATGTTTATTTCAAGATAACGGAGCCGAATCTTGCTTTCAACAAGAAAGTACAGATATCCTTCTATTATCAGGATGATACAAGCGGTACGAGTATTGACATCGGCGGGGAGAGTGTGCTCGCAACGCCTTTCGCGTCCCAGGTATGGACCGTGGAAGAGAACCGCCTTGTAGAAGTCGGAACGGAGTTTGCGCTCGTCCCCGGCAAAGTATACAAGATCAAGGCGCCTGTCATACCGCTTCGGAACGAGAGCCGCACCAATGCGGACATTTATATCGTCGTGCAGTCGAGCTTTTCACAGCTCGGCCGGGAGGAACCCGTTACCGGAAGCGACTCCATTGTGCTGAACAGAGCACAGCTTTTCCTGTTGGAGTAAGAAGGCGGTAACTTTAGAGCTTCTTGAAAAAGCATTGCAAAAGTCTCCCGATAATGAAGAACTTAGAAAAGTAAGGGATATATTTCAGTCAATGCTGGAAGATGAGTAAGGCATATCGTTACATTATAACAAAATCCAAGGGGGTGTCCGATTGTGGACGCCCCTTTTTTGGGCGCATGAAAAAGATCAGGAAAAACAATGGAAAAAATTTGAAAGAAAATTTTCCTTGCAACCTTTTCAAACTTATTGTATAGTAATTCTCGTTAATGCAATCATGCAAGAGAAAAGTGAACTTACGGGAATGGGGAATTGTTATGGCAAAGTATCTGGTGATCGTGGAATCACCCGCGAAAGTGAAAACGATTAAAAAATTTCTGGGGTCAAATTATGAGGTTGCCGCCAGCAACGGCCATGTACGCGACCTGCCGAGAAGTCAGATGGGAATAGATATCGAACATGACTTTGAGCCGCGTTATATTACCATCAGGGGCAAAGGAGATATTCTTGCAAGCCTTCGCAAAGAGGTAAAGAAAGCGGATAAGATTTATCTGGCAACGGACCCTGACCGCGAAGGGGAAGCAATTTCATGGCATTTGCTGAATGCCCTGAAACTGGAGGGGAAGAAAGTATACCGTATCACTTTTAATGAAATTACCAAAAACGCTGTAAAAGAATCTCTGAAAAACGCCAGGGAGATCGATATGGACCTGGTGGACGCGCAGCAGGCAAGACGCTGTCTTGACCGTATGGTCGGTTATAAGATTTCGCCGTTATTATGGGCAAAAGTAAAAAGAGGTTTAAGCGCAGGGCGTGTTCAGTCGGTAGCGCTCCGGATCATTTGTGACAGAGAAGAAGAGATTAACGCTTTTATTCCGGAAGAGTACTGGACATTAGATGCGGTTTTAAAGATTCCGGGCGAAAAGAAACCGCTGCTTGCCAAATATTATGGAACCACCGAAAAAAAACAGGAAATCTCCTCTGCGGAAGAATTGGAAAAGATAAAGAAAACACTGGAGAATGCCGTATATCAGGTGGCGGATGTAAAGCATGGCACGCGGGTGAAAAAGTCGCCTCTGCCGTTTACGACATCGACTCTGCAGCAGGAAGCCAGCAAAGTGCTGAATTTCTCCACGCAGAAGACAATGCGGCTGGCACAGCAGTTATATGAAGGCATCGATATCAAGGGAAACGGAACGGTGGGTGTCATTACCTATCTGCGTACGGATTCCACCAGAGTTTCCGAAGAGGCGGAAAAGGCGGCAAAAGACTATATCACCGGGCAGTATGGCACGGAATATGCCGCAGAGTCCGGCACTGAGAAAAAGAGTACGCAGAAGATACAGGATGCGCATGAGGCAATCCGTCCGACGGATATTGAACGGACGCCCATGCAGCTGAAAGATTCTCTGTCCAGAGACCAGCTGCGGCTTTACCAGCTGATCTGGAAACGCTTTGTGGCAAGCCGGATGACACCGGCGCAGTATGAGACGACTTCCGTGAAGATCGACGCGGCAGGGCAGCGGTTCACGGTAGCTGCTTCCAGAGTGAAGTTCGACGGCTTTTTAAGCGTATATACGGACGAGGAAGAAAAAGAAGAAAATAATACGCTGGTCAGAGGCATCGATGAGAATACACAGCTCGTTTTCGATTCCTTTGAGGAAAAACAGCATTTTACACAGCCGGCTCCGCATTATACGGAGGCATCGCTCGTGCGTGCACTCGAAGAACTCGGCATCGGAAGGCCCAGCACCTATGCGCCGACGATCACGACGATTCTTGCGAGACGCTATATTGTAAAAGAAAATAAGAATCTCTATGTGACGGAACTTGGCGAGGTCGTCAATCATATTATGAAAGAGGCGTTTCCGACCATTGTGGACGTAAATTTTACGGCGACGATGGAAGCGCTGTTAGACGGAATCGCAGACGGCAATGTGAAATGGAAGACGGTCATCTCCAATTTTTATCCCGACCTGGAGGAAGCGGTCACAAAAGCGGAGAAGGAACTGGAAGAAGTTGAGATTGCCGATGAAGTATCGGATGAGGTCTGTGAGAACTGCGGCAGACAGATGGTGATCAAATATGGGCCTCATGGAAGATTTCTTGCATGTCCCGGCTTCCCGGAATGCCGCAATACCAAGCCTTATTTTGAAAAGATCGGTGTTGCCTGTCCGAAATGCGGAAAAGATATCGTCATGAAAAAGACGAAAAAGGGCCGGAAATATTATGGCTGTATAGAGAATCCCGAGTGTGATTTCATGGTATGGCAGAAGCCGGTAGATAAAAAATGTCCCCAATGCGGTTCTATTATGTTGGAAAAGGGGAATAAACTGTTATGCGCGGATGAAAAGTGCGGGTATGTGGAGGCGGCGCAGCAGACCGTTGAAGCATAAAAATTGGCAAGTAAGACCGCAATTCCAATAATTGTCTGAAAATTACGCTGAAATTCGGGTAATATCCGTTGAAAATACTGAAAAAATATGTTAGAATGTGTACATGATTTACAGTAGGTATTGAGATGGAATTACTGTCTGATTTCGAAAGGCGAGGAATGATGAGCAGCGTACAATTATTGGATAAAACCAGAAAAATAGGGAAACTTCTGCACAACAATAATTCGGGCAAAGTTGTTTTTAACGATATCTGTAATGTGTTGAAAGAAATTCTCGTATCAAATGTTCTGGTCATCAGTAAAAAAGGAAAGGTTCTCGGTGTGGGAGATCTGGACAGGGTGGAATCGCTGACGGAACTGATCGTTGATCATGTGGGCGGATTCATTGACCCCATGCTGAATGAAAGATTTCTTTCCGTACTTTCTACGAAAGAGAATGTGAATCTGGAGACGCTGGGCTTTGAGAATATCGATACGAGAAAATTTCAGGCAGTCATCACGCCGATTGAAATTTCGGGAGAACGGCTCGGAACACTTTTTATTTATAAGTGCGATGAACAGTATGATATAGATGATATCATTTTGTGCGAGTACGGGACGACGGTAGTAGGGCTTGAAATGCTCCGGGCGGTGAGTGAAGAGAATGCGGAAGAGAACCGGAAGGTCGCAGTCGTCAAATCCGCGATCGGTACGCTTTCGTTTTCTGAGATGGAAGCCATTACTCATATTTTTGATGAACTCGGCGGCATGGAAGGCATTCTTGTGGCGAGTAAGATCGCGGATAAAGTGGGAATTACCCGTTCTGTCATCGTCAATGCCCTGCGGAAGTTCGAGAGTGCAGGCGTTATTGAATCCCGTTCCTCGGGCATGAAGGGAACTTACATCAAAGTATTGAACGATGTTGTTTTCGAGGAAGTTGAGAAGCTGAAAGAACAGAGCAGATAGAATTGAATACAGAAGACAACGGATTGGTCAAAGATAAAAGGATTTATAACGGCGGGACAACTGGCTTTATAGGTCCTTTTTTTGCCTGATTTCTGCCTGTTTTTGCATTTGGCCATACAGAACGTATGAAAGAAAGAACATATTTTTTTTGCTTTTGACTTGTAATTTTGTCTGAATGAATTTATAATGGTTTAAGGATTTTTATCAGGGTTTGTATCAGGGTTGTTATTAAAATGAATGGGGTGTGATTATGAGTTCTTTGTTGAGTACAAATGCTTTTGACTACATTAATGTGTTGGATAAGGCCGCAGATGCCGCGTGGATGCGGAACGATGCAATCAGCAATAACCTTTCCAATGTGGATACGCCGGGTTATAAAAGACAGGATGTGGATTTTCAGTCACAGCTTGCGAAGGCGCTCGGTAATTCGAGATATACTTCTATGGATTCCAAAGTGGCAAATCTGAAGACGAGCCGTCTGAGTCCTATCTGCTATACGGACTACGCGAGTTTTTCCTATCGTCTCGACGGTAATAACGTAGATGTGGATACGGAAGGCGTCTATCTGGCCAAGAACCAGATTACATATCAGGGACTGGATTTATGTATTTCACAGGAATTTAAAAATTTACAGATGGTGATGAAATAGAAATAAGGGGGAGATAAAACATGGGAATGTTTACGGCTTTTGATATCAATGCGTCCGGCATGACGGCGGAACGTTATCGTATGGATATTATTGCAGAGAATATTGCGAATGCCGAGACGACTCGTACGGAAGACGGGACACCTTACCGCAGGAAAGTGGTCGTTTTTGAGGAAAAAAATTCTCAGACGCCTTTCCGCCATGTATTGAATGCGGCGAGAGACCGTTATTCGGGAACCGGTGTGAAAGTGACCGGCGTATATGAAGACGAGTGGACGGAAATGAAGATGGTCTATGATCCGTCGCATCCGGATGCCGACGAAAACGGATATGTGACTTATCCGAACGTCAGTACGATAACCGAGATGACGAACCTGATTGATGCCAGTCGTGCATATGAGGCAAATTCGACGGCTTTTTCGGCGAGCAAGAATATTGCAACACGGGGACTTGATATTCTGCAGAATGGTTAGAATGCGGAATGTCGGAATATATAGAAATATAAATAATAATATAATAAATAATGAATGTAGAAGGGAACAACTACTATTTGGAGGGGAAGAAAAATGGCTATGGACATTACGGCGTTGTATAACGTATCTTCCGGAGCAGTTAAAGAGGCGGCAAAGCTTGCGCCGACAACGAAGGCGGATACATATACAGACACCAGTTTTAATCATCTTTTGAGTACGGCAATTGATAATATTAACACGACGAACAGTTATCTTTCCGATGCTGAGAATGAAGAGATCAAGTGGGCGCTTGGAGAGACTGAGAATACACATGATCTTTCTATTGCGCTTCAGAAGGCATCGACTGCACTGCAGTATACTGTTGCCATAAGGGATAAGCTGTTAGAAGCCTATAAAGAAATTATGCAAATGCAGATTTAACGGCATATGGCAGATTACTTAAGGAGAAATAGTTGCTGTGGATAAATTGTTAGAGAAATTAAAGGAGTTAGGAAATCGAATATTAGAATGGTGGAACCGTTTTACGACCAAACAGAAGACTTTGATCGTTATGGTCATATCGGCCGTTATATTGGCCATCGTTATTTTGGTCACAGTGCTGAATCAGCCGCAGTATATTCTTTTGAAGAACTGCGAGAATACGACGGAAGCTGCGAGCGTAAGGGATTTGTTGGAGGAAGAGGAACTGACTTATACGGTCTCGGATGACGGGCTGGAGTTCAGGATCCTGAAATCGCAGCAGTCCGATGCTATCCTGCTGTTGGGTTCCAATAATATCAGGACTGCGGGTTATGGTATCGAGAATGTGACGAGCGGCGGCTTTTCCACGACGGAGTCCGATAAGCAGAAACAGTATGTTTATTATCTTGAGAAATATATTGAAGACAATGTACTGGAACCGCAGGAAGCAGTCAAGAGTGCAACTGTCACGCTGAATGTTCCGGAGAACACAGGGACGTTGATAGATTCCGATAAAGAGTCTTTTGCGAGCGTTACGGTGAATCTGAAAGAAGAAATATCTCCGGAGACGGCAGCGGCGCTTGCGCGGGCGATAGCGACGGGCATCGGTAATCCGACGACACGAAACATCACCATTATGGATACGGAAGGAAATATGCTTTTCTCCGGTGATGATGAGTATTCGGTATCGGGGACGGCCAATGCACAGCTTTCCGTAAAGGCGGAGGCCGAGAGGCTTGTTACAAGCGAAGTAAAACAGGTGCTGCTCGGTACGAATGAATTTGATAAGATAGAAGTTGCGACGAATCTGGTATTGGACTTTTCCACGAGTTCCAGGACAGATCATACCTATTCCGCACCGGAAGGTCGGGAAGAGGGAATGTTAAGTCACGAGGATGATTTCAGCCAGATAAATGAAAGCGGTATCAGCGGTGTGCCGGGAACGGATTCGAACGGAGACGACGGCACTACATATGTTCTGGAGGATAACAGTAATTCAAGTTCCGAGTCAAAAGAAACATCCCGCGATTTTCTGCCGAATGAATCGATCGAAACGAAGGAGACGCCGGCAGGTCTGATCAATTACAGCCAGTCATCATTGTCTGTAGCGATGATACGTCACATCGTCATCAAGGAAGAGGATATCGAAAGACAGGGGCTTCTCGATACGGTCACATGGGAAGAGTACAAACTGGCTAATCAGGAACGTACGAAGTTGGAAGTGGATGAAGATCTGTTCGATGTGGTCGCAAAAGCGACAGGCATCAGTGCAGATAACATAGCAATCGTTGCTTACAGTGAGAATGTTTTCTTTGATGATGAAGGTTCCGGCATCAGTGCGACGGACATCATGCAGATTATTCTGATCATCATCATCCTTGCGCTGCTGGCATTTGTCGTTCTTAGAAGTATGCGCGGCGAGAAGCATGAGGAAGAAGAGGAAGAACTTTCTGTGGAATCCCTGTTACAATCCACACCGGAGACGCAGCTCGAGGATATTTCATTTGAGGATGAGTCCGAGACGAGGAAGCTGATCGGAAAATTTGTGGAAGAAAATCCGGAGGCGGCGGCAAATCTGCTGCGTAACTGGCTGAATGAGGACTGGGGGTAGGAACGATGGCAAAAAGTGAAGAGAAGATTACCGGTCTGCAGAAAGCAGCTATCCTGTTGATCGCTCTCGGACCGGAAAAATCATCAAATATATTTAAGCATTTGAAAGAAGACGAAATCGAAGAACTGACATTGGAGATTGCGAATACAAGAACGATCACGCCGCAGGTCCGGGATGAAGTGCTGGAAGAGTTCTATCAGGTATGTCTGGCACAGCAGTATATTGCCGAAGGCGGTATCAATTATGCGAAGGAAGTATTGGAGAAATCTTTCGGCGCAGACAAGGCAAGAGATGTTATTGGCAAGCTGACGGCATCTTTGCAGGTAAAACCTTTCGAGTTCGTCAGAAAAACAGATCCTTCGCAGTTATTGAACTTTATCCAGGATGAGCATCCTCAGACAATAGCGCTTATCCTGTCTTACTTATCGGCGGCGCAGTCGGCGCTCATCATATCTGCGCTTCCGCCTGACAGGCAGGCAGACGTAGCAAAGCGTATTGCGGTAATGGATAGAACAAGTCCGGATATTATCAAAGAGGTGGAGAAAGTTTTGGAATCCAAGCTGGCATCTTTAGTAAATCAGGATTACACGATTGTCGGCGGTGTCGATGCGGTCGTAGAAATTTTGAATACGGTAGACCGTGGTACAGAGAAACATATTATGGAGACTCTGGAAATCGAAGAGCCCGAGCTTGCTGATGAAATCAGGAAGAAGATGTTTGTATTCGAAGATATCCTTCTTCTGGACGACAGAGCGATTCAGCGTGTACTTCGTGATGTAGATAACAGTGACCTTGCGATTGCATTGAAAGGTTCCAACGAAGAAGTGCAGAATGCTATCTTTAATAACCTGTCCAAGCGTCTTGCTGTTATGATCAAGGAAGACATGGAATTTATGGGTCCTGTTCGTATGAAGGATGTAGAAGAAGCACAGCAGAAGATCGTAAATATCATCAGGAAGCTGGAAGATTCTGCAGAAATTGTTATCTCCAGAGGTGGAGGTGACGAGATTGTTGTCTAGGAATATATACAAATCAAGCTGGGTTGTTGTAGAAAATGATGATAAATGTCTGATTGACAGTAACTCCCGTCTCGTCAGCAGGATTGAGGAGCGGGAGGCGGATAAAAGAAGACGTGCTGCCCTGGCTGCCGGTGAAGAAGTGGATATGGAAGGATTCATGGGCGGCCTCGGCGTTGAGCGGATTGATGCGCAGGGTTATGAGGAAGACGGCGAGGGCGGCAATGTGCTGAAAGCGCCGGAAGAAGTTCCGGCAGGTCCTACGCCTGAGGAACTCAGGCAGGAGGCGGAGGCAGAACTGTCTGCCGCACGGGAAGAAGCGGAACAGATTCGCCGGATGGCCAGTGCCGATGCTGCCAAAGAAAAACAGGCGGCGGCGGAGGAAGGCCGGCGGATTGGCTATGACGAGGGTTATCAGATGGCGCAGGCCGAGGCTGACAGAATGCGCAAGGAACTGGAAAAAGAACGCGCCAGAATGGAAGCGGAGTACGAACAGCTCGTAGAGGAATTGGAACCGCAGTTTATCGATACGATTACAGCAATCTATAATCATGTTTTTCATGTGGAATTGGAAAATGAAAGAAGTATCCTGGTGCATCTGATTGAAACGACTTTACGGAAGGTGGAGAGTAGCAGGACTTTTATTGTGCACGTTTCCAAGGATGATTATCCGTATGTCAATATGCAGAAGAAGGTATTGGCGGAAAGTGCGGTAGGCGGCCGGGGTGTCGTTGAAGTCATAGAAGACATTACACTGCATAAGAATGAATGTATGATCGAAACTGACGGCGGTATATTCGACTGCGGTGTGGGAACCCAGTTGGAAGAACTGACGAGAAGGCTGAAACTGTTATCTTTTGAATAGGACGAAAAGATTTTCTAGAGCAGCATAGGACGCTGCTTTAGAAAATCTATGTTTCGTCCGGAAGAATGCCCTGAAGGGCATTCTTCGAGACAAGAGATTTATATGGGTGTAGAAAGATTATGGTAGATTTTACGAAATACAGTAGAATTGCAGATTATACTTTTTTTAAAAGTATGGGAAAAGTCGAAAATGTAGTAGGACTTACAATAGAATCCGCAGGGCCGGAAGCGAAGCTGGGAGATTTGTGCATGGTGTTTCCGGCCGATAAGGAACTGCCGCCGATCATGTCGGAGGTAGTCGGGTTTAAGGGGCGGAAAACGCTGCTGATGCCTTATGAAAAGACAGAGGGTATTGGTATTGGATGTACGGTGGAAAATACGGGGATTCCCCTTTCCGTACAGGTGAGCGATGCGCTTTTGGGACAGGTATTGGACGGCCTCGGCAGATACGACGGAATGGAAGATGCAGGACCGATGAACAATTATCCGATCGAGGCGCCGCCGCCGGATGCGATGGAGAGAGAGATCATTGATGAAGTGCTTTCGCTTGGCGTAAAAGCCGTTGATGGGCTGATGACGATCGGGAAGGGACAGCGAATCGGCATTTTCGCCGGTTCCGGTGTCGGGAAATCTACGTTGATGGGTATGTTCGCCCGCAACACCAAAGCGGATATCAATGTCATTGCCCTGATCGGAGAACGTGGCAGAGAAGTGCGTGAGTTCATCGAACGGGACCTTGGACCGGAAGGAATGCGGCGTTCCGTGGTGGTTGTTGCGACTTCGGATAAACCGGCCCTTGAAAGAAAGAAAGCTGCCCAGACGGCGACTGCAATTGCAGAGTATTTCAGGGACCAGGGCAAAGATGTACTGTTGATGATGGATTCCCTTACCCGTTTTTCTATGGCACAGAGAGAAATCGGGCTGGCCAGCGGGGAGCCGCCGGTATCCAGAGGATATCCGCCCAGCGTTTATTCCGAAATGCCCAAACTCTTAGAGCGTGCAGGCCGTTCTGCAAGAGGTTCTATTACAGGGCTTTATACAGTACTGGTAGACGGCGATGATTTCAATGAGCCGATTACCGATACGGCCAGAAGTATTCTGGACGGACATATTATGCTGGACCGTAAACTTGCTCATAAAAATCACTATCCGGCAATCGATGTATTGCAGAGCATTTCCCGTTGCATGAGTCAGATCGTGCCGAAGGAACATAAAGTGGCGGCCGGTAAGCTGAAAAATGTACTGGCGACCTATAATGAGGCGGAAGACCTGATCAATATCGGCGCCTATAAGAGCGGCAGCAACAAAAATATTGATTATGCGATTGAAAAAATAGATGCTGTGAATGATTATCTGATGCAGGACGTAGAAAGCAAATTTGATTATGAACAGGAACTTGAACTGTTAAAAGAGCTTTTTGCAGAGTAGAGGGGTGTACGGAAAGGCTGAGAAAGCATGGCGAAGTTCAGATACAGGATGCAGAGCATTCTGAATATCAAGATTCAGATGGAAAATCAGGCGAAGATGGAGCTTGGGCAGGCACAGCGGAAACTGATGGAAGAAGAGGAGCGTCTGGAGGGACTGTATCGCAGAAAAGAATATTATCTGGAAGAAGGCAGAAAGCTGCGGATGGATTCTCTCAAAGTGCAGAGCCTGCGGGATAACGAGTATGCTGCAGCGCGTATGGAGGAGTATATAGAGGCGCAGAAAGAAAATGTGCGAAAGGCTGAGCTTCTGGTAGAAGAAGCGAGGCAGAAGCTTCAGGAAGTCATGATAGAGAGAAAAGCACAGGAAAAGCTTCGCGAGAAAGCTTTTGAACAGTTCATTGCAGAGGAAAATGCGAAAGAAAGCAAAGAAGTGGATGAACTGACAAGCTATACTTATGGACAAAAAAGGGGAATGATGAGTAGGAATGAGGGATAAGAATGGCAGAAGCATTTGATGTGGTAGATACCAAAGCGGAGAAAGAAAGGCTCAAGAATGAGCGTAAGAAAATAAAAGAAGAACGTAAGGCACAGAAGAAGGAAGCGAAACAGCGGGCAAAGGAGATTTCTGAGCAGGAAGCGGAACTTGAAGATGAAGGAGGCGGATTATCGGCCTTTTTGATAACGGTCTTCCTCGTTATTGTCTGGATTGGCATTCTGTGTCTGCTCGTAAAGCTGGATATCGGCGGATTTGGATCTAACGTATTGGCGCCCGTTTTAAAAGACGTGCCGGTACTCAATAAGATTCTTCCGGCGGAGTCGGTCGTTTCTACAGATGATGAAGAGGCCTATGGCGGTTATACCAGCTTAAAGGAAGCGGTGGATTATATCCGGGAACTGGAACTGGAGCTGGCACAGGCACAGTCCACAAGCAATATGGATACGGAAGAGATGGAGAGACTTCGGGCAGAAGTGGAACGTCTGCAGACATTTGAGGACAGACAGGTGGAATTCGACAGGATTCAGACGGAGTTCTATAATGAGGTCGTTTATGCGGAGAACGGACCGGGCCCGGAAGAGTATCAGAAATATTATGAACTGATCGATCCGACGAATGCGGAATATTTATATAAACAGGTCGTAGAGCAGCTTCAGCAGGATGCAAAGCTTACGGATTATGCGCAGGCCTATGCGTCAATGGAGCCGGCGGCTGCAGCAAAGATATTTGAATCTATGACGAATGACCTGGATCTGGTAGCGAAAATTCTCAGTCAGATGAGTGCGGAAAGCAGAGGAAATATTCTGGCGAATATGGATTCTGAAATTGCCGCACGGGTAACAAGGATCATGGATCCGGAATCATAAAAACGGTCGTTAACTCTTTATAAAAAAGAAGAGTTTTACGATATATATTTTAGAACTTTGAAAACTGAAGGAAGGAGGAAAGAAAATGGCAGGCATACCTGTGAACAACAATTTGAATGCGTTTAACCGGATGGTGAACCAGTCGGCAGGCGCACAGGGAAGTCAGACCGCACCATATGCGAATGCTTCTTATACGAAGCAGGAAGAGGCTTTAAAGGACAGTTTCGATACGGTGATGAACCGCATCAATTCTCAGACCGGGTCATCAGCGGATGTACGGGGCGGAAGCCAGACGAGCGTCGGAACGCAGACTGTGGCAAAGACACAGACAGCGGCGAAGACGACAACGGGAAGCCGGACATTGTCATCGGGCGCAGCAGCGGTAAACAATGCGAAAAAGGATACGGTACAGGATGCGAAAGTATCGGGAACTGACGACAAAGCGGCGGATACGGTCCAAAACGACAAAGTGTCGGATACGGCGCAGAGCGGCGGGACGGTTCGGGATACTGCAGAAGGAAATGGGAGTGTGGAAGACCCGACGGAGAATGGCATGACCGACGAACAGAAAGCTGCGTTGACGGAAGCCGGCGAGAAACTTGTGAAAGATGTCGCAGAGGAAATGGGCGTCACGCCGGAAGAGGTAGAGGCGGCTATGGAGATTCTTGGATTGAGCGCTGTACAGCTGTTGGATCCTGAGAATATGAAGCAGCTTCTGATGGTGATATCCGGGAATGAAGATCAGCTTTCAATCATAACCGACGGTGAACTTTACGGACATCTTCAGAATCTTCTGGATACGGTATCAGTGAGTCTGGAGGAATTACAGACAGAGCTTGGACTTTCGGAGGAAGAACTGAAAGCGCTTCTTGAGAAGGCTGCCACAGTTGGAGATTCGTCTGAGATGGTGGAAATGCCGGAGGATTTGACAGCAGGAACAGAAGAACCGGAAACGGCGACACTGGAGGGCATGAAGGATTATGCGGTAACGGTGCATCGTGACGGCGAAGAAGTGAAAGTAAAGGTACAGGTGGATGACGCCGGCGCAAACAAGAGCGTGCAGGAAGAAGTGACACAGTCCCCTGAGGTACAGACCAGACATGAGGCGAAGTCAGATAACAGAGGCTCTTTTGGTCAGAACGGCGGGGAGGGCAGTACACAGGAACCTTTTATGATGCAGACTCCCGTTGAACAGCCGAATCTGAGTGAAGTGACAGCAAATCAGCAGGTCATGGAACGTTTTACCAGCACGGAAGAAATCATGAATCAGATTACGGAGTATATCAAGATCAATCTGAAAAGTGATGTGCAGGAGATGGAATTACAGTTACATCCCGCAAGCCTCGGAAGTGTCAATGTACAGCTGGCAGCCAAAGACGGTGTGATAACGGCACAGTTTACGGCGCAGAACGAAACGGTCAAGGCCGCGATTGAGAGCCAGCTTGTTCAGCTGAAAACGCAGTTCGAGGAGCAGGGCATCAAGGTGGATGCGGTAGAAGTTACCGTGGCAAATTACCGGTTCGAACAGAGTTTTTCCGGCAAGGAAGAAAACCAGGAGAACAGTAAGAACGGTAAAAAGGGGCCGAGAAGAATCAATCTGAACGATCTGAATCTGGAAGAACTTCCCGATGATCTGGAAGATTCTGAAAGAATCGCGGCGGAAATGATGGTACAAAGCGGCAACACGGTAGATTACACAGCATAGGCATGCACTTATGCGATGTGTACGGAACATGAAAACCAGAATTATTAAAAAGGCAGAGATTATGAAGATATAAGAAAGGAGAATGAAAAATGGCTATAGCACCGATTGAGAATGGTAAGCTGGTGGAAACTGCTTCACAGACATCCATGAAGGAAAGCGAAAAGAAAAAAAGCAATTCCACAGTCGATAAAGACCAGTTCTTACAGCTTCTTGTAGCGCAGATGAAATATCAGGACCCGTTGGAGCCGACTTCCAATACGGAGTATATTTCCCAGTATGCGACTTTCTCGGAACTGGAGCAGATGCAGAACATGAGCGCATCTCTGGAATTGGCGAGAGCATCCAGTCTGGTAGGGCAGACCGTACTGATAAAAGTTACGGATTCCGCTGGAAAGACAACGACCGCACAGGGCAATGTAGACTATGTTTATTATGAGAATAATAAGGCATATCTTTCCATCAACGGTAATCTTTATTCCATGGATGATCTGGATACGGTAGCAGATCCGAAATATCTGTCAGCTTATACGGCAGCGGCGGACTTCCTGAATGCTTATAACAAACTTCCGATATTACAGCTTGTTACGCTGGAGAATGAAGAGGCAATCAAGAAGCTGGATGAAACATACCAGAATATGTCGGATTATGAGAAGAAGTTCATCAGTGACGATTATGTGAGCGGTCTTAAGAAGTATGTCGAAAAGATTGAGGAACTGAAAGCCGGTCAGAATCAGGGAGACGGCGATACGACCGACAAGACAGAGAACGATAAGGATGAGACAGAAGGAACTGACAAGACGGACGGAACCGATAAAGATAACGAAACCGGCAAAGGCGATAGCGCAGATACAAAGTAAGGAAACACGGTAATCTCAAGGAGGAGAAAGGTTATGAAGATTCAGAATAACGGATTCCTTTCCCTGGAGCAGTTACAGGATCAATATCTTGGCCGGAACAGCAGGCAGGTGCAGAACAATTCCACCGGAGACGGTCTCAGTTTTCAGGATATTTTATCCCGGAAGACGGAGAAACCCGGAGTCGGAGAAGTGAAGTTTTCCAAGCACGCCGCGGGCAGACTGGCGGATAGAAATATTGAACTGACAGAGGAACAGGTAGAACGCCTGAATCTGGGTACAGCGAAAGCCGGTGCGAAAGGAATTAATGAATCATTGGTTATTGTCGATTCCTTTGCATTTATCGTGAATGTACCGAATCATACGGTCATCACGGCAATGGAACGGGCAGAAGCAAATGAAAACGTATTTACAAACATCGATGGAGCCGTAATTATTTAGCCGGACCTTTACGGAGGCTTGCGTTCCTGACTGACAGAGGGAACGGCGGCACATCACAGTATTTAAGGAGGTCATTCATTATGATGAGATCACTTTTCTCTGGTGTAGCGGGATTAAAAGTACACCAGACAAGAATGGATGTTATCGGTAATAACATTGCGAACGTAAACACAACATCTTACAAATCACAGTCTATGGTATTCAGCGATCTGCTTTATCAGACAACACAGGCGGCATCCGGTGCCAATGCGGCTACAGGCCGAGGCGGTATCAACGCCAGACAGATCGGTCTCGGTGCCAAGACCGGAGCGATTTCCACAGCCATTACAACACAGGGGTCGGCGCAGTCCACGAACAATCCGTGGGATATCATGATCACGGGAGATTCGTTCTTTGTTGTCAGCAATGGTTCCCAGAACTTCTTCACAAGAGACGGTTCCTTCACGGTAGACGGTGCGGGAAATCTGGTCATGTCCTCTACCGGTTATACGGTCATGGGATGGCAGGTCGATAAAGAGACGGGTGAGATTTATCCGGATACCGTATCCGCATTGAAAGTCATGCATGAGGACAATCTGACTTATCCGCCGGAATCAACGACATTAGCATATATGTCGGGTATCGTGGATAAATATGATTCCGCACTGAGCAGTACGGGCGGAAGAGTCGTTACGCTGACTTTCTTCGACCAGCAGGGATACCAGTATACAGCAAAATTCAGTATCCACAGTCTCGGCAAAGACGGCCAGTATTATGTACAGCTCGATGATATCATGAATTCAAAGGGTGATTCCCTTGTAGAGGAATACGGTTTGAGCAGTATCAATGAGATCGCGACCTTCGGTGGGCAGGATACGATCACGGAGACGACATTGTATCAGCTGCTGGATACAGCGGAATATGATTCGGCGACGGATACCTATAATATGAAATATCTGCCGGCGAATATCCTGGATGGTTATGCAACAAACCAGTTGGTCAATGCCGCTACGCTTACCAGCATCGCTAATCTGAAAGAGGGCCAGGAGATAAAGGTGGGTGATCCTGTAACCGTGACTGGAAAAGTTAAGTTATCCAAGGCGGAGCTGCTGGCGGAGAAATTTAACCTGATTTATGCTGATTATACAGATACAAATACTAATGTGACAGAGAAACGTTATTATGGTGATGACGGAAACGGGAAAACAGTTCCTCTGGCCAATAAAGCCGATTCTACTACCCCGAACGATCTTCAGTTGTGGGAAAATGCTTTGAAGAAGTCTTTCCCGGGCGTTAAGGTAAAGAGCATTCTGGTCGGTACAGATGGCACTGTTGAGATGGAGTTTGAGCAGGAATTTAAGGCTACCAAGGCTGGAAAGTATCATGTGAAAGATTCCGAAAGTTGGTTTACCGGTGAAGCGATTACGAATAAGTTAGAAGCATACGGGCTGACAAATACAGATGATACAACGTATAAGATTGAGTCAGTCGCCCCTGACGGCCAGGCGCAGATTACCAGGACTTTCAGCTATACGGGTAATAAGCTCGTATATGATACGGAGAAGGGGCTTTTTGACTATATTGGTTCTCAGAACAACGATTCTGCGACATTGAACTTCAATGCGAGCGCAACGTCAAGACAGGGTACAGTCATCGATCTGACACGTTTTACCAATATCGATATTGATTTCTCCTTATCCAAGAACTATACCAATGGCGGTTCTTCTACTGCGAGTATGATGAGCGGCGATAAGGGGGGCAATAACCTCGGTACCGGTAGAAAACCCGGTGAGATGACAGGTATTGAGATTGCACAGGACGGCAAGATTACGGCATATTATGATAACAGCTGTTCCAAACTGTTAGGACAGATTGCAGTCGCGAATTTTGCGAATGCTTCCGGTCTTGCCAAGCAGGGCGATAACTTATATTCTGCAACGGCGAACTCCGGTGAATTCGACGGAATCGGTGATGATATCACGGCTAATGACGGATATATGACCAGCGGTGTTCTGGAGATGAGCAACGTTGATCTTTCCCAGGAATTTACGGAAATGATCACAACACAGCGTGGATTCCAGGCAAACAGCCGTATTATCACGACTTCGGATTCTTTATTAGAGGAACTTGTAAATCTGAAACGATAATTACCTGAAAATAATTCTGAAAGAAAGAGGAACTTTTGGGTTCCTCTTTCGCCTGTTATGTGGTAGAATAGGTAGAAGGGTGGAGTGTAAATGGTTGAAGTGACGAAGATTAACGGAGTCAAAGTTTTAATTAATCCCGATTTACTGGAGCTTGTTGAAGAAACTCCTGACACGGTCCTTTCTTTTACAACGGGACGCAAAATAATTGTAAAAGAAAGTAGACAAGAGGTTAAAAATTTAGTAAAATCGTATAGAAAGGATATTTTTGCAGATTAATGTAAAATTGTGTAAACAGGTGATACCGATATGGATTTAGCGTCAATTTTGGGTTTGGTAATTTGTTTTGTACTGGTTGTATTCGGAATTGTATTTGATAAGACAGCAGGAGTTAATTTTGGAGCGATCTTTAACTTCCTCGATGTGCCGTCGGCATTGATTACATTTGGAGGTTCTTTCTGCTGTATTCTTGCAAGTAATACGTTGAGCAGTTATGTAGGCGGATTGAAGAGTATTGCATTGATCTTTAAATCTTCTGCGGTAGATGTTCCTGAGATCATTCAGAAGATTATTGATCTATCCAATGTAGCCCGTAAGGAAGGTCTGCTTTCTCTGGAAGAAGCGGCAGGAGATATTGATGATCCTTTTTTGCAGAAGGGTATTCTTCTGGTCGTTGATGGTACGGACCCCGAACTTGTCCGTGCGATTATGGAGACTGAACTGGTCAGCGTAGAGGGGCGTCATAAAGAGAAGATTGGGTTCTGGGAAGACTTGGGGGCCATGGGTCCTGCATGGGGTATGATCGGTACTCTGATTGGTCTGGTAAACATGCTTCAGGCGATGGATGATCCTTCGGCTATCGGTCCTGCTATGGCTGTCGCTTTGATCACGACATTGTATGGTTCCATTCTTGCCAACTGGATCTGTGCGCCGGTATCGAGCAAGCTGAAGAGCAAGAACGCCGATGAAATGATGGTAAAAGAGATTGAGATCGAGGGCCTTCTGTCTATTCAGGCAGGTGAGAACCCGCGTGTCATAGAGGAAAAATTGAAATCCTTCCTTGCGCCGAAGGACAGGGGCAATAGTGGAGAAGAAGGCGGAGGTGAAGTGGATGGCTAAAAGGAAACCTGATGAAGTAAAACCGGGTGCACCTGCGTGGCAGTCTACATTTGCCGATTTGATGAATCTGCTGCTTTGCTTCTTCGTTTTGCTGTTTTCCATGTCAACCGTTGACGCGCAGAAGTTCGAAATGATTGCGGCATCTTTTAATCAGACGTTTAGTATTTTTACAGCCGGAGCCACAGCAATCGGCGACGGTATTCTGATCAGCAATGGCGTAAGCCAGTTAAATGAATTGGATCAATATATTAACAGTACGGGTAAGATGGATAATGGTGAAGTTGTCTCAGAGGATGTGGCGGAAGCAATAGCGGAAGCGATGGAAGAGATTGAACAGGCGCAGATGGAAGAGTCTGAGCAGATGGCCGAAATGATAGAAGAGGCTATTGAGGAAAGAGACCTGGACGGTGATATTGATATCGAGTTTACGGCGCAGTATGTACAGCTTACACTGAAGGGCTCCCTGCTTTTTGATTCGGGAAGCACGGAATTGAAAGAAGGGGCGCTGGCAGTCCTGGATCAGGTGGGAGTCATTCTGGAAAGTTATGCCGGCAGTACGATTGAAATTGAAGGACATACGGATAATGTACCAATGTCCGGTGCAAAATATTCTAATAATGATGAATTGAGTTCAGGACGTGCGTTGTCGGTATTTAATTATCTGATAGGAACAACAAATCTTGATCCGGCGATGGTGAAACATTCCGGGCGTGGAGAATATATGCCGGTTGCGGATAATTCAACACCGGAAGGGCGAACGATGAACAGACGGGTCGAGATTAGAATATATAATTCACTGAGTTCTTATTAAAGTGAATAACATTAAAGGGGAGGAAGTATTTGTAATGAAGAAAAATTTGATTTCTGTTATTATACTGGCATTGCTGATCGTAAACGTTGTTCTGACGGCCATCATGATGTTCAGTGTAACAAGCGCATCCAGAAAGACGGCGGCATTGGTCGATAACATTGCAACGGCGCTTAATCTGGAATTGACGGCACAGACAGGGGAGACAGAAACAGTCATTCCGATGGAAGATATCGAGGTATATACGATTCCGGAGTCTATGACGATTTCTCTTAAGAAGGGTGAGGATGGAGCAGATCATTATTGTCTGGTTTCTGTTAGTTTTTCCATTAATACAAAGTCGGATGGATTCAAAAAATATACTTCCGATCTGTCACCTCAGCAATCGTTGATCATGGATAAGGTCAATGATGTTTTTGGCCAGTATACGATGGATGAGGCAAGGGAAAACGAAGAACAGATTAAACAGGAAATTATTGCAGAATTACAGAGGATGTTCGATTCTGATTTTATATTTGATGTGGCATTTAGCAGTATTATGTACTCATAGCCCTATGCTTATATATTGAGCAAATATACGAACACAGGGAGGTGAGTTTTCGTGGGCGAGGTACTGTCTCAAAGTGAGATTGATAATTTGCTCGCTGCCTTGAGCAGCGGTGAAGTGGATACAGAACAGTTACAGGATTCAAGAGATAAGCAGGTCAAGAATTATGACTTTAAGCGACCTACGAAATTCTCCAAAGAGCATCTTCGTACTCTGGAAATTATTTTTGAACATTACGGAAGATTGTTATCAACGAGTCTTCCGGTCTATCTGAGAAAGAATGTACAGGTGGTTGTAACGAGTTCAGAGACGGTCATCTTTTCGGAATTCAGCAATGCGCTTTCTAATCCATTGATTTTGGGAATTGTTGATTTTCAGCCGCTTGGCGGAACAATTCTGGTGGAGTTGGCATCAAATCTGGGTTTTGCAATGATAGACAGGATGCTTGGCGGGCATGGCGATCCGCTGGAGAAGAACAGGGAATTTTCCGAGATAGAAATGACGATTATCGAGAAAATGATGGTAATCTGTATGCAGCTTATGCGGGAGCCTTGGAGAAATGTAGTAGATATTAATCCTGTTTTGGAGCGGATTGAGACAAATTCTCAGTTCGCACAGATTATAGCGCCAAATGATATGATCGCAATTGTTACCCTGAGCATTAAGATTGGGGAAGTAGAAGGATTGATGAATGTCTGTCTGCCATTCTTTACACTGGAAAGCGTAATGGATAAGCTGAATACCAAGTTCTGGTATGCAAATATGCAGGAGCAGGATGAAGAAGAGTACGACGAATATATTGAAGCATTGTTACGAAGGGTAGATGTTCCAATAAAAGCTGTTCTTGGAAGGAGCAGAATAAGCGTAACGGATTTTGTTAATTTGCAGCTTGGCGATATTATACGGCTGGACACAAATGTGGATAATGATTTGAATGTATATGTAGGAAATATAAAGAAATTTACCGCATTGCCCGGTTCCAATAAAGATAAGTATGCTGTCAGGGTGACGTCGGTATTTAGAGAGGGGGAGGAATAGGAGCATGGACGGAATGTTATCACAGGATGAAATAAATGCGCTGCTGAATGGTGGTGGTGATTCCGCGAGTGATGATTCATCGGCTGATACAGCATCAGCAGGTGACACATCGGCAATAGATGAAGAACTGATATCGGATATTGAAAAAGATGCCATTGGCGAAGTTGCCAATATCAGTATGGGGTCTTCCGCCACAACGTTATTTTCTCTTGTTAATCAGAAAGTAAATATTACGACTCCGGTCGTAAGTCTGGCAAGATGGGGAAATGTATTGTCAGAATATGAAAGGCCATGCGTATTTATTCAGATTAAATATACGGTTGGTCTGGATGGATCTAATATTTTGATTTTGAAGGAGCATGATGTTAAAGTCATAACAGACCTGATGATGGGCGGTGATGGCAGTAACACGGATGGAGAGTTGGGGGAACTGCACCTTAGTGCGATTTCCGAAGCGATGAATCAGATGATGGGTTCTGCTGCAACGTCTCTTTCCACGATGCTTGGGAAGATGATTGATATCAGTCCGCCGGAAGCAAGTCTTGTAGATTTGACCGAATTTAAGGAAGGCGGCGAGATAGCGGAATTCCTTGCAGGAACTTTTGTGAAAATTGCGTTCCGTATGCAGATTTCGGAATTGGTAGATTCAACGATCATGCAGTTGTATCCGATAGAATTTGCGAAGGAATTGTGCAGTACTTTCTTGGGAGCCCAGATGGGAGGAGATGCAGCTTCAGCGTCTGCACCGGCTCCGGAACCTGCACCGGCTCCGGCGGCACCGCAGATGGATATGAACCAGATGCAGGCAGGTATGCCGCAGATGGATATGAGTCAGATGCAGATGGGAATGCCGCAAATGCAGATGGGTATGCCACAGATGCAGATGGGAATGCCGCAAATGCAGATGGGTATGCCGCAGATGATGCCACAGATGCAGATGCAGCCTAATATGAGTATTCAGCCGGCTCAGTTCCAGAATTTTGCCGGAGCGTTCAATCCGATGCAGCCGCAGGAGAATATCGATCTGATTAAGGATGTACCGCTTGAAGTTACGGTTGAACTCGGAAGAACTGCCAAATCTATTTCAGATATTTTGGACTTTGCACCAGGCACGATTATTGAACTCGATAAAATTGCAGGCGAACCGATTGACGTACTGGTCAATGGCAAGTTTGTTGCGAAGGGCGAGGTTGTTGTCATCGAAGAAAGCTTTGGTGTCAGGGTAACTGAAATCATTAAATAGTGATACTATTAAAATTAATTTATAAAAATATGTAATAGGAGAAAAAGAGAATGGCAAAGAATATTTTAGTATGTGATGATGCAGCATTCATGCGTATGATGATTAAGGATATCCTGACAAAGAACGGATATAATGTCGCAGGCGAAGCTGAAAATGGTGCTAAAGCAGTTGAAAAGTATAATGAACTGAAACCGGATCTTGTACTGATGGATATTACGATGCCTGAGATGGATGGTATTCAGGCGTTGAAAAAGATCAAAGAGACCGATCCGGGAGCTATGGTTATCATGTGTTCTGCTATGGGACAGCAGGCAATGGTCATCGAGTCTATTCAGTCAGGTGCGAAAGACTTCATTGTAAAGCCGTTCCAGGCTGACCGTGTGTTGGAAGCGGTGAAGAAGGTAGTAGGATAAATGGTATTGACTGTTTCCAACAGTGCAAATGCTTATCTGCAGTTTATGACTGTGCTTATTTTATTTGTTTTTGTTCTGGCGATTACTTACTGGACGACGAAGTGGATAGCGGGATACCAGAAAGGTAAAAGGACAAATGCAAATCTGGAAGTTGTCGAGACGTTCCAGCTTGCGAATAGTAAGTACATTCAGATTATTCGTGTTGGGCAGAAATATTTGGCAGTTGCAATCGGGAAAGATTCTGTTACAATGTTGACAGAGGTTCCAGAAGATCAGTTGACGTTTTCTAGCAGTGCGAATAATGAACAAATGAGTTTTAAGGAATTGTTTGAAAAAATGCAAAAGAAGACGATTCTGGAAAAAGAAGAAGACCGAAATAAAAGTGAGTAGGCGATAAGGATGAAAAAATATTTTTCCGGATACCAAGTGAAAAGGATATTATGCCTGCTGTTTCTGGCAGGCATATTGTTTATCACGATGTTTATCCATGAGAAAGATATTGTATATGCAGAAAGTGGACTTTCCCATGTAGACTCTAATTTGACTGGTGATACGGTCGAGCGTACCAATATTGATGAACCGGGAGCATCAGAGTCGGCTGAAGATCTGCAGGAATTGAATATTGCAAATACAGTGACGGTTACATATAACGATGGTAATGGTACGTTGAATGGTGCATTGCGGATTCTGCTTACTCTTACATTGATTGCTATAGCGCCGTCATTGATTGTTATGTTGACCTCGTTTACCAGAATTATCATTGTTCTGCATTTTACGAGGGCAGCGCTCAATACACAGTCGGCTCCACCGAACAATGTTATGATCGGTCTGGCGCTGTTTTTGACGTTCTTTATTATGCAGCCGACGATTTCGAGCATCTATACAGATGCAGTCGTACCTTTTGAAGCGGGGGAACTCGACCAGGAGGAGGCTTTTTATGCGGCGGCTGTTCCAATCAGGGAGTTTATGTATCCCCATACACAGGAGCGGGATGTAAGGCTTTTTCTGGATATCAGCCGTACCGAATGGGATGGAACGAATCTGGACGATATTCCATTTAGTGTGCTCGTTCCGAGTTTTATCATCAGCGAACTGCGTACGGCATTTATGATTGGTTTTTTATTGTATATTCCTTTTATTGTAATCGATATGGTAGTTGCATCTGTCCTGATGAGTATGGGTATGATGATGCTGCCGCCGACGACCATTTCCATGCCATTCAAAATTCTGCTGTTCGTTTTGGCAGATGGATGGTATTGGGTAATCGGAAGTCTTGTCAGGACATTTTACTGACCGTGTAGAAGGGAGTGGAAATGTTTGAAAGCTGCTTTCAAACTATTGATGGAAATGTGCATCGGAGCGCACAGGGGGTATATGTATGACAATAGATGACGTGACCGCGATTGCGAGTCAGGCTTTGTTTTTGATCATTAAATGTGCTGCACCCCCGCTGCTCGTATCTTTGTGCGTGGGCCTTGCAATCAGTATTTTTCAGACGGTAACATCGATTCAGGAACAGACGCTGACCTTTGTTCCGAAAGTGCTCGCTATTTTTGTGACATTGATGGTATTGGGGCATTGGATATTGAATAATATTATTGAATATATGCACGAATTGTGGTCAAATTTCAGTTTGTATATCAGATAGCAGAGAGGTAAGGAGATTTACATGATAGACATTTCTTTTACCTATGCGGATTTGGAATTTTTTTTATTGGTCCTGGTGCGTGTGTCTTGTTTTATTTATATTGCACCGCTTTTTGGAATGGATAATACCGTACCGCGCAGGGTCAAAGTCGGGTTCAGTATTTTTATCGCCTATCTGTTGTTTTCCTATTTGGATCATAACGAAGTGATTTATAATACGGTATCGGAATATGCGGTTATTGTCATGAAAGAAGCTGTAACCGGTTTTCTGATCGGATGGGGAGCGCAGCTCTGCATGACGGTCGCTTCTTTTGCTGGGCGTATTTCCGATATGGAGATTGGATTGTCCATGGTGTCGCTGATGGATCCTTTGACGAGAGAAAGCGCGACCTTCAGCGGTGTGTTTTATCAGTATATGTTTTCTCTGTTTTTGCTTATTACAGGTATGTATCAGTATTTAATAAAAGCGCTGCTGGATACTTTTACTCTGATACCGGTAAGCGGCGCTGTCTTTAATACGGAGTCATTAATTAATTCTCTGATACGGTTTATGAGTGACTATATCATTATTGGTTTTCGAATTTGTCTGCCGATATTCTGTGTCATACTTCTGTTGAACTGTGTGCTCGGAATCCTTGCAAAGATTGCGCCGCAGATGAATATGTTTTCGGTTGGTATACAGATGAAAGTATTGACAGGTCTGGCCATCATGTTCTTGACGGTCCGGATGCTGCCCGGCGCTGCAGATTTTGTTTTTCGGGAAATGAAGGAACTGATGAACGCGTTCGCCATAGGGATGACGGGTTAAAAATCGGAGAATCTTCGACCGGATAGAAGAAGGGTGTGATTGCTGGGGTGATCTTACAATATAATCTTCAGTTCTTTGCAAAGGATGGACCAGGCGGTGAGAAAACAGAAGAGCCTACTTCCAAGAAGTTAACTGATGCCAGGAATGAAGGACAGGTTGCCAAGAGCCGGGAGGTAGTCAATGCAGCCATGCTGTTAGGGCTTTTTCTGTTGATGAAATTCTGGGTCGGCAATATTGGTGTGAGTTTTATTTCTTTTTTTCAGAATATCTACTCACAGATACCGGAATATGTTAAAATGTATGATGGATATATTCAGGAGATTACATGGCGGGCAATCTTTATCAGAATGTTGACGAGGATTCTGTCTATCCTCGGGCCAATATTTTTTGTCGGTTTTTTTCTTGCTTTTGTTACGAATCTGCTTCAGGTAAAATGGAAGATCACGACGAAGCCGATGAAACCAAAGTTCAGCAAGATGAATCCTGTCAGCGGGATTAAGCGGCTTTTTTCTCCCAATTCTCTTGTAGAACTGGTGAAGTCGATTGCTAAAATAGCGATTATCGTGTATGCGGTCTATTCTTACTTGATCAAGCATGCACCCAGTATTTTTCTGTTGTATGGGATATCTTTAAATCAGGCGATTGCACAGATTGGTGATCTGGTCGTTAATCTGGGTCTGCGGATTTGCTTTTTTTATACTTTAATTGCGGCGGCTGATTTTATTTATCAGAAGTTCAAGTTCAAGAAAGACATGAAGATGACCAAACAGGAAGTAAAGGATGAGTATAAGAACCAGGAAGGTGATCCTGCAGTCAAGGGCAAGCAGAGGCAGAGGATGATGGAAGCCTCCAGAAGGCGTATGATGCAGCAGTTGCCCGAAGCGGATGTTGTTATTACGAATCCGACGCATTATGCAGTGGCGATCAAGTATGACCCGGAGATTTATGATGCGCCTTATGTAGTGGCCAAAGGTGCGGATTATCTGGCACAGAAGATTAAAGATACGGCAAAGGAAAACCATATAGAAATTGTTGAGAATAAGCCGCTTGCCAGGATGCTGTATGCAAACGTGGAAGTGGGCGGCATTGTACCGCCGGAGCTTTATCAGGCGGTCGCGGAAGTACTTGCTTTCGTATATCACTTACAGGGTAAAGTCTAGGGCGAAAAGAACTTCTAAAGACGTCCCGCTATTGGACGGGACGCCAGAAAGTTCTACATCTGCAAAGCAGATTTTTTCGCCCGGCAGAATCGCTGGCAGCGATTCTGTCATTAGAGGGATTATAGATAAGATAGAATATAGGGGAAAGGAGAAGAGGATATGGGGAGTTTGAAAAAGGCGGATGTCGGTGTTGCGCTGTATTTGCTTGCAGCGTTTATTATGCTGATCGTTCCGATACCGTCATGGCTTCTGGATGTATTGCTTGCATGTAATATATCGGTCGCTTTTACGGTCATGTTCGGGTGTATGTTTGCGAATGAAGTGTTAAAGATGTCATATTTTCCTACGATTTTACTTTTCACGACAGTATTCAGAATTGCACTGAACGTATCCTCTACCAGATTGATTCTGACATCCGGACAGCCGGGAAACGTTGTCGAGACATTCGGACAATATGTCGGCGGCGGCGATCTGATCATCGGTGTTATCGTATTTATTATTCTGATCATTGTACAGTTCATGATTATCAATAAAGGTACGGAACGTGTTGCTGAGGTAACGGCAAGATTTACGCTGGACGCTATGCCGGGTAAGCAGATGGCGATCGATGCGGACTTGAATACCGGCGCGATCACGGATGCAGAGGCAAAGGTACGGCGTGAAAAGATTCAGGAAGAATCGAATTTCTTCGGCTCGATGGATGGTGCCGTAAAGTACGTTAAGGGGGACGCTGCGGCAGGTCTTTTCATTACGGCGATCAATATCATCGGCGGTATTGCGATGGGGATATTGCGGCAGAATATGGAATTTGAGGATGCGCTGAACCGTTATGCGATCCTGACCATCGGTGACGGACTGGTAAGCCAGATCCCGTCCCTGCTCATTTCGCTTTCGACTGGTATCCTCGTTACGAAAGGTTCCAAAGACGCGGATTTCGGTACGGTGCTCGTCAGCCAGTTATTCGGCGTGCCCAAGGTCCTTTATATGGTAGGAAGCGTTATTGCGGCGCTGGGTATTATTACGCCTTTGAATACGGTGATTTTCGTAGCGCTGGGACTGTGCTTTATCATCGTGGCAAGGATCATTTCCGGAACGATCGAAACGGCGGAGATCGAGAGTGAAGTGGATACGGAAGAAGCGGCGGCGGAAGAAATCCGGCAGCCGGAGAATGTTACCTCTCTGCTGCAGGTCGATCCGATCGAGTTGGAGTTTGGTTATGGTATCATTCCGTTAGCGGATGTCAATCAGGGCGGCGATCTGTTAGACCGTGTTGTTATGATCCGTAGACAGATTGCGCTAGAGCTTGGTACGGTCGTGCCGATCATTCGTCTGCGTGATAATATTCAGTTGAATCCGAATCAGTATATTATTAAAATAAAAGGTGTACAGGTCAGCGAAGGAGAAATCCTTTTCGACCACTATATGGCGATGAATCCGGGGTATGTGGAGGAAGAAATTACCGGTATTCCGACATTTGAGCCTTCGTTCCATCTGCCGGCCATCTGGATTACGGAAGGACAGCGGGAGCGTGCGGAAAGTATGGGTTATACGGTCGTTGATCCGCCATCCATCATTGCGACCCATTTGACGGAAATCATCAGGCAGTACATAGCGGAACTGCTGACCAGACAGGATGTACAGAACCTTGTCAACAACCTGAAGGAGAGCAATCCATCTCTGGTGGAAGAACTCGTACCGAAGCTGCTTGGGCTTGGTGAGATACAGAAAGTATTGCAGAATCTGCTTTCGGAAGGAATTTCTATTCGAGACCTGCTGACAATTTTTGAAACGTTAGCTGATTATGCTTCAACGACGAGGGATACGGATATCTTGACTGAATATGTCAGACAGAGTCTGAAACGGGCGATTTCCAATAAGTTCTTCCCAGCCAATGAAACGACCAGTGTTGTGACGCTCGACCCCAAGCTGGAACAGGAGATCATGGGAAGTGTGAAACAGACGGAGCAGGGTGCATATCTGACGTTAGACCCGACGAAGACGAGGGCAATTATGGATTCGGTCGGCACAGAAACAAAGAAACTGGAAGATTTAGGCAAGATTCCGATTGTCATTACTTCACCGATCGTGCGTGCGTATTTTAAGAAATTGACAGAAGACTACTTTAAAGATCTGGTCGTTGTATCTTATAATGAAGTGGAATCTAATATCGAATTACAGTCCGTTGGGATGGTGACAGCATAATGATAATTAAGAAATTTTTAGGGAAAACAGAGGCGGAAGCGGTAGAAAGTGCGAAGAAGGAACTTGGCGCGAACGTTGTCGTGATGAATGTCCGGAACGTAAAGCGGAAAGGATTGTTCGATTTTCTGAAACCGCAGAAGGTAGAGGTGACAGTCGCTCTTGAGGAGGAAGCGAACAGCCAGGAGAAGGATGTATCTGCAGAAGTAAAAGCGGCGGTATCTGCAATCAATGAAGTCGTCTCGAATATGAATAATGCGCCGGTACAGCAGAACGAAGCGCCACGGAACATTATGCCCGTGAATACGGAAGAGTTTTCTGGAAAAAAAGAAAATAATGTCATAGAGGAAAAGCTGGACAGTCTGCAGTCACTGATAGAGCAGCAGCTGCAGAAACCGGAGGAAGAAAAAAAAGAGGAAGAAAAAGCAGAAGAAGAAATCAGCGAAACGGATATGTTCATGAAGCTTCTGCATACGACGATGCTGGAGAATGAAGTGGATGAGGCCTATGCAGGACAGATTATCGAGGAAATCGAGAAAGTCAATAAACCGAACTGTCCTTTTGATTTCGCACTTGCGAACACTTATCAGAAAATGATATTAAAATTCGGAAAGCCCGTCGGCATTACGCCTTCCGAAAAAGGGGTGAAGGTAGTATTTTTTGTAGGCCCTACGGGCGTCGGAAAGACAACGACGATTGCCAAGATAGCATCCCGATTCCAGGTGGATGAAAAGAAGAAGGTAGCGCTTTTAACGGCGGATACTTATCGGATTGCGGCAGCGGAGCAGCTCCGTACTTATGCGAATATTCTGGAAGTGCCTTTTCGGATCGTCTATACGATAGAAGAGATAGAACAGGCGCTTTCCGATTTTAAAGATTACGATTATATTCTGGTGGATACGGCGGGCCACTCTTATCAGAATAAAGCGCAGAAGGAAGCGATGACGAAATTCATTCATTCAATGGATGATAAGGTAGAAAAGGAAGTATTTCTTGTTCTCAGCGCTACGACAAAGTACAGGGATTTGATCAGAATCGCTGATGCTTATAAGGAAATGGCGGACTATAAGCTGATTTTTACCAAACTGGATGAGACTACGACACTGGGAAATCTGCTGAATCTGAAATTGTATACGGGAGCATCCCTTTCCTATGTAACGCATGGCCAGAATGTACCCGACGATATTGAGGATTTTAATCCGCAGAAGACGGTCAAGAGGTTACTCGGTGGAAAGAACTAGAACTACCTGAGAAAGGAGAAAAAATGGATCAGGCTGAACAACTGAGAAATATAATAAAGGCAGGCAGCCGGCCTCAGCGACCATTGGCAAGAGTCATCACCGTTACAAGTGGAAAAGGCGGTGTCGGGAAATCAAATGTTGCAATTAATCTGGCTGTCCAGTTCAAAAAAATGGGACAGCGTGTCATCATATTGGATGCGGATTTTGGACTGGCGAATATCGAAGTAATGTTTGGCGCGGTTCCGAAGCATAATCTCTGCGATCTGATCTATCAGGGTAAGAATATTAAGGAAATCATTACATGGGGGCCGATGGATGTTGGTTTTATTTCAGGCGGTTCCGGGATTGCGGGTATGTCGAATCTGAGCATCGATCACCTGAATTATATTATTAAAAACCTGACGGAATTGGATGAGATGGCGGATATCATTATCGTAGATACCGGAGCGGGCATTTCCGATGCAGTTTTGGAATTTCTGGTGGCAAGCGGTGAGATTTTGCTTGTGACAACGCCGGAACCGACTTCCATCACGGATTCCTATTCTCTTGTAAAATCTTTGAACAGACATCCGCGGTTTTCCAAAGAGGATTCGCAGGTCAAGGTAATTGCCAATAAAGTAGAGAACGGACAGGAAGGCAGAATCCTGTTCGAAAAGCTGGATACGGTAGTTACGAGGTACCTGAAGATTCCGATCACCTATCTTGGCATGATACCACAGGATGCGCAGCTTGCAAAGGCAGTTATGCAGCAGATGCCGGTATCCATTCAGAATCCGGACAGTAAGTCCGCGCAGGCATATGAGATGCTGGCGGCAAAGTTGATGAATAAGGAATTGAACAAAACTTTGACAAAGCGTGGAATGGCGGCATTTTTTTCGCATATTATATCAAAAAGATAAAAACAGGTAAAAGGACAACGAATATGGGAATTATACTTTCAAAATACATAGCGCCGGGGAGCCGGATCGAACTTCAGAAAGCAAAAAGATACCGGGATGATGACGAAGAGAAAAATAAGGTCTATGCGAGTCAGGTCGTTGATATACTTTCCGATGACCGGATTGAAATCTCGATGCCGATGGAAAAAACAAAATTAATATTGCTGCCGGTAGACGTGGAGTATGATCTGTATTTTTTTACGCCGAATGGTCTTTACCAATGTTATGCAAGGGTAGTGGACAGGTATAAAAATAATAACAGGTTCAGTCTGCTCCTCGATCTTACGAGCAATCTCAGAAAGTATCAGAGAAGAGAATATTACCGTTTCAGCTGTGCGCTGGAAATGAATTCCAGACCGTTACAGGAAGAGGAAGTGCAGGCTTTTGAGAAAAACTCCTTAGTCCTGACGCCGGAACTGCCTTTACAGCGGAGCGTTATTGTGGATATCAGCGGCGGCGGGCTGCGTTTTGTGGCAGAATATGCGTATGAAGTGGAAAGCCTGATCTTATGCAAATATTTTCTGTGGATAAATGGAGAAAACAAGGAATACAATCTGTACGGCAAGGTGTTAAGCGTCAAGGAAGTGGATAACAGGCCGGGATTTTATGAACACCGCGTACAATATGTTAATATGGATAAAGACAATCGAGAAGAGATTATCAAATATATCTTTAATGAAGAGCGAAAAATCATCAGAAAACAGAATGAAATAGATTAGATTTCAGAAAATAAAATAGAGGGAAGGTTGTCAGGATGAAAAATATATTAGTGGTTGATGACTCTGCACTCATGAGAAGGGTACTCTGTGATATAATTGAAAGTGATGAAAGATTCCATGTACAGGATCGCGCGACGAATGGGCTGGAGGCACTGGATCTGCTTACCAGAAAAAGTTACGATGCGGTAATTCTGGATGTAAATATGCCCCGTATGAACGGTCTGGAACTGTTAAAGGAATTACAGGATCGTAAGATTCAGGCAAGAGTCATGATGGTCAGTACGGATACCTGCGAAGGAGCAAAGACGACGCTGGATGCACTGGAGCTCGGTGCGCTGGATTTTGTTCATAAACCGGGTACGGCGATGGACTGCCGGACAGCCGATTTTAAAGAGAAGCTGTTATACACGCTGGGGATTGTTGTAGAATCCAGACTGCTGACATATGATAAACCGGCTTCTACGCCGACACCGGTCAAAGTTGAACGTGTGGCTCCGGTAAGACCGGGCAGCCTTGCGAGCAGGCGGATGGGCGTTTCTTCCGGTAATAAAGTCGTGGCGCTTGCGAGTTCTACAGGTGGACCGAAAGCCTTGCAGGCCGTTGTTCCGAAGCTGCCCAAGGGGTTAAAGGCGCCGGTCGTGATCGTACAGCATATGCCTGCTGGCTTTACTGCATCTTTAGCGGAGCGGCTGGATACGTTAAGTGAGGTTCATGTAAAGGAAGCCGCAGAAGGCGATGTATTAGAGCCCGGTGTTGTTTATATTGCGATGGGCGGCAAGCATTTGAATGTCGTAACAAACGGGAGCAAATACAGCATCCATTATTCGGATGAACCGTCCAGGGAAGGGGTAAAACCCTGTGCCAATTATATGTACGAATCACTGGCAGACAGCAAATTTGATCAGATCATATGTGTTGTAATGACTGGTATGGGGGCCGACGGTACGAAGGGAATCCAGAATCTGAAAGAAAAAAAGAAACTGCATATCATTGCGCAGGAAGCAAGTACATGTGCGGTATATGGAATGCCGAGAAGTATTGTTAATGCGGGACTTGCGGATCAGATTGTACCGCTTGACCAGATTGCGCAGGAGATTACAATGAACGTGGGGGTAAGATGAAATGGATGTTAGCCAGTATTTGGAAATTTTCCTTGATGAAACAAACGAGCACCTTCAGAACCTGAATACACAGATTCTGATCCTGGAGCAGGAACCCGATAACATGGACACGATTAATGAGATTTTCCGCGCAGCCCATTCTTTAAAAGGTATGGCGGGCACCATGGGATATAAGAGGATGCAGAATCTCACCCATGATATGGAAAATGTCTTTTCCGAGGTCCGTAATGGGAATATTACGGTCAAGGCGAATATGATAGATATTCTTTTCCAGTGCCTTGATGCGCTTGAAGAATATAATACGAATATCAGGGAAAGCGCTGATGAGGGTACGAACGACAATGAACCTCTGATTAAGCAGCTCAATGCTATTTTGAAAGGCGGCGCTGAGCCGGAGGCAGAGGATGAGAAACCCGCTGCGCAGAAAGCGGCAGAATCTGAAGCGCCTGCAGAAGGTCAGAAGTGGCAGGAAATGAAACTTGGCGACACCGAGAAAACAGTCATTGCAGAAGCACTGCATCAGGGTAAAAAAGCCTATGGATTGACGGTAAAGGTGCAGGAAGCCTGTATTTTGAAAGCTGCGAGGGCATTTCTTGTGTTCAAGGCAGTAGAGGAATTTGGTGAGATTATTTCGTCTAATCCTTCGGCACAGGATATTGAAGATGAGAAGTTCGATCTGGACTTCAGTCTGATCGTTGTGACGGATGAATCTCTTGAAAAGGTAGTTCAGGCAGCCAAGTGCGTATCCGAAATTGATGATGTTGTCGGCGGTGTTTGCGAGACCGGCAAACAGGCGTCAGCACAACAGCAGGAAGAAGAGCACGCTGCCGTGGAAGAGAAGGCGGTTAAAGAAGAGAAATCGGTTCAGGCGGTATCTGCTAAGGAAGAGCCGGTCAAAGAGGTACCTGCCAAGGCAGAAGTACAGAAAGCGGCGGAAACATCCGCGCAGGCACCTGCGAAAGCGGCGCCGGCCGGAAAGAATGATAAGAAACCGGCAACAGGAAAGCCGATCGTTAATAGAACCGTCAGGGTAGATATTGAAAAACTGGATACACTGATGAACCTTGTCAGTGAGTTGATCATCGCAAAGAATTCCCTTGTATCGGCTTCAGCGACAGTGGAAGGCAATGCCAATTCGGAAGTGAATGACCAGATTGAGTACCTTGAGAGCGTTACGACATCTCTTCATGAATCTGTTATGAAGGTACGAATGGTGCCGATTGAAAGCGTTGTAACAAAGTTCCCGCGTATGATTCGGGATTTGTCCAAGAAACTCGATAAAAAGATGGAATTGTATATGTCCGGTGAGGAAACGGAACTCGACCGTACTGTTGTGGATGAAATCGGCGACCCGTTGATGCACCTGCTCCGTAATTCGGCAGATCATGGTCTGGAGTCCGCAGAAGTGCGTAAGGAAAGAGGAAAGCCGGAAGTTGGTTCTATTTTCCTGGATGCTTATCAGGATGGCAATAATGTTGTCATCGAAGTAAGGGATGACGGTAACGGTATCGATACGGAGTCTGTTAAGAATAAAGGAATTGAGCGTGGTGTTATTACGCCTGAACAGGCGGAGATCATGACCGAGAAGGAAATCATCGATCTGCTGTTCAATGCCGGATTCTCTACAGCGAAGACAGTATCCGATGTTTCCGGAAGAGGCGTTGGCCTGGATGTTGTCAAATCGAAGATTGAAGCTTTGAGTGGCGAAGTGGAAGTAAAGACGAAGCTGGGGGAGGGAAGTACCTGGATCATCAGACTTCCGCTGACTCTCGCGATCATCCAGGCTCTTATGGTCGTTATCGGAGGCGAGAAATATGCGATTTCTCTTGGCTCCATTCAGACACTGGAAGATATTCCCGCATCGGATGTAAAATTGGTGCAGAACAAAGAAGTCATTCATTTAAGAGATCTTGTCATTCCGCTGATCCGTATGACAGAAATTCTGGATATTGAGAGTACGAAGGATCCGAATGAGAATCTTGTTGTGGTTATTGTCAAGAAAGGCGATAAGTATGCCGGTCTGGTAGTCGATGAACTGATCGGACAGCAGGAAATCGTTATCAAATCGATGGGCAAGTATATCAACAAGTGTAAGATCATCAGCGGTGCAACGATTCTCGGTGACGGTGAAGTGGCATTGATTCTGGATGCGAATGCACTGATGTAAGGGAAGGAGAGACGGTAGAATGGAAGAATTAAAAGCGGTTAATGATACAACTCAGTTCATCGTTATCAAACTGGGCGAAGAACAGTATGGCATTGATATCAAATATATCGATAATATTCTGAGAATGCAGAAGATTACGAGAGTACCGAAGGTCGCTTCTTATTTAAAAGGCGTTATTAATCTGCGTGGGGAAGTTCTCCCTGTTATGAGTATTCGAATCAAAATGGGACTGGAGGAAGATGTCGTTACCAAATCAAGCAGGATCATCGTTATTAAAATGGAGCAGCAGGGGATGATCGGTATTATCGTGGATGAGGTAAAAGAAGTAGTTACTTTGGAGATGGCGCAGATTGAAAAAGTTGCCTATGCTTCCAAAGATGAGAAAGATAATTTTATTTACGGAATTGGAAAATATGAGGGCGGCCTGATTTCGCTTTTGGATTTGAATCTGGTCGTTCCGGAAAATTCTTAGGAGGTTTGTTTGTGAGTGAATTGAATTTTGATCAAATGTCTCAGGAATATTTCGATATTCTGAGAGAACTGGGGAATATCGGTGCAGGAAACGCGACTACAGCGTTGGCAGAGATGCTGCAATGCAAAGTGGATATGTCGGTACCCAAGGTAGGCCTGTTGGAATTTAAGGAAGTAGGCATGGCAATGGGTGGTGAAGAGCAGATCATGGCCGGCATTTATCTTGGAGTAGAAGGGGATATTACAGGGAGTATTATGTTCCTTCTTGAGAAAAATTCCGCCAGATTTCTCGTATCGAAGTTGATGGGGATGGAAATGGAAGGGGATGATTTCTCCGAGATGGAATTTTCCGCAATGAAAGAGGTAGGAAATATCATTACGGGAGCATATTTAAATTCGCTTTCTTCTTTGACGAATTTGAAGATATTTCCTACGATACCGGATATTGCGGTGGATATGGCAGGTGCCATTATGAGTGTGCCGGCAATCCAGTTCGGAGCTGTCGGCGATAGAATGCTGTTGATACAGACGCAGTTTTTTGATGATGTAGCAATAGATGGGTATTTTATATTGATTCCGGATATGGAGTCATATGGTAAAATATTATCGGCATTAGGTATGTCGGTTTAATAATACTGACAATGAAAGTGGGAGATTCAGGAAATGGCTGAGGTGATAAAGGTCGGTATGGCCGATTTGAATGTATGTGTTAGTCCCAATGGAATTACGACACTGGGACTTGGTTCGTGCGTAGGAATTGCAGTGAGGGACCCTGTGACAAAAATAGGGGGACTGGCACATATTATGCTTCCCGATAGCACAGCAATCAGAAATAACAGCAATATTCCTAAATTTGCCGATACGGGAATAGAGGAACTGGTAAAAAGGGTTGTAGCTAAAGGGGCGAACAGAACAAGACTGGTAGCAAAGATTGCGGGCGGCGCTCAAATGTTCTCTTTCCAGGGAGGGAACTCTGAGGCGACTCGTGTGGGAGAAAGAAATGTAGAGGCTACAAAGAGGAAGCTTGCGCAGCTAAGGATACCGATTCTGGCACAGGATACGGGAGCAAATTATGGTAGGACTGTTATTTTTTATCCGGAAACGGGCGACTTTGTAATCCGTGCAGTCGGAAAGCCGGAGAAAATAATTTAAAACTGTTATGGTGTCCGCTGAAGCGGCTAAGGGGTGCGGAAATTGAAAAAAGAAGAACAGGAAGAACTGGAGCAGGAAGCGCTGGAACAGGGCGAACCGGAGTTTATAACGGATATTGCTGAACTCGAAAGAGAAAAAGCAAGAGAGCGTGAACTGGAAGAGAAAAAGGCGGAGATGCGGGCAAAGAAGAGAAAACTGATTCCACCTTTTGTCATGCTTCTGGCAGGCGCGATAACCAGCATTACGATGTTTATGCTGCATTATAAATCAAAAGATATGCTTGTTATATTGTTGTTGGTGTTAATTGCCTTTTTCATAGCAGGCGAGGTGCTGAAATGGATGTTGGACCGTTTTGAAGCACAGATTGAAAAGGAACGCAGGGAAGCGGGTGAAGTATACGAGAAGGAGCTTGATGAAGCAAGCGGTACAGAAAAATTTAAGGAGCCGAAAGGGGCCGGTAAGGCGGCACAGGAAAAGCAGCTGAGTCGTGATGACGAAGAGTTGATTTTCTGACAGGGCGCCCGGTATAGTGGGGAAATGTGATGGACGAAGCAGGCAGAAAGAAACTTTGGGAAGAATATGATAAGACCAGATCTTCCGCGGTGAGGGAAAAAATCATATTGGAATACGCCCCGCTTGTGAAGATGGTCGCAGGCCGTCTGAGTATGTATCTCGGATATAATGTGGAATATGAAGATCTGGTCAGCTATGGAATCTTTGGATTAATTGATGCGATTGATAAATTTGATGCGCTGAAGGACGTTAAATTTGAGACATATGCCAGTTTACGCATCCGGGGTGCAATTTTAGACCAGATACGAAAAATGGATTGGATTCCGAGGACAATCCGGCAGAAACAGAAAAAAATTGATACGGCGATCAGGGAAATCGAGGCGAGGTGCGGGAGAAGCGCGACTGACGAAGAGATAGCTCAAAATCTGGGGATTTCTAATGAAGAATATGTTGACTGGCAGTCCCAGATGAAGATAACGAATGTGATTTCTCTGAATGAGTTTTTGGAGCAGGGAAGTGAAATTCCAAACGACAACAACTTTAACCGTAAGGCGCAGTTCGATGAACCTGAAGCGGTAATTGAGCGGGATGAATTAAAGCGCATTCTGGCAGGAGCATTAGAACTCCTGACAGAGAAAGAGCGGAAAGTCATCGTGCTGTATTATTATGAAGATCTGACTTTGAAGGAAATCAGCAGCATACTGGAAGTTTCTGAGTCCAGAACTTCCCAGCTGCACACAAGAGCTTTACAAAAAATGAAAAGCAAACTGGGAAATTATATGGGTATTCTTACGGAACGGTAACGACTGGTTTACAATGGTGCCCTGGATAAGAGGTGAGCATGAACGGATATTTTAGACTAATGCACGAGGAAGGAAAGACTGGTATTCAGCTGATTCCGCCCACAGAGGAAGGCGATGCCATTTCCATAAATGACGTGACAGAATATCTGTCAATGAAAGATATTGTATATGACAAGAATCTTCTTTACAAGGCAGTCGCAGCATCGGCTGAGAAAAAAATGGCTGTATTGCTGGAAAGACGTACAACGCTCCCGGAGCGGGAGTGCTATAAGTTTACGATAACGCCTGATAATATGTGTGCATATGTCAGATTTTATGCACCTTCTATCGGCGGAGAACTGATGACGGCAGATGAGTTGATCACGGATCTGGAAATCAGGGGAATCCGGCATGGTATTCTGATGGATGTGATCAGGGAATGTTTTGCAAAGCGGCGTGATTACTGTAAAGATATTCTCGTTGCACAGGGGACGGAGCCTGTGCAGGGCACGGATGCCTATATTAAATATTATTTTAATACGGATAGAAAAGCAAAACCGGCTTTAAAAGAAGACGGCAGCGTGGATTTTTTTCAGCTGAATGTCGTGCAGCATTGCGATAAAGGGGATGTTCTGGCAAGGCTGATTCCGGAAGACCCCGGAAAAGACGGCATGAATCTGCTCGGACAGAGGCTGAAACCGCGGGACGTCAAAAAGGCGGTTTTAAAATACGGTAATAATATAGAAATTTCTGAGGATAATACGACATTGGTATCCATGGTCAACGGCCATGTGGAATTGATTGAAGATAATGTTTTCGTTTCTGATGTCCTGACCGTGGAAAATGTTGATAATTCGACCGGTAATATAGATTATGAAGGAAGTGTTCAGGTTAATGGAAATGTAGGAACGAATTTTCAGGTAAAGGCGAAGGGCAATATCGAGGTAAAAGGTGTTGTAGAGGGCGCTGTGCTGGAAGCGGGAGAGAATATTATCATCGCCCGCGGTGTGAATGGTATGGGAAAAGGTTCCCTGAAAGCGGGGGGTAACATTATTTCCAAATTTTTGCAGAGTGTATTCGCGCAGGCTGACGGCTATATTGCATCCGAATCCGTTCTGCACAGCCGGCTGATGGCAGGAACCGAAGTAAATATCGACGGCAGAAAAGGCTTTATTACCGGCGGCAGCGTCTGTGCAGTGAACAGTGTTAATGTGAAGACGCTCGGTTCGGCAATGGGAGCGGACACAGTAGTGGAGGTCGGCATCGACCCGAATCTGACTGTCAGATTACAGGAGATTCAGAAGCAGATTGAAGAAGAGCACAAAGAAATACAGTCTATTCAACAGATTTTGATCTCTACGAAGAAAAAGATAGCACAGGGTGTAAAACTGTCGCCGGAGCAGCTCCAGTATTTACAGACATTAGTAGAGGCCAATCAGATAAAATCACAACAGGTCGCTGAGATGGTTGAGGAAATGGAGCGGCTGCAGAGCCAGATGAAGGGAAATAGCGGGGCATGTGTCGTTGTCAGGGACACTGTGCATCCGGGGACAAAAATCTGTATTGGTGATGTCTCTATGACGGTACAAAGGGAAACGCAGTATTGTAAATTTATAAAATCGGGCGGCGATGTAAAAATGTCTCCCATAGTCTGAAAGATTAAAAGGCATAGCCATTAGAAAAGAGGGATGATGCCGGATGGCAATAGGACAGATTGAAATACAGGGCCAGATTACCAGGGCGCAGGATTTCACAACAATCAAACATCATGAAGATTCAAGAGGCATGGTAGAACAGGCCAATGTAAGCGAGCAGTTTTCAAAAGTCATCGAAAACCAGATGACGAAGGTATACCGTGGAGAAAAATCGGAATATCAGAATAAAAAATTCGATGCCAAAGAAAAAGGCAGTAATGAATATCGTGGAGACGGCGGCCGAAAGGGCAAAAAGAAAGAAAAGCAGGAAGCGGACGGCAAGGTACTTCTAAAAGGAGTCGGTAATTTTGATATATCCATGTAAGACATACGCGAAAACGGGGGTTTAAGATGGGCATTGTAGAAATTGTTTTGATCATAGCGGGGGCTGTTATTTGTATCCTCGGATATCTTATGCCTTCCAGGAAAGAAGATGTGGATGAAACGCTTCAGCAGCTGATCAGCGAAGACGAAATAAGGAAAGTAGTCGATAAAGAAATAGAAGATGCGAAAACACATATTGTAGATGTAGTGGATGAAACGATTACTTATGCGATGGAGAAGACCGAGCGGTCTATGGAAAGAGTGACCAATGAAAAGATCATGGCGGTCAATGAGTATTCGGATACGGTGCTGGAAGAAATCAATAAGAACCACAAGGAAGTATTATTTTTGTATGATATGCTGAATGATAAGCATGATAATCTGAAAAATACTGTTTCGGAAGCGACCCAGACTGCCGAGGAGATAAAGCAGACCG
Source organism: uncultured Lachnospiraceae bacterium (assembly GCA_947178125.1). GTDB lineage: Bacteria > Bacillota > Clostridia > Lachnospirales > Lachnospiraceae > UBA3282. The sequence continues at coordinate 47,608 of CAMWXB010000005.1, read as the reverse complement.
TCAGGGATGCTGAAATTACGGCAAAGGAAACGCAGGAATCCGTAAAAGATGTGGAAAATACGGTTCGGGAAGCGGAAGACGCGGTCCGGGCTGTCATGAATGCGGCATTGGAAGCGAAGGAACGCAGTACAGCACCGGTATATGCTGAAATTCCGAATATCGGAGCGCCGGAATTTGGCAGGGATGTCCCGGATATCGGAACGCCGGAATTTGACAGGGAAGTTCCAGATATCGGAACGCCGGAATTTCATATGGATGTCCCGGACATCGGAACGCCGGAATTTCGCACGGAGGTTCCAGATATTGGTGTACCTGAATTTGTTGACGAGGAAACGGATATTGTTGAAATAGAGACTGACAGGGAAACGGCCCATGCAGAGGCGATGGAAGTTGCAAGAGCGGCATCTTATACCGGAAAGGCGGAAGCGGCGGACCAGTTCGTTCCGATTACGCCGCCTCGCGTAGAGATTATTCACGACCCGGACAGCGAGTATGATTACATTGCCGAGCCGTCGCAGACAGAAGAGAATGTGCCGGTATCATTTTCCGGAAAACAGGAGGAACTCCGGTCAGTTGCGATTCAGTTCGCAAATGGGAAAAATAACGGGCGGAACAGTAATGAAAGAATATTGGAACTGCATAAGGCGGGAAAATCCAATATGGCGATTGCAAAGGAATTGGGGCTCGGTATAGGTGAGGTAAAGCTGGTCATCGATTTATTTGAAGGACTGTAAGGGAAAAGAATAAGTGATAGGTGGGCTATGGAATTAAAATACTATTTACGGGGTCTGGGGCTTGGAATTGTCATAACGGCAATTATTATGGGAATTGTATCATCCAGAAGCAGTGCGATGACTGACGAGGAAATTATTGCCAGGGCGAAACAGCTTGGAATGATAGAGGACAGAGTGTTGTCTGAGGCGGCTCAGGAGGAGAATGAGTCTTTAGGAACGGATTCTGCTGATGATGTGAAGGCTGCTGCTGATGATGGTGTGACTGCGGCGGATGAAAACGAGCCTGCAGAGAAAGACAGTTTCGTACAGCCGGATGTCGTACAGAATGAAAACGCGCTGCCGGATGGAGACACGCAGTCGGATGGAAATGATGTTGTTAATGAACCGGAAGAAACAAACGCAGCGGAAGATACATCTGCAGCCGTATTGCCGGATGATGAAGAGACCGGACAGGAGGAGATGCCGGAAGAGACGGCACAGCCGGAAAATGCAGATTCTGATGCAGCGGTAGTCGTTACTGTCGGAAACGGAGACGGTTCCTATACGGTCAGCAAAAAGCTGGAAGACGCGGGTGTGGTTGCCTCGGCTTCGGCATTCGATACGTTCTTGTGTGAGAATGGATATGATAAGAAGATAAGGGCAGGAAGTTATACGATTCCTGCGAATGCCGGAGACGAGCAGATAGCGAGAATGATTACCGGACTTGAATAGGTCACAGCGTAAATACAGTGTAGAATATACGATCACCACGATAGAACATATACTGTAAAAATTTAGAAAACCCCTTGCATATAAGGGGTTTTCTGTGTTATAGTATCTAAGTGTGTGCGGGTAGACTGTTCCGCATGCCGGATGCAGAAAACACATATGTCTATTATCTGTTGGTGCTTCAAAGCATTGGGGTAAGCAGATGAGTCATAAGGCATATGGAAGAAAACAACCAAATGGAGGTAGAGAACATGAGCGTTATTTCAATGAAACAGTTACTGGAAGCAGGTGTGCATTTCGGACACCAGACAAGAAGATGGAACCCTAAGATGGCTCCTTACATCTTTACCGAGAGAAATGGTATCCACATTATCGACTTACAGAAGTCTGTAGGAAAAGTGGACGAAGCATACAAAGCTGTATTTGATGTTGCTTCCCAGGGCGGAACCATTCTTTTTGTCGGTACGAAGAAACAGGCACAGGATGCTGTTAAGACAGAAGCAGAGCGCTGCGGTATGTATTATGTAAATGAAAGATGGCTTGGCGGTATGCTGACCAATTTCAAGACGATCCGTTCCAGAATCGACAGATTAAAAGCAATCGAGACAATGTCTGAAGACGGTACGTTCGATGTGCTTCCTAAGAAAGAAGTTATCAAATTGAAGAAAGAATGGGAAAAATTAGAGAAGAACCTGGGTGGAATCAAGGAAATGACAAGAATCCCCGACTGTATTTTTGTAGTAGATCCCAAGAAAGAGAAAATCTGTGTTCAGGAAGCTCATACACTGGGTATTACGCTGATCGGCATCGGTGATACGAACTGCGATCCTGAAGAACTCGACTATATCATTCCAGGTAATGATGATGCGATCAGAGCTGTAAAACTGATTGTTTCCAAAATGGCAGATGCCGTTATTGAGGCAAATCAGGGTGCTGAAGAGTATGTAGAAGAAGCAGCACAGGAGACCGAGGAAGCAGCGGAAGCAGTTGAAGAAGCTTAATCGGGACAATATAAAACGGGAACAACAATGATAATTCGATGTTACAGGAGGAAATAGAAATGGCTATCACAGCAGCAATGGTAAAAGAATTGAGAGAATTGACCGGTGCAGGCATGATGGATTGTAAGAAAGCCCTTGGTGAGACCGATGGCGATATGGATGCAGCGGTAGAGTATTTAAGAAAGAACGGACAGGCGAAGGCAGAGAAGAAGGCTGGCAGAATTGCAGCAGAAGGTCTGTGCCGTGTTGCAGTAAAGGATGATAAGACAGCAGCAGTCGTAGAAGTAAACTCCGAAACGGACTTCGTTGCGAAGAATGCAGATTTCCAGGCATATGTTGAAGCAGTCGCAGCACAGGCTGTTGACTCTGATGCAGCGGATATGGATGCATTTATGGCAGAAGCATGGCATCTTGATACCGCTAAGACCGTAAAAGATGCTTTGGTCGATAAGGTTGCAGTAATCGGCGAGAATTTGAATATTCGAAGATTTCAGAAAGTTGTTGCACAGAACGGCTGCGTCGTTACTTATGTTCATGGCGGCGGCAGAATCGGCGTTATCGTGGAAGCAGCTACTGATGTAGTAAATGATGCGGTTAAAGAAGCGATGACAAATATTGCGATGCAGGTTGCAGCATTGGCTCCGAAATATATCTCCACTGCAGATGTATCCGAGGAATACAAGGCACATGAGAAAGAGATCATCGCAGAGCAGATCAAGAACGATCCCAAGATGGAAGGAAAGCCGGAGAAAGTAATCGAAGGAGCTGTAAACGGCCGTCTCAACAAGGAATTGAAAGAAGTATGTCTGTTAGAGCAGGTATATGTTAAAGCAGAAGACGGAAAGCAGTCTGTAGCAAAATATATCGAGCAGGTCGCTAAAGAAAACAGTGCAGACCTTTCCATCAAATCCTTTGTTCGTTTTGAGACCGGAGAAGGCATCGAAAAGAAAGAAGAGAATTTTGCGGAAGAAGTCGCAAAACAGATGAATGCGTAGAAATTTGTTGAAAACAGGCGAATAGAGATAGGAATGAGAACCCCTGTAAGTGGCGTGGAAGTGCCATTTGCAGGGGTTTTGTTTTTAAACATTTATGATGACTGAAAAATCGATGGAAAGATACAAAAGCATATTTGTTATTGCAAAAAAGAGAAAGTCCGTTTTTAAGTCAAGTTAATAAAGCGATTGAGTTTGCTTCACAGATATTGGCTATGATTACAAAACTCAAGGTACAGAGATTGTTTTGGATTATGAGCAATTTATGGGCGTATTTCCTAACCGTATTATGTAAATAGAAGGCTTTATTGAAAATAACTTTTTGGATTGCGGAGTTTTAATAAAGATTTTAATGCAGGAAAAGGAGCAGCAAGAACCATATATATATGTAGATTAAAAAGGGCAGAAGATATTTTATCAGAAAAGATATGTTTGAACCAATACTTGGATGGAATAGAAGCATATGTGGAATGTAATTATTAAGGACTTAACTGACTGTTACATCAATTTCGGATAAGGAAAGAGATGATTTTGACGAAACTATATCTATACCGGCCAAAACAGAAGTAAAAGTTTTTCAGGTTGTTTTAGATGAAGAATCTGAGTGCATTCTACCTTTTAATGTAAATGTGGGATTTGGGTCAAGCTATCCTTTTGAAGCGAAGGGCCAGGTGTATCTTACGAGTGCATTATTGCCGAATCTGAAAATTATCCTCCCGTATCTGGCGGATGGAGTTATTCTATAAAATTCTGTAATTAATATTGAAGATAACGGTTTTTATCCAAATGTTTCCAGAGATAGAATAAGTAAGGATTTGGACGAGAAACTACGTCATGCCATCGGAAAAAGAATTATTTAAGTCTGCAAAATGAAGTATTCTCAAAATAAAGTATGGGGGATACAGTCCAAAGGTCGTTAAAGTTAGAGCAGATCCCAATACCGTAAAGCCAGTAAAATATACAGTTCCGGGAATATATGACCTGAACACGGAAAAGGGAAAGTTTGCAAAACAGATGGCAGGAAACTAAGTAGACGCGTTTCAGGTTGAAATTCCCGAACCTAGGAAGTTTAAAATCAATAGTTATAGTATTAGCATTATAATGGTTGGTAAGGATAACATTTATTATTAAATATTCTTGTAAGATTTTTTCATAAGAGTATTATTTTGAAAGCCAATTAGTAAATATTGTGTGAAATTGGGTTAAATTTGTCAAATATTGTCCTGTGCTATATGATATAATTTTTGTGGGAGTAATATTAGTGTGATAAAAATTTTTTACGCGCATATTTGGTGCCAAGATGCTTTTAACTTCGGTCCAAAGTTTGCAGGTTGAGAGAAAGGCACAGTTGTTCTCATGAAATATAATAAAGGATAATAATATGTTAATTTCTACAATATGTGTACTAGTGCTTATAGTATGTGGAGTATTAGGAATTGTATTTTCATTTATTACGATTATTTATATAAAAAAAGAAGGCGGGAAAAAAAGCGCTGTCTACGGTGCACTGGGAGTTTTGTTCTGTGCCATTTTTTCCTTTTTGGTTTATATAAGGGACTTACGCAGTAGTTCATCTTTTAGCAATGCCACGAATATTTGTTTTAGCAGTATAAATAAAAATATATTAAACAATATTGAAAAAAAGAATAATAGGACTAATAGAAAAGTTAATCATATAAAGATGACTGGAGATGATAATATTATTACTGCTATAGATACGAATAGCAATATGAATATCGGAACAGATAAATTTAATAAAACATTTCTGCAAAATTTGATGTCTGATGATTATAAAGAACAGGAAAAGGTTAATGAGATAATTGAAAAGCTTTCTTTAAGCATGAATAAAAAATATATTGAAGAATTACTTGGAACGCCTATATATACATTCACAGAGAACGGATTGACTAATAATTTTTATGTATTAAAATCAGAAAATGTTGTTATAAGGTGTATTTTTAAAGAAGATGAATCAATGGCAGGTTATTTAGTAACTGTAAATAAGATTACAGAAAAAAACGATGAAGTGATTCAATTTTCTAATCCCATGAATGGTGGTATGGAATTGAAATATGGTTATAGTACGATTGATGAGATAGAGTCAGAAGATTATAAGGGAAAAATAATTGCCAATTATGGGAATGGTGGTGAGTATAATTATTATTGGCAATATTATCAGGTATTATATCAAAACTGCGGCTTCATCGTTGCAATCTTACCATATGGATTTTATGAAAATTCAACAGATATGCTGATGGAGTTGGTCGATGCTCAGGTAAATAATAATAAGAAAAAGTTAATGGCATATGAAGCAGATGGAGGACATGTGGACGAAGCGATTTCGATATTTAAAAAATATGTTCATCCTAATACATACGGAATAATCAACATGGACTATGCGGAATATATTAATCCCTGTATAGAAGATGATTCCTGGAAAGAGTGTGTTGAAGGTTTACTGAAAAACGAAATAAAGTAGCAAAAACAGAATATCTTATCATCCGCTATAAAGAAAAATCTGGAAATATCCGATATAACCAATAAGATATAAATTTGTTACGCGTTCAAAACAGAAACGGATTTCGTAAACAGTCAAAGGAGGACAAACAATGAGCAGGATTGCAGGGTACGGGGTTTATCAGAACAGCTATATGGGCAGCGCAGCAAAGAGCAGGAACACCAGAGAGGCAGATAAAGCGGATAAGACGGAGAAGAAAGAGCAGGTGCAGCTTTCAGACCGCGCGAAGAAGCTGTTAGAAGAATTGAAAAAGAATTATAACAATATGGATTTTATCGTTGCCGATTATGAGACGGACGAAGAGGCTTCCGCTTATCTTGCGAAAGGAACGAAGGAGTACAGCGTTCTGATTGAGCCGGAAACACTGGAAGAGATGGCGGCGGACGAAGAGGCTAAGGCAAAATACACAGGCATTCTGGATGATGCGGTAGATCAGTTAAAGGATATCAAGGAGCAGCTGGGTGACAAACAGGATGAAGTGACACATATCGGTATTTCGGTAGGTAAGGATGGTTCCGTTTCCTATTTTGCTGATTTGGAGAAAATCGGCGAGAGACAGAAAGAATGGATAGAGAAGTCCAGAGAGAGCAGAAAAGAAGAAAGAACGGAGCAGGAGAAGAAGGCACAGGAAAAGAAAAATCAGGATATCGCGGCACAGGAGAGAACGAAGAAAACAAGGGTGCAGGCGGATTCTGTGGAAGAACTGATCGAAAAGATCAAAGGTGTAGACTGGGATCAGATAAAATCCGAGGAAAAGGCTATGACAGGCGGCAGATTTGATTTCAGCATCTAAGAATTTATCGTTGTATGTGCACCGACTGACAATAGGAAAGGCATGGTTATCAGTTTATCGATGGAAAATGTAGAAAAAGAGACAATTTCCGGGAGACAGGGCATTTTACGAAACAAATATTATCTGTACCTTACGGAATTCTTTGCAGGAATGTCCGTAATGGCAGTGGAACTGGGCGCAAGCAGACTTCTTGCGCCTTATTTCAGTTCTTCACAGATCGTATGGACGATCATTATCGGAACGATCATGATCGCAATGGCTCTCGGTAATATATGGGGCGGGAGGAGTGCGGATAAGAACCCTGACCCGGACAAACTTTATATGCGGATCATTATTGCGGCGATATGGATTGCGGCAATTCCAGTGCTTGGAAAATATATTATTATTGGAATTTCGGCGGCATTGGTTTTTACCATCAGTAATAATTTTTTGATCTGGGCTGCTTTTCTGGCGTGCATGGTCATTTTTGTATTTCCGCTGTTTTTACTTGGAACGGTGACGCCTTCCCTCGTGAAGTATACGGTGGACAGTCTGGATGACAGCGGGAAAACGGTCGGTTCCTTGAATGCTTTTAATACGATCGGCAGTATCATCGGTACTTTTGTACCGACTTTTGTGACGATTCCGGCGGTGGGGACATCCATTACGTTTCTGATTTTTGCGGGAATACTGCTTTTACTCGCGCTACTTTATTTTATCAGTACGAAGGGCAGAAAGAAGCAGTGTGCTGTTTCCGGGTTGTTGTTCCTGCTTTGCTGTGTGACAGGAGCCTCCGGCAGTTTTGCATTTTGGGAAAGTAATCTCATATACGAGGGAGAGTCTATTTATAACTATTTGCAGGTAAAAGAGACGAGCGACAGCGTTATCTTATCGACCAATGTGCTGTTTGGCGTGCAGTCTATCATGAAAAAAGACGGTGGCGCGACGGGGATGTATTACGACTACGCGATGGCGGCTCCTGTGATGGCGGGCAGAACGGATGGCGATATGCTGATTCTCGGCATGGGAACGGGAACTTATGCAAAACAGTGCCAGTATTACTACGGAGCAACTTCTATAGAAGGGGTGGAAATCGACCAGAAGATCACGAATCTTGCGGGTGCCTATTTTGAACTTCCCGATTCCATAAAAGTGACGACTTATGACGGACGCAGTTATCTTGCGGCGATACCGGAAACGTATGATGTCATCATGGTAGATGCTTATCAGGACATCACGATTCCTTTTCAAATGTCTTCCGTGGAGTTTTTTACGCTGGTGCGGGAGCATTTGAATGAAAACGGCGTGATGGTCGTTAACATGAACATGTACGCGGACACAGAGTCCGGCGGGAAAGATGCCTCGGAAGGCAATATTAACGAGTATTTGTCGGATACGATCGCTTCCGTTTTTGATTATGTCTATACGGTGGATGTGGCGGGAACGACGAACAGAGAGTTGTTCGCAACGCAGAATCCGGCGGCATTGGAAGTGTTTGAAACCGGCAGGAGCACGATAGAGGATCCGGCGTTACAGGAGATGCTGCGGCGGGTGTCGGATGGCATTATGCCATATGAAAAAGGAGATTATCTTTTGACGGATGATAAGGCGCCTGTGGAACTGCTCGGTATGCGGGTGATAGACGATCTGATTCAGCGGGAACTCGTATATTATAAAGAATTGTTTAAGCGTGAGGGGATTCAGGGACTGCTTCAGTGAACTGTCCGCCTGTGCGGAATATGCTGCTTTGGAGAATAAAAATTTCTTTCCGGGAAAATAATATAGAAAAAAGGATGCTGAAGAAAGTACTCCGGGAAGGAAGCGAAAATGGATTTTAAGAGCAGCGAAACAAAGAGTAATCTGATGCGCGCATTTGCGGGAGAAAGTCAGGCAAGGAACCGTTATACGATAGCAGCTGGACAGGCAAGAGCGGAAAAATTGTATGTTATAGAGGCGGTGTTCCGCTTTACGGCAGAACAGGAAAAAGAACATGCGGAAATCTTTTACAAGTATTTGGGAGAAATGGCGGGAGAGAATATCGCGATAGACGGTGCGTATCCGGTGGATATTTCCAAAGATGCGGCCGTGCTCCTTCGTATGGCGCAGCACAATGAATATGAAGAGCATGACGACGTATATCAGAATTTTGCAAAGAAGGCGGAGGAAGAAGGTTTTCCGGAAATCGCCGGTTCCTTTAAACAGATAGCGGAAATCGAGAAGATACACGGGAACCGGTTCGGTCAGTTTGCCGAATGGCTCGAAAAAGGCCAGCTGTTCGCGGCTGATGTGGAAACGGCCTGGATGTGCATGGAATGCGGGCATATCTACCGTGGAACCAAGGTGCCGCCGGCCTGTCCGGTCTGCCACAATGACAGAGGTTATTTCGTCCGGCTGGAACTTGCTCCCTATACGGGGAACTGTTGTATGTAAAGAAATGGGGGAGAATGCGCAGCATTCTCTGAATCGAGTGCTCAGGCACTCGATTTTTTCATAGCGTTTTTAATAAAATTGCTTTTCGTAATTCGCAATATGTGTTATGATAGATAAGGAATATTGAAAAATACGAAGGAGCCAATGAAGAAGATGGCGCAGACAGAGGGGAAAAAGCAGCCGATGTCTAAGGAAAAACGGCGCTTTTTGAGAAAAATAATCATCTTCTTTCTTGTGATAGCAACGCCAGTTCTTACGGTATTATGTATTTTCCTGGGAATCCGGCTTCATATTGTGCGCGGAGAACTGAAAAGATTACAGGCGCAGGCGGTAGAGGCATCCGCCTTTTATCCGGCAGAAGATTCAAATGGAGCGGGAACTCCGAATGGAGCAGGCGGGACCGGAACGGATGATACGGCCGAATCCGATGAAGAAAATCAAGCCGGAGCAGAGAGCAGCGATAAAGCGGACGAGAACAGAACAGAGACCGGCGGCCAGGAATACACGGACAGATATTCCGCGGATGGTGTCAGTGTTTCCAAGCGTGACACTACAGGTGCATCGACAGCCTATATGGAAGAAGGAAACATTCCGGAAGATGGAGTTGTCCGCAAGGTTTACCTTACTTTCGATGATGGGCCAAGCAGCAATACATCCCGGATTCTGGACATCCTTGCAGAATATGATGTCAAGGCGACTTTTTTTGTGGTGGGTAAGGAAGAAGAACAATATCAGGAGTTATATAAAAGAATTGTAGATGAAGGTCATACGCTTGGGATGCACTCTTACAGCCATAAATATGACGAGATTTATCAGTCAGTGGACAGTTTTGCGCAGGATATGAGCAAATTGCAGGAGTTTTTGTATGAGACGACGGGCGTATGGTGCCGGTATTGCAGATTCCCGGGAGGAAGCAGCAATACGGTCAGCAGGGTGGATATGTATGATCTGATCACATATCTGAATGAACAGGATATTACTTATTTCGACTGGAATATCGCTTCAGGAGATGCTTCCAACAGTTATATCAGCAAAGAAGCGATTATCAGTAATTGTATATCGACCCTGCCGCAGTATCAGGAGAGTATTATTTTGATGCATGATGCGTCAAATAAAAATACTACGGTAGAGGCATTGCCGGCTTTGATCGAACAGATTCAGGCAATGGACAATACCGTGATCGTTCCGATTACAGAAGATACGGAACCGATACAACATATTAGTAATGACTAGGAGGATTATAGAATGGGTTTTTTCTCAGACTTAAAGGACGATTTATCCCAAGCCGTGAATGAACTGACGCCGGAAGAAGAACTCCAGGCGGCTTTAGACGGTGAGAAAACAGCTGGAAGTGCGGAAGCAGTACAGCTTGGCAGCGTACCTACACCGGATGATCTGAGCGATATGCTGGATAAGATGGAAGCGCTTGCAACGGAGACGGAATCGGTGGAGCAGGCTGTAGAGGCAGTTATTCCGTCTATGGAAGAAACGCTGCCGGAGAGTGCGGCAGACGATGATATCCTTGCGGAATTAATAGGAGAGGAACTGGCTGTGGAGCCCGTGGTTTCGGAGGATGCGGCAGTGGAGGATGATATTCTGGCAGAACTGGGACTGGAAGATTCTCTTTCGGATGATATACTTCCGCCGGATGTGCCGTTGCAATTGCCTGAAGAAGAACCGATAGAAGAGATGGCAGTGGAATTAGATACAGCAGCAGAGTCAGATATGCCGGTAACACCGGATATGTCAATAAATGAAGAAGAGGAGACAGCAGGTCTTCAGCAGGAAAAAGAAAGGGAAGATGAGAAAATGGAAATGGAAATGGATGTGCAGGAAAAAACAGTATCAGATGAAACAGCAGTCGTAACAGAAGGAATGTCTATCACTGGTGATATTACTTCCGGAGGCTCTTTAGAGTTAATCGGTACGGTCATCGGTAACATTGACATCCTTGGCAAATTGAATATCACGGGTGCGATTCAGGGAAATTCCAAAGCGGCTGAAATTTATGCGGAAGGCGCAAGAATCAATGGTGAGATCAACAGCGGCGGCAGCGTAAAGATTGGACAGAGTTCCGTCGTTATTGGAAATATCAATGCGACGAGCGCCGTAATCGCAGGTGCGGTAAAGGGTGATATCGATGTACACGGTCCGGTTGTTTTAGATACTTCCGCAATCGTTATGGGAAATATCAAGTCTAAATCTGTACAGATCAACAACGGAGCTGTGATTGAGGGTATGTGTTCCCAGTGCTATGCGGACATTAATCCGACATCCTTCTTTGAAGAGATTAAGAAGAGCAAAGAAAAAGGTAAAAGTAAATAATCTGAGAATGGCGTATTGACGGGAGAGTATGTAAATGCAGCGTGTCTTATTGAAGTTAAGCGGAGAAGCACTGGCCGGTGAAAAGAAGACCGGATTTGATGACGAGACTATACGCGAAGTTGCTTTACAGGTAAAGCAGCTTATAGATGACGGCATTCAGGTAGGAATCGTGATTGGCGGAGGAAATTTCTGGCGCGGCCGTTCCAGCGAAAGCATTGACAGGACGAAAGCGGATCAAATTGGTATGCTTGCAACGATCATGAACTGTATCTATGTGTCGGAAATTTTCCGTTCTGTCGGAATGATGACCAATGTTCTGACACCTTTTGAATGCGGTTCTTTTACGAAACTGTTTTCCAAAGACAGGGCTAACAAATATTTTGCCAAAAATATGGTCGTCTTTTTTGCGGGCGGTACGGGTCATCCGTATTTTTCGACGGATACGGGTGTGGTGCTGCGTGCGGTCGAGGTAGATGCGGATGTGATTCTGCTCGCGAAAGCAGTGGACGGTGTCTATGACAGTGACCCCCGCACGAATCCTGGCGCCAGAAAATATGATGAAATATCAATTGAAGAAGTGATTGAGAAAAATCTTCTGGTGGTCGATATGACAGCCTCGATTCTGGCAAGAGATAATAAGATGCCGATGTGGGTATTTGCACTGAACGAGAAGGACAGCATTGTAAATGCGATCAAAGGGCAGTTCAATGGAACAAAAGTTACCGTATCGTAGGGATAAGATTTGAGAGTCTGCTGAAGCAGGCAGGAGGTATAAAACATGGATGACAGGTTAAAGCCATATGATGATAAGATGAAAAAGGCATATGAGTTTTTGGAAACGGATCTTGGAACAATCCGCGCAGGCCGTGCCAATCCTCATGTGCTGGACAAAGTAAAAGTAGATTATTACGGAACGCCGACCCCGATTCAGCAGGTTGGAAATATTACGGTTCCAGATCCCAGAATGATACAGATCGCACCTTGGGAGAAAAGCCTGATCAAGGAAATTGAAAAGGCGATTATGATGTCGGATGTCGGCATTACACCGAGCAATGACGGTGCTGTTATCCGCCTTGTATTCCCGGTTCTGACTGAAGAGCGCAGAAAAGAACTGGCAAAGGATATCAAGAAACGTGGCGAAGATAACAAAGTCGCGGTCAGAAATATAAGACGTGATGGAATGGATGCTTTTAAGAAGCTTGCCAAAGCTGAAGTTTCGGAAGACGAGATCAAAGAACTGGGAGATCAGCTGCAGAAGCTGACGGATAAGTATATTAAAGAAGTGGATAAACTGATCGAAGAGAAGACCAAAGAAATCATGACAGTTTAAAAAAGGCAAAAAGATTTTCTAAGGCGTCAGAAAACGCCGCCTAAGAAAATCTACGATTTGCGAGGCAAATCTTTTTTGCCTCGAAGAATCGCCCGTTGGGCGATTCTTCTTACGTTTATGACCGATGAGTAAAATGCGGGGAGGGAGCGGCATGGAAGAAGGATTGAAGATACCGAATCATGTGGCGATTATTCTGGATGGAAACGGGCGGTGGGCAAAGAGCAAAGGAATGCCTAGAAACTATGGGCATGTACAGGGCGCAAAGACAGTAGAAGTCATTTGCGAGGAAGCTTACCGCATGGGGATACAGTATTTGACGGTCTATGCTTTTTCCACAGAGAACTGGACCAGGCCGCAGGAGGAAGTCGATGCGTTGATGAAGCTTCTGCGGAATTATATGAAGACTTGTTTGAAAACAGCGGCCAAAAATAATATGTGTGTCCGGGTACTTGGAGATAAGACCGGACTGGATGCGGATATCAGGGAGCGGATTGAACAGCTGGAAGAAGCAACGAAAGAAAATACGGGGCTTCATTTTCAGATTGCCATAAATTACGGGGGCCGTGACGAGATTGTCCGTGCCGTGAAGAAACTGGCAGAAAAGATAGAGGAAGGAACACTGACAAAAGAGGAGATTACCGAGCAGAATTTAGAGGATGCGTTAGATACACACGGTATTCCCGACCCGGATTTACTGATTCGCACATGTAACGAACAGCGGATTTCCAATTTCCTGTTATGGCAGCTCTCCTATACGGAATTTTATTTTACAGAAACGGCATGGCCGGATTTTTCCAGGGAAGAATTGGAGAAAGCTGTCCTGGCATATAATAAGAGAGATAGAAGATATGGAAAGGTAGAGGAATAAAGGTCAGGAGGTTTGGAAATGTTTCGTACAAGATTGCTCAGTGGAATCGTTCTGGTGGTCATCGCAGCCGGTACGATCATAGCGGGCGGATGGGTTCTGGCGGCAGTATTATGTGTGATTTCTTTGATCGCGTATCGGGAATTGACGAAGGCAACGGGTGTACATGATGGGGCAAAAGCGGTGAACGCACTGGAAGTGACTGGTTTTTTGATGATCATATGCTATTATGCGGGGCTGTATATCGGTCTGTTTCGGATGGAATCATACGACCGTTCTGTCATCTACCGTGTCTTTATGAGCATTGTCGTCATTGCGCTTCTGGCATTTATGTTCGTTTATGTTTTCAGTTTTCCGCGGTTCAAGGCAGGACAGGTGATGGCAGCATTTTTTGAACTGCTTTATGCACCCATGCTTTTATCGTTTCTGTATATTATCAGAGAAGGCTGGGAACAGGGAGCCGTTCTGACGGTATTGATTTTCTTATGTTCATGGGGAAGCGATACCTGTGCCTATGTGGTGGGCGTTTTGTTCGGTAAACATAAGATGACGCCGAAATTGAGTCCAAAGAAATCAATTGAGGGCGGCATCGGCGGTGTTGTCGGTGCGGCGCTTCTTTTTGGACTGTATACTTATTATATCATCAATCCAATGTCGGCAGAGCAGATGCGTATGGGACTTGGCCCTGCCATGTGCCTTGGCGCGGTCGGAGCATTGGTATCTATGGTAGGAGATCTCGCTGCATCGGCCATCAAAAGAGACCATGACATTAAAGATTACGGGAAACTGATACCGGGACATGGCGGCATCATGGACCGTTTTGACAGCGTTATCATCGCGGCTCCGTTTATTTTCTTTGGTTTGACGCTTATCGCATAGCGTGAGAAAGGCATGGTTATTAGAATGAAAAAAATTGCAATACTGGGCTCTACGGGCTCGATTGGAACACAAACACTTGAAATCGTAAGAAACCAGAAAGACCTTCAGGTCGTTTCGCTGGCGGCGGGAACGAATGTAGAACTGATGGAAGAACAGATCAGGGAGTTTCGACCGAAAATGGCGGCAATGTGGAGTGAAAAGGCTGCATCTGACCTGGCACAGCGGGTCGCGGATATGGATGTTAAGATTGTGAGCGGCATGGAAGGACTGCTGGAAATATCTACAATGGAGGAAGCGGAAGTGCTGGTGACTGCGATCGTAGGCATGATTGGCATTCGGCCGACCATTGCAGCGATAGAGCAGGGCAAGGCCATTGCGCTTGCCAATAAGGAAACACTTGTCACGGCAGGGCATATCATTATGCCGCTTGCCAGAAAACACGGTGTTTCTATTTTGCCGGTGGACAGTGAGCACAGTGCGATTTTTCAGTCATTACACGGTGAGAACAGAGAACGGGTGAGCAAGATTATCCTGACGGCTTCCGGTGGGCCTTTCCGAGGCAGAAAAAAAGAAGAACTGGAGAAAATGACGATAGAGGATGCGTTGAAACATCCGAACTGGTCTATGGGTAAAAAGGTGACAATAGACTCGGCGTCCCTTGTCAACAAAGGGCTGGAGGTCATGGAAGCGTGCTGGCTGTTCGATGTTCCGTTAGAGCAGGTCCAGGTCGTTATCCATCCCCAGAGCATCATCCATTCCGCGGTGGAATATGTGGACGGCGGCATTATGGCGCAGCTCGGTATGCCGGATATGAAGCTGCCGATTCAGTATGCGCTGTTTTATCCGGACAGAAGGCCGCTTCCCGGAAAAAGAGTGGACTTTTTTGCACTCGGACAGCTTACTTTTGAGAAACCGGATACGGAGACGTTCAGAGGGTTACAGCTTGCCTATGAGGCCGCTAAGGCGGGAGGCAGCCTTCCAACGGTATTCAATGCTGCAAATGAAAAAGCGGTAGCGCTTTTTATACAGCGGAAAATCGGTTTTCTTCAGATACCGGAATTAATTGAGCGTTCCATGGGGCATCATAAAGTAATAGAAAACCCTTCCGTGGAAGAAATTCTGCAGGCGGAGGCGGAAACCTATGAATATATAAAGCAGGTGATGAATTGATTAAGACGATTATTTTATTTTTTATTATTTTTGGTATTGTGGTCATATCTCATGAATTTGGCCATTTTCTGATCGGAAAAAGAAACGGGATCCGCGTCGTGGAATTTGCCGTGGGCATGGGACCGACACTGTTTTCTTTCCAGAAAGGAGAAACGAAATACTCTCTGAAGCTTTTGCCGATTGGCGGTGCCTGTATGTTCGATGGAGAAGACGGCGTGATGGAGGAGAATGGAGAGGCGGATGAGCATACTTTTCTGAAGGCGAATGTCTGGGCAAGGATTGCGACCGTATTCGCCGGTCCTTTTTTCAATTTCCTGCTGGCATTTCTTTTTTCCCTGATCATTGTGGCATTTAACGGTTCTGACAGACCGGTGGTACAGCAGATTATGGAAGATTCTGCGGCGGAAGAGGCCGGCATTCTGGCAGGAGATGAAATTGTCAGAATCAATGGGGAAAGGATTCTTATATACCGTGAGGTCAGCCTGATCTCGGCCATGAATCAGGGAGAAACGCTGGATATCCAGATAAAAAGGAATGGTTCCCTGCAGAACATAACGATCGTACCGCGTTATGATACACAGGACGGCAGATATTATATCGGCCTGCGGGGGGCTGGAGAGTATCTCGAATGCAATCCGGCCCAGGTATTCCAGTATGGTTTCTATGAAGTGCGTTACTGGGTCAAAGCAACGTATAAGAGTCTGTTGATGCTGTTCCAGGGACAGGCGACGAAAGACGATGTTTCGGGTCCTATCGGTATCGCGCAGTTTGTAGGCGATACCTATGACGAAGTGAAGGACTATGGAGTATCTTCCGTTATCTTTACGATGATGAACATCGTGATTTTGCTTTCCGTCAATCTTGGCATCATGAATCTGCTTCCCCTTCCGGCGCTGGACGGTGGCCGGCTGGTATTCATGTTCCTTGAGGTGATCCGCGGAAAGCCGGTGTCACCGGAGAAAGAGGGACTCGTGCATTTTGCGGGTCTGGTCGTATTTATGATTCTGATGGTCTTTGTCATGTATAACGATATTATGAAGATCATCCGCTAAATATTTTCACACTGGAGAATGCCCAAAGTACGGGCATTCTTCCTGTATTAAATATTGTCTGGTTCTCTTTTGATTGTAGGGAATTACTAAATCACCCCTGTAAATTTTGGCAAAGTTGTAAGGTTGTCACGCAGTGCCGGATGGGGTATAATGCAGGATAACAATCGAATTTCTATCATTCTGAAAATCTTTGCAGCCTTTCGCTGTATACAAATCAGAAACATAAAAAATCACAAACATAAAATTAAGAAAGCTAAAAAAAACGAAGCGTGAATACGAGAAAATGAAGAACGATTAAGAAGAAACAGGGAATGAACTTGAAGAATGAAAGAATGTCTATGAGGAAACAGAAAATATGAATTATCAGGTAAATGTGTACTGGAACAAGGGCGCAGTGCGGAAATCGAATCAGGATTCCGTTCTTGTACTGAAAGCCCTGACGTCGCAGGGCAGAGTGCTGCTTGCAGCTGTCTGTGACGGCATGGGAGGGATGGACAGAGGCGAATATGCAAGCGGTTATTTAACGGAAGAACTGGTCACATGGTTTTATGACGGGCTGTTACAGGCTATCGGAAAAAGAAAACCGTTATGGGTGCTCAGACGCTCTTTGGAACGGAATCTGTACCGGATACAGCGTGGGTTACAGACATACGCGGTCAAGCGGGGGCTGGAAATGGGAACTACCATGTCACTGCTCGTTTTATGGGAAAAGAAATATCTGCTCTGGCATCTGGGAGACAGCCGGATTTATCGGCTGTCCAGTCATTGGAAAAGAAAGATTATCCTAATGACAAAAGATCATGTACAGGGAAAGAACCGGCTGACAAAATGCGTGGGCAGTTTCGGGTATTTCTGGCCGGATTTCCGAATGGGCATCATTGGAAATGGGGAGGCGTTTCTGCTATGCAGCGACGGTTTCTGGCATATGATGGGTGCGGAAGAACTGGGAGAAGCGCTAGCGCCGGCTTTGATGACGGAAGAACGATGTGAAAGGCGGCTTAAAGAAGTTGCGGAAACGGCCATGCGCCGTGGGGAACGGGATAATCTGTCAGCCGTTTATATTTTGGTGCAGAATGACTGATGGGAACGGCCGGAATGGAAGGAATGGCAGGGGCGGGAACAGGACAGGAGCAAGAAAAGAGGTACGGCGATGGCAGGAAGGATATTATTGGGAAAATATGAGCTGCGAAGAGAGATAGGTGTGGGCGGAAGCGGCGTTGTTTATCTGGCCTGGGACAGGCATTTAGAGCGGTATGTCGCAGTAAAGGCAGAAAAACAGCCGGAGGAACCGGCGCGGCCGGATATTTTGAAAAAGGAAATGGAGATACTGAAAGCATTGAAGCATCCGATGCTGCCTGTTGTATATGATTATTTTCAGGAAATAGAGCGATATCTCGTCATGGAGTATATCCATGGAGAAAGTTTACATAACTTGATTGAGAGAGAAGGAAGCATATCGGAAAAGCAGGTCTATAAATGGGCCATACAGTTATCGGACCTGCTCTCTTATCTGCATATGCAGAAACCGCCGGTTATCTACTGCGATTTAAAACCGGAAAATATGATCGTCTGCCCGGATGGGAATCTGCGCGTAATAGATTTTGGTGCGGCTCTGCGGATTTGTTATGATGGAAACGCACAGGAGCGATTGGCTGGAACGATTGGTTATGCGTCGCCGGAGCAGCAGGCCGGAACGAATGGGCATGCGCCGTCGGAGCAATTGGCTGGAACGAATGGGTATACGCCGCTGGAGCAATTGACTGGTATGGCGGGAAATCAAGGCGGATATGAAGCCAGGGCGGATGAACGGAGTGATATTTATACACTCGGTACAACGATGTACCATATGCTGACTGGGCATAGTCCGGCAAGACCGCCGTATGGCTTGCGTCCGATCAGATGTATGAAGCCGGAACTGACACGGGACATGGAAAGGATTGTAGAAAAATGCACGGAAGAAGAGCCGTCGAAGCGGTATCAGACCATGTTGGAAGTAAAAAAGGATTTAGCGGAACAGCGGTTTTCAGGCAGGCGGCATTTTTTCAGGGAATTCAGGAGAAGAAAGCGGTACGTTCTCAGGCGGATGGAAAAGCAGGTCTGGCTGACGGAGAAAGCGACGACAGGTCTTTTGGCGGCAGGGGTTCTGCTCTGTGGATTGTTTACCGGTCTTTTCTCCATACAGGTAAAAGGGCAGGATGTACCGCTGCCTGTCATTGTATATAATAAACAGGGACAGAAGGTGGTCATCCGCTACGACAGCATTTACTCATTGGACGGCAATCTGGTATTTGAACTGGAACGGGAACTTTTCAAAGAAGCAGGGGTACAGGAACTTTCCATCGGGCTGACGGACTGCGAGAGCGGTGAGCGGCGGGAAAGGATTTTTTATATAAAGGGGAGTGAGGGAGAAAAGGGAAAATAGCTTTTCTAATTTTCCTGTATGATGTAAAATAGGGTGAGAAGAACTTCTATAAGATAAACACACCCATGAAACTGTATGGAAACGGAGGATAGAGATGTATCGGGAGCAGACGAAGGTAATAAAAATAGGCGACAGGGTAATCGGCGGTGGTAATCCGGTTCTGATCCAGTCAATGACAAATACGAAAACGGAGGATGTGGAGGCGACAGTGGCGCAGATTCTGCGGCTGGAACAGGCCGGCTGTGAAATCGTCCGCGCTACGGTGCCGACAAAGGAAGCGGCAGAAGCATTTCGGGAAATCAAGAAGCGGATTCATATTCCCCTTGTTGCGGATATTCATTTTGACTATAAGATGGCCATTGCGGCAATCGAGAACGGCGCGGACAAAATCCGAATTAACCCGGGAAATATCGGAAGCAGGGATAATGTCACGGCAGTCGTTTCTGCGGCAAGAGAGCGGAATATTCCGATTCGGGTGGGCGTTAACAGCGGTTCGCTGGAGAAGGAACTGGTCGAAAAATATCATGGTGTGACAGCGGAAGGCATCGTGGAAAGTGCGCTGGACAAAGTCCGTATTATCGAAGAACTGCATTATGATAATCTTGTCATCAGCATCAAATCTTCCGATGTGCTGATGTGTGTCAGAGCGCATGAGATTCTGGCACAGAAAACGCATTATCCGCTGCACGTCGGCATTACGGAGTCCGGCACCTTATACAGCGGAAATATTAAATCTGCGGTCGGGCTCGGCATCATTCTGTATCAGGGCATCGGGGATACGATTCGGGTCTCTTTAACGGGCGATCCGGTGGAGGAGATCAAGTCTGCGAAACGTATTTTGAAAACACTTGGACTGCGAAAAGGCGGCATAGAAGTAGTTTCCTGTCCGACCTGCGGCAGGACAAGAATTGATCTGATCGGACTGGCCGACCAGGTAGAAACGATGGCGGCAGAATTTCCGCTGGATATTAAGGTGGCGGTCATGGGTTGTGCCGTCAACGGGCCCGGAGAGGCGAAAGAAGCCGATATCGGAATCGCCGGGGGCGATGGAGAGGGTCTGCTCATCAAACATGGTGAAATCGTCAGAAAAGTGCCGGAGGATAAATTGTTAGAGACGCTGCGGGAAGAATTGGAGAATTGGGGGCGTTAGGGCGGAAAAGATGCTATTGGATATACAAAAGAAACCGGTCTGTAAGAAGTGGATAATGAGATTGGAACAACAAGGTGGCATATGAGAAATTATATAGTGGACTTAGATAAATTATATCAAGATGAACTTAAAAAGAATGCCGATAAAAAAATAAGTAAAGATTTTTCTATCTATGTTCCTTTAGTTGTAAAGATATATGGAACTCAAAATAGAAACTTTCTAATCAAAAAGAATGAGTTTACAAAGTATCTGTATATTAAGAATGGATGCCGGGTGTATTTTTCGGATGCCGATATCATAGACATGATTCTGCAAGTAAAAAGGGAACAGACATTGCAGAATCTGATAACCTCATTGGTGGATGCCTATCATGGAAGTTTTGATACTTATAGGATAGTATTAGGGCAGAATGAGTATGAAGTAAAAGGAATTCCACAAATAGAAGAGAATCAGATACTTGTGAACCATCAAGACATAGATATATCTTTTGAAGACCTCTTTATTTTGGTGAATCTGATTATATCTAAGGATTATGCTGCCAGCCCGTTGTGGGAAGGAAAGCCGAGTTTTTTAAAACAAACGCTTGTAAAATACATATCGTTGTTAAAATTTTATCATGGTTCTGATGTGGCGGCAAGGGAATATTTGGTTGGCATGGGGTATGATGTGGATAAAAGGATTCATGAAAATTATGCTGATCAGGAGATGCGGGACGAGAAAAATAATTATTTTAGTGATTTTAATGTATTTGAAGAGTCCGGGATTTTATGATAAAATGAGATAGGATCCTAGTAAGGCTGTATGCCGCCTCAGCGTATGAGGTTAGCGTATTTGAAATTTGGTTAAATTTGTTCGACTACGTCGATGTTGTGGTTAAAAAGTAAATTTTTACCAGAGGGCCAGAGGCCTGGGAACCTGCGACTGTCGGCAACCTTGCCGCCAATCGCAGAACCCCAGTACAAATTTACTTTTTCCCAAAGAATTATTACCAAATTTAAGTAGGATCCTTTTTTCGTGGAGAAATGATGAAAAGATATATTTTTAATGAGCAGAAAATAGAAAATGAATATAAGTATATTTTTTTGTGTGGAACAATGTATGGCAGAAATAATCTGACGGACAAGAGAAATGTACTGCGTGCTTATTTATCAGAAAATAATAGTAATTTCAGACCGATTATTTTAGAGGATAACTTTATGTTCGGGAAAAGCGGGCAGCGTCTTTTAAGATATGGTGATATCTATATGAATAATTTATATCAGGTAGAAATGGTCATGAATTATTTATCTGACAGTAATATTATCATTCAGGAAAGTATTTCTACCGGTGCCGAAGTAGGATTATTTTTGAGTGAACCCGGTTCATTGAAAAAAACCTGTTTACTTGTACCGGATAAAACGGCAGTAGAAGAAGATAAACTGGGTACTTTCATACGGCTTGCTTTTGTTGATGTGCCTAATTTTGCTGATATGCCTAATAAGGTAGATATCATTACATTTTATCCCGAAATTGAAGAAAACCTTGTCTCTGAAAATGTTAAGCATTGGCATACTCATTTTTATAAAAATAAGATAGGAACGAATCTTGGCGAAAATATCATTCACTTTCTTGATAAGTGCAATGTAGATTATAAAATTCAATTTTCGAACAATATAAAAAAGATAGAGAATGGATACATATATTATCGCGTTATTTATGGTACCAGACTGGAAATAAAAATGATACCAAGAGTGCTTTTGTGCTGTATAGCTTCCATTTTGAATATTGAAAAGGTTTCACGGAATATTTTTGGTAAAAGTAAGAAAATGAAAGTATATATTCGTGAAATGAAGGAAGTTCTGCAGGAAGTTTTTATAAATACAATTGGAGAAAAAACGGGAGCAGATATTCAGGAATGTTTTATTAAGGCTCAATGGAATATCAGCGGTGTTTATATTGGGCATATAATTGGAATGAGTTTGTATCTTTTTCAGGCTGCCGGTTTTATAAAAATCAGAAAGGATGTGTCATATAATGATAATCTTGAAGTGAAAATAAGCAGGGTAGTTTTAAAAAAGCCAGATGGAACAAACTTTTTTTTCTATGAGAAATATAAACAATGTATAGGAACAATAGCAGAAACGCAAATATTATGAGAGGCATGCAATGAATGAGCAATTGATTGTAAAGCATATTAGAACGAAAAATAAAGTGCGTAAAATTGTGACATATAGAGAAAATGGAGAATTAAGGCAATATCATGAGAACGTTGTAAAATATCTGAATGAACATACTTATAATTCAATATTTGCCAAAGCATATGCGCCTCATTCTTCGATTTACAAAAATGCTCAGGCACATATGTATAATGATATTTTTTTGAAAATGGATATTAAAAATTTTTTTCCAAGTCTGAATCATAAGTATTTGGCCGAGTGTCTGTTTTATGAAATTAATAAAAATACGACAATAAGTAGAACAGAATGCTACGATATTGTAAAAAAATGTAGTGTGGGTAATAAAGGGATTCCGCTAGGACTCGTTTCATCTCCCGCATTGGCTAATTTATATATGAAAGAATTTGACGGGTTATTGTATGGAAAGATTAAGAGAATGGACTTGATAAATCCAATTTATACGCGATATGCAGATGATTTAGTGATATCTTTTAAAGTAGAAGAGGATTATGAGCAAAAGATAATAGAAATCCAGCGGATAGTAAAAGATTTATTGAAAAAAGTGCATTTATCAATAAATGAAAAAAAGACAGAGTTTTTTAACCTTGAGAAATCAAATCATGTCCGTATTACCGGAGTGAGCATCACAAAAGATGAAAATGGGTATAGACATATCAGTGTCGGAAAGAAATTAAAAAATGAAATATTCTGGGCTGCAATAAATCAATACGACCAGAAAGATAGAAATGATACGGAGATAGCACACATAAAGGGTCTTTTTTCTTTTGCAATGTCTATAGAAAAAAATGGAATAGAAGATTGCTATTCGGAGAATATGAAAGCATTGATTAAGGCCAGGGGTTATCATAGTCTGCAGGAATTGATCAAAGCATTAGGAAATGAATAGCATATTCCGATGAGAGATTGCAGGCTGATAGAAAGGCATGGTTATCCATATGTCCAAAAAGTTTTTCGAAGTATTTCCAACTTTAAAATTAAATACCGGAATGCAGGACTTATTCGAGCAGGTAAATGTGGAGCGGGTCTCGGCGACCAAACGGAAGGATTTCCTGCGAATTTACATATCGTCCGACAGGTTGATTCAGAAAGCGGATATTTTTTCCGTCGAGCAGGAAATGAGGAAGCAGTTCTTCCCAAGTGCATCGATGGTCATCCGCATTTATGAGAAGTTCCATCTTTCCTCGCAATATACGCCGGAAAAGCTGATGGATATCTATCGGGAAAGCATTTTGCTGGAACTGCGGGATTATTCGCCGATAGAGTATAACCTTTTTAAGAATGCAGATATTACCTATCCTTCTGATGGAAAAGTGATGTTGACGATAGAAGATACGGTTCTCGGAAAAGAAAAAGCGGAAGAACTGGTGCGGATTCTGGATAAGATCTACAATGACCGCTGCGGCTTTTCGGTGGAAGTTCTGGCTGCCTATAAGGAGCATAAGGCCGTTAAGCATAAAGAAGAGGATGAGAAACGGCTGGAAATGCAGATCGCGGAGATTTCTGCGCGCGCGGGTTATGGAAAGGGCAGCGGAAACGCGGAAGCAGGCGGAATTTTGCCGGATATCGATGCAGACAGTACAGGAAAAGAATCGGGAATAACGGCGCCGAAGTCAGCAGATATGGCAGTTTTTCCGGGGGCAGCAGGCCAGGGGAGCGATGCAGGAACGGCGGCTTCCGGCACGGACAAAGGCAGCATATCTTCTGCGGCCGGAAAGACGCTCCTGCGGAAGGAACCGGGTAGCGGCAGTCAGGGAGGCGCTTTCAGGAAGGGACGGAGTGCCGATAACGATACGAGACGGCCGATGAAGCGTTCCGATAATCCGGACGTTCTGTTCGGAAGGGATTTCGAAGGCGATGCACTTCCGATGGAGGAAATCATCGGAGAGATTGGCGATGTTGTCGTACGCGGAAAGATTCTGAACTTCGATAAACGCGATATTAAGAACGAGAGGTCAATCCTCATTTATGACATTACGGATTTTACGGATACGATGACAGTGAAACTGTTCGTGGCAACGGAGCAGGTCGGCGAACTTACGGCGGAAATGAAGCCGGGTGCCTTTGTCAAGCTGAAGGGAACGGTTGTCATTGATAAGTTTGACCATGAACTGACGATCGGCTCAATTTACGGTGTGAAAAAAATTCCTGACTTTACGACTTCCCGCTCTGATACGAGTGTGCGCAAGCGGGTAGAGCTGCACTGCCATACGAAGATGAGCGATATGGACGGCGTATCGGAAGCAAAGGATATCGTAAAAAGAGCTTATAAATGGGGACATCCGGCAATCGCAATCACGGACCACGGTGTCTTGCAGTCCTTTCCGGATGCCAATCATGTATGGGAAGATTTGTGGAAGGCGGAGAAGAATAAGAGAAAAGAGGCGGGAGAAGAAGAGCCTGATAAGCAGGACTTTTTCAAAATCATCTATGGCGTAGAGGCTTATCTGGTAGACGATCTGCGGGAAATCGTGACGAATAATAAAGGACAGGGCTTCCAGGGAACGTTTGTCGTATTCGATATCGAGACGACGGGATTTTCGCCGGTCAATAACAGAATCATTGAAATCGGTGCGGTCAAAGTGACGGCGGGGCAGATTACGGAACGCTTTTCCGCTTTTGTCAATCCGGAGGTGCCGATTCCTTTTGAGATTGAAAAACTGACGGGTATCCAGGATGATATGGTGATCGGTGAGCCGACGATTGATGTTATCCTGCCGCAGTTTCTGGATTTCTGCAAAGATGCTGTGCTGGTGGCGCACAATGCCAGTTTTGATATGAGTTTCATCATGGAAAACTGCGATGTGTTGGGAATACCACATGATTTTACTTATGTGGATACCGTTGGCATTGCCCGAATCTTACTGCCTGATCAGGCAAAACATACATTGGATGCGGTGGCGAAGACGCTGGGCGTATCGCTCGAAAACCATCATCGGGCGGTGGACGATGCGGAGGCAACGGCGGAAATCTTTGTGAAATTTATTCCGATGCTGCAGGAAGAAGGAGCGGATACGCTTGCCAAAGTAAATGCGATGGGAAAATCCAGTCCGGATATCGTGAAAAAATTACCGACGCACCATGCGATCATTTTGGCCAAAAACAATGTGGGACGCATGAACCTGTACCGTCTGGTATCGGAATCACACTTGAATTATTTTGCGAGAAGACCGCGGATTCCGAAGAGTCTATTGATGGAGTACCGTGAAGGATTGATTCTCGGGAGCGCCTGTGAAGCGGGAGAACTGTACAGGGCGCTTCTTGATGGAAAGCCGGATGCAGAAATCGCGAGACTTGTTTGTTTTTATGATTATCTGGAAATACAGCCGCTTGGCAATAATCAGTATATGATCGCATCGGAGAAACTTCCGAATATCAATTCGATGGAAGATATTATGGAAATCAACCGCAAGATCGTGAAACTTGGCGAGCAGTTCCAGAAACCGGTCGTGGCGACCTGTGACGTGCATTTCCTGGACCCGGGAGACGAAGTTTACAGAAGGATCATCATGGCAGGGCAGCATTTTGCTGATGCGGATAATCAGGCGCCGCTTTATTATCGGACAACGGAGGAGATGCTTGCAGAATTTGCATATTTGGGGAGTGACAAAGCGGAAGAAGTGGTCATTACAAACACGAATAAGATTGCGGATATGATAGAGTCCATGTCCCCCGTACGGCCGGATAAATGTCCGCCGGTCATCGAGAACAGCGACAAACTTTTGACCGATATCTGTTATAAAAAGGCGCATGAACTCTATGGGGAAACATTGCCGGAAATCGTAGAGGCGCGGTTGAAAAGAGAGTTGAATTCGATCATATCCAATGGTTTTGCGGTCATGTACATTATTGCGCAGAAACTGGTGTGGAAATCGGTGGAGGACGGTTATCTGGTAGGCTCCAGAGGTTCCGTCGGCTCTTCTTTTGTGGCGAATATGGCGGGTATTACGGAAGTAAATTCCCTGAGTCCCCATTACCTGTGTCCCAAATGCCATTATTATGATTTTGATTCCGAAGAAGTGAAGGCTTTCAGCGGCGGTGCCGGATGCGATATGCCGGATAAGGACTGTCCGGTCTGCGGAACGCCTTTGCAGAAGGAAGGGTTTGATATTCCGTTTGAAACGTTTCTTGGGTTCAAGGGGGATAAAGAGCCGGATATCGATTTGAATTTTTCCGGTGAATATCAGAGTAAGGCGCATAAATATACGGAAGTTATTTTCGGATACGGACAGACTTACCGCGCGGGAACGATTGGAACGCTGGCGGATAAGACGGCTTTCGGCTATGTGAAGAATTACTATGAGGATCATGGAGAGCGGAAAAGGACGTGTGAGATCAACCGCCTTGTGGCGGGCTGTACGGGTGTCAGAAGAAGTACGGGACAGCATCCTGGCGGCATCGTCGTACTGCCGGTGGGAGAGGATATCAATTCCTTTACACCGGTGCAGCATCCGGCGAACGATATGAAAACGGATATCGTAACGACGCATTTCGATTACCATTCAATCGATCACAACCTGCTAAAACTCGATATTCTCGGGCATGATGATCCGACCATGATTCGTATGCTGCAGGATATGACGGGCATTGATCCGGTCAAGATTCCGTTGGATGACAAGCAGGTGATGTCGCTGTTCGCTTCGACGGAAGCCCTCGGCATCCGGCCGGAGCAGATCAACGGCTGTAAGCTTGGATGTCTCGGCATTCCTGAATTCGGTACGGAATTTGCGATGCAGATGGTCATTGATGCCAAGCCGAAATGCTTTACGGACCTGGTGCGTATTGCGGGACTGGCACATGGGACCGACGTATGGCTCGGCAATGCGCAGACGCTGATAGAAGAGGGAAAAGCGACTATTTCCACTGCAATCTGCTGTCGTGATGATATCATGATCTATCTGATTCATATGGGCGTGGAACCCGCACTTTCTTTTACCATTATGGAAAGTGTCCGGAAAGGAAAGGGACTGAAACCGGAGTGGGAAGAGGCCATGAAAGAGGCAGATGTACCTGACTGGTATATCTGGTCCTGTAAAAAGATTAAATACATGTTCCCGAAAGCCCATGCGGCTGCCTATGTTATGATGGCGTGGCGCATCGCTTATTGTAAGATCAATTATCCGCTTGCTTATTATGCGGCTTTTTTCAGCATCCGCGCATCCGGTTTTTCTTATGAACTGATGTGCCAGGGACAGCAGCACCTGGAGGGTGTGATGGCGGATTATAAACGCAGGAGCGATGAACTGAGCAAAAAGGAACAGGATTCTTACCGGGATATGAAGATCGTACAGGAAATGTACGCGAGAGGTTTTGAATTTGAACCGATAAACCTGTTCAGCGCGCAGGCGCGGCTGTTCCAGGTGTCCGGCGTCAATAAGCTGATGCCGTCGTTGAGCAGTATCGACGGACTCGGGGAAAAAGCGGCTGATGCGGTCGTGGAAGCGGCGAAGAACGGTCCTTTCCTGTCAAAAGAAGATTTCCGTGAGCGTACGAAGGTATCCCTGACGGTTACGGAATTAATGGACAGGCTTGGTATTTTGGGCGATCTACCGGAGTCGAATCAGATCAGTCTGTTTGATTTTGCAATATAAGTATGAGAAGAACTTCTAAAGCTTGCGCCAGTGGACGCTTCACTAAGAAGTTCTACGGTCCGTGAAACGGAATTTTCTCACACCGGAGAATCGCTTTGCGATTCTCCATGGGTTTTCGTGGAATGTATTGTGCCGCCGCCCGGGCAGAACGCTGCATAGTCCCTGTGAAGGCACAAACATGGGCAAACATGGGCGGCTGTTCCGAACTTTACAACGACCGCGTAAAATGATATACTTTAAAATAAAAAACAGGAGGGTTCCAAAATGTCCAGTGATGTAAAAGGCTTATCTGCGGAGGAAGCTTTATTGAAATTGCAGAAGGGAAATGAAAAGTATATGAGCGCCTCTGTAAATCCGGGGGATGTATCACCGGCGATTCGTAAAGATACCTGTGAAAACGGCCAGTTTCCATATGCGGTAGTCATTACCTGTTCCGATTCCCGTGTTATACCGGAGAGCATTTTTTCGGCCGGAATCGGGGAATTGTTCACAATCCGTGTTGCCGGAAATGTCGTTAATGATTTCCAGCTCGGCAGCGTGGAATATTCGGTAGACCATCTTGGTTCCAATCTGGTCGTAGTGCTTGGCCATACGAATTGTGGTGCGGTAGGAGCAGCGATGGGCGGTCATGCGGACGGCTTCATCAAGACGATCACAGATGAGATCAAAGCCGCGATCGGTGACGAAACGGACGGATACAAAGCAAGCTGCCTGAATGTGGAGAACAGCATCGGGAAGATTAAAAGCAGCTTACATATGGCCGATGGTGTAAAGGTCGTCGGAGCGATTTATCATATTGAAGATGGCCATGTAGAATTTATGGAAGACAAATAGGGATTTTGTCTTCGCTAAAAAAGATGGTCGAAATTCTATGGAAGTAAAAAGTGCGTCAGGTTAAAACAACCGGGCGCACTTTTAATATGTTCCCGTTTTCTTTTCCTGTTCATATAATAAAGCAGAAAAAATTGTATCAGAAAAAGGAGAAGGATATATGGCAATTGGTTATCTGACGATACGGGCGAGGACTGCCCATGATGCGATTCCGCTTGCAGGTGTGCAGATCAGGATTCTGGATGATGAAGGGCGCAGTTTTTATGAGTTGACAACAGATGAAAATGGAGAGGCGCCGCTCGTTTCTCTGGAAACGGTGGGCAGGGAACTTTCACTTGATCCCTATTATGGAGGGAAGGCATATATCGGTTATGATGTATTTGCGCAGACGGCGGGATTTCATTCGATTCATGTTACGGAAATTCCCATTTATGAGGGAGAGACGGCAGTTCTTCCGCTTATGTTCGTGCCTTTGTCAGAAGGGCAGCGCAGTACGGGAACTACGGAAATCGTTGTCGGAAAACCGGCGGCATCCATGCGGGAGGCACGTTATCAGGAGGCGCCTGTTGATGAGCCGCGCGTGCTGCGTCAGGTCATCATTCCCAATCCGATCACGGTGCATCTTGGCCGCCCGGCGGCTTATGCGTCGAATGTGCAGGTATCTTTTCCGGACTATGTGAAAAATGTGGCAAGCAGCGAGATTTATCCGACCTGGCCGGATGCGTCTCTGCGGGCAAATATTTATGCGATCATTACGTTTGCGTTGAATCGGGTATTTACCGAATGGTACAGGAGCCAGGGTTACAGTTTCGATATCACGAACAGTACTGCCTACGATCAGGCATTTGTGTATGGACGGCCAATTTATGAATCCATCAGCAGAGTTGTGGATGACATTTTTAACGAATATGTCCGCAGACAGGGGCAGATTGCTCCTTATTTTACATCTGTCAGCTTTAGGATAGTACTACAACTAATACAAAAAATTAAAACCGCATATTTTATGTGTATCTGGATTGATGTAAATACCCTTTATTTTATCGTGCCAGAAGGCCCTTTTATGTTCTTTGTCAAGCTTGTTGTACACATCTTGCCAGTCGCCTGAAAATGCTTCAAATAAAGGGCTATAAGTGCTTTCGGACAGGTCTTTTGTAAGGTATTCATATTTTTTTATATTTTCTGTCAGCTTATCGTATTCGCTTTCATAGTAGTTCTCTTCAATACGCCCTTTTTGAAACAGTAAATTTAATCTTGATTGTTCTTTTTTTAATTTATCAATTTCTTTTTCTGGATTCATTTGAGATGCCTTTTGAAAAGACATCCTAAAGGACATTTGTATATCGGAAAGTTCCTGAAGTTTCTGATCAACATTTGCAAGGATATATTTCTCCACGGTATTTTCGTATATGTTAATTGTGCCTGGACATAAAGTTTTTGCACGCAGCCTTTGTTTGCAACGATACACGGAATGGATATATACTTTTCCATTTTTCTTCATGGTTTTATGCTTGTATCCAGCAAAGTTATGTCCACAATAAGGACATTTGATAAGACTGGAAAAGATATAAGGCTCTTGGCTTCCTGTGTATGTTTTTAGATTTCCGATTTCCTTTATTTTGTCAAATTGCTCTCTAGTGATATAAGGCTCGCAGAAATTATCTTTACCATACATGTGCCCATAGTATACGGGGTTTCGGAACATATATTGTAATGTCGTTTCCGGCGGAGAGTCAGGACCGTATTTTTCCATGATGTAATTAACCGTTGCATATTTCGAGTATACAGTGAAGTAATAAGAAAAGAAGTCCTCTACGATATGTCGTGTCTTTTCGTCTTTCACAAATTTTTTGTTCTCTACTTTATATCCAAAACTTACATGCTTTCCTGAAAGAATTTCACCATTGCGGCGCTTATATGCGAATACTTCACGGATTCGCTCGGAATCACGGTCGCATTCGTTTTCGTTTACGGAAAGCATGATATTGATCGCAAAGCGGCCGTTTGAGGTGCTTGTGTCGTACTGCTCAAAGATTGTTTTCCAGTTGCAGTTATGGGCTTCTAAAATTGCTTGTGTATTATGATAATCTTTTATATTACGGAACCAGCGGTCGAGCTTTGTTACGAGAATGAGGTCAATCTTATCAGCCTTTACATCATTTAACAGCCGTATGAGTTCTTTGCGGTTCTGCATATTCTTCCGGGCGGTGATACCTTCGTCGGTGTAGTAGTCTACAATTTCATACCCGTGCAAAATGGCATAGTTTGTGAGCGCATCCCGCTGTGCTTCAAGGGAAAGGCCATCCTTAACCTGCAGGTCGGTGCTTACGCGGTCATATAGAGCGCATCGGATTTTTTTCATGATATACCTCCGTGAGTTTAGTGTTGTATTGAACATTTTCCTACAAATATTGTCGAAATAAGAATTTCTATGCTATAATGTTTTCGTTGTCCAACCGATACCCGACAACGGGCGGAGGTGTTCTGATGGAGATAGTTGCCACTTTCTTAGTTGCTGTTGCGGCTGGTGTAGCTTGCCACTACATCATCAAATGGCTAGACAGTGATCACAAGGACAACAAATAGCCTAGTGGGTGCTTTGCCACTATAAAAGAAAAGAAGAATCCCTCAACTGTGTTGCCTCACGGTTGGGGGATTCGCTCTTTGTTCTCATGGAATTGTTACCACTCTTTTGCCTACTGGCATTATAGCATATGCGAATGTGCATTGCAATATTCCCCTAAAGTTTATTTTTGCGGTGTCGCAAAGGGTTATTATTAAAATTTGTAACTGATACCGCTTTGTTTTAATATCGCATTGGCAGTTTTGAAAGTTAAAGAGAAAGGCTGTTTTGATAAATCGTTTAGTTCCAATTAATTTCACTTTCTTTAACAAATTCGTGACATTCGGGGTCATTATCAATAGCATGTAACATTTGCAAGTCAATTTCGTCTGGTTCTGCCTCTTCAATATTTTCTCATGTAGAAAATTTAAGCATTTCATCTAACACATTTTTTAATAATATCAGTTCATTATGTGGAGCATCTTTTATCATATCAATCAATACCTGAACCTGTTCTTTTTCGGAAAGAGCCTCAAATTCTTCGTCTGATATATAGTTTTTTGACATTTAAGACATCTCCTTTACATAAATATAGCTAATCTTTTAGGGTTTATACTAATTCAAATACGCCCAATGAAGGCTCGAAATAGATAACATAATTATCTATCGCCGCATATATACCATATTTTCCCTTATAATACTGTAATGCTTCAAAAAGAAACTCTTCTGTGACTTCTAAATAATCAGCAGTATCATGCAGAGAATAACAACCATGCTTATATGAATTTACAATTCCATTCAGTCCTATTAATTTGTTGTATGCCCAAACGCGTGCATGTAGTTCCTGCCTGCGCTCTGATATAGTAGATTGATTAATAATGTCTCCCACTGTGGTATGGTAGTGCCCTAATTCTTCCGCTAATATGCAGGTGCGTTTGCGATATGTTCGGACTTTTCGGTTTATGCCTATTATATTTCCATTGATAAGCCCATCGGCTTGTGATTCAAAATCAACATTTTCTATCACATGGACATCATTTAAAGTGCTTTCTTTCAGCAAATCTTCATATTTCAATTTAATTCCCCCAATTATGTATATCAGTCCGGCTTTTTCAGTTTTGAAAGGTCTTTACGCATTTTTTCAAGCTCCCCGGGTTCAGTTTCGTGGTCATTGTGCGCGGCTTTGATTTCAAGGGTGTGTCGAGGATGTTTTGACTTTATGTATTCTGCTTGGTCAACAAGTTGGTTTTTACCAATATCATCCATTTCATTATAATAGTTAGTTATTTTCTTTAGTCGAAAATCATTTTCTGAATTATTATTTTTTTCTGGCATACCATTCAAATATTCTAAAGAAACGCCTAAACCGTTTGAAAGCTTAAAAGCAACTTCAAGGGCAATCGTGCTTTGCTTTCTTTTTTCAATACCGCGCACAGTAGAATCTGGTAAATCGCACATTCTTGCAACATCAGAAATTTTTAATTGTCTTTCTTCCATAATTTGGGCAAGTATTTTGTATATTTCCATTTTTTAAACACTCCTTATTATATCACATTATACAACAAAAATCGCACAATGCAAGATTATTTATAAAAAATGGATTGACAAATAACGCAATGAGTGATTTAATGTAAGTATAATCACGCGTTGAATGATTGGAGGTGCGCAATGAAAAGAAATTGTGTGATATATGAAAATGTGAGAATTGAGATGGCAAAGAATAATTTAACCATTCTTGATGTAGCAAAAAATATAGGTATGAATCGGGAAACACTTTCAAGAAAATTATCTGGGAGGTCTCCTATAAGTTTAGTGGAGGCATTCAATATTCAACAAAAGTGTTTTCCAGAAACAGATATTAGAGTTTTATTTAAGGAGTGTAGTACGGCTTAGTAGGAAGAAAACACAAAAAAAGACTGCTCATTATATGAAACAGCCTTTAATGGTAAAAAACGAAGATGGCAAAGATACAAGAAGTTTAAATGCTAATTGTTCGTATTGTCATTAGCAATTTTATCCATGTAGATAGTAATTTCATCTATATACATTACATTACACATTATAGAATTTACCAAATTTTCGTTCGTACTGTTGCCTATATTTAGATAGTAATCGATGATGTGTGTGCCAGAGGGGTCGAGGAAACTAATAGAGATGGTTTCACATGAACTGGGAATTTTTACCACTGAAAGGGTTTTTAATGAAGCAAGCAAGTCTGACCATAAGGTCGATATGCCTTCTTCGGAAATTGAATAAGTATTTCCAGCGATACATTGCAAGTGAAGGGCATCAGCACTCATTAAGCAAATGCTGTTATCTCCAAAAGAAGTAATTGCCCACGCATTAAAATATTCCATAGGAAGTGATTCTATTGTTTTTTCAGCTTCCGCATCGAGCAAATCAACGGACAAGGATTCATTTTCAGCAGATAAGGCTTGGTTTTCTGCAGATAGAGTGTCAACCTGTTCTTTCAGTGCTTTGTTTTCAGTAACAACATTAATGTAATCCTGGGTTGAGATATCATTTCCGCAAGCTGTTAATAAAAGTAATAATGCAAATAAAAAAATAATAATTTTTGAATGTTTCATAATATGAAATTTCCTTTCTTTGGTATTTTGATTTCAGTATAAAAAATAATCGGTAAAAAAGCAAGGAAATAATGAGGGGCGGTGAAGGTGGAGATGTTAGGAAAGAAACTTGTATTTTTTGAATATTTAGTGTCTGTATGTGCATTAATCATTTCAATCATCGCTTTATTGAAATAATGCAATGATTGAGATAACAATGGCAATAGTAGATAAAGCCAGTGGGAGCCAAGTAAGAATAATGTTTTTGGGACGTTGCGACATATAAATTTTCCCCGCTATTGTTATTTGAAATTGTCCGTCTTCAGGTAAAAGAGGGGGTTGTTCAAAATCGACAACACGGATTAATTTATTTTTCCACAAATAGACTAAGCGTTCAAGAATATCATTGCTATCGAAATGAGTCAAAACTGTTAGTTGTTCAAGTGTAAGAATATTTTCATTTTTTATAAAACAACGCAGTATTTTGATGGAGTTTTTATCAAGATTCATACCCAAATTCCCTTCTTGTGTATTCAGCACTGGAGGGTGCCTGTGAGTACAGTATAGCAGAAATGTTCGGAATACAACATCAATAAATTAAAAGTGAGGTAAGAAAAATGGCAAATGTAAAAGGAAGAAATAATTGTGATTTATTTACGAAACATCTGATCACGGATGATGGTAAAAAAGTAGAAGTAGAAGTCAATTTGAAAGATGTGTCGCAGCGGGCAGTAAATAGCGTAGAAAAGTTTCAAATGCGGCTGGGTGCATACGCAAAGAAAATGTGTTGTGTAAATCAGTAGCGAAGTAAAGCGAGCCTTATTTTGTAAAAAAATAGGCAACATAGAGACAATCTGTACACACATATTAATTTCAAAAGGGGGTTTGGGTATGAACGATACAAGTACATCGACAAAAATCACGGCGGAAAGCTGGATGGAAAGTCTGGCAAGATTACTTGCACACCAGCTGGGCGGTACCGTACAAGATCTTAAAATCTACAAGGTAGAGAAAGCAAAGGATAAGACCGCGTAAGCGGTTAAGCGTAGGACAAACATAGAGATATGCCGAAACGGGGAAGCTGACAGCTTCCCCGTCGTGCAAGGATGGCGACCTTGTGCCTGACGATGGCAAGCCGAATATAAAGACAAAAAAATGGATGACTATTGTGAGTAGTCATCCGGTACAAATCAGTGTGTCAGTAAGATTTGTATTAAGGTCATATTTATTATAGCAAATCTGACACAAAAAAGCAAGCGGCAGATAGAAAGAAAACCGCATATTTTCAAGGGATTCAGCACTTTTTTCCGGCCTTGTAATTGATAGTAACAAATAAGTGAAAAAGGTATAAAAAAGATATAACAGGATGGTGTCAGATGAAGGAGAAGAGGCAGCAGGAGAAAAAGAAGAGAGAACCGTTCATTCCATACGATTATGAAGCGGCCTACAACAAAGAACTGGAAGATATGCACGAGTGGATGGTAGAACAGATGCTTTCCATGTCTTCCGGAAGGAAAAGAACGGTACACGCCTTAAAGGAGATAAGAGCCGGTGAGCAGCTGGAACTGGAGATATATCCGCAGTTTACCCGTAAAGATGATATACCGGCGGAAGGGCTGGTCAAGAGGGATAACAGCCGGGCGCAGAAAAATCTAAATGATAAGAATGCAAAGAAGTATGTAGAACGGCTGATAAACCAGAACTTTGACGATGGGGATATCTGGATAACGTTGACATATGATGATGCGCATCTACCGCCGGACGGAGATATTGATACAGCGATAAAGAACATGCAGAAGTACATAAGCCGCATAAATTACCAGCGGAGAAAGCGCGGCCTTCCGAATGCGAAATACATCTATGTAACGGAATATGACCCAGGCGCAGAGATCAGATGGCATCATCATATGGTGATGGACGGTGCACTGGATATGGACACCGTGGAATCATGCTGGAAGCAGTCGAGCCGGAATGAAGTGCGGAAACTGCGGAAAGATGAAAACGGCCTGTCAGGTCTGGCAAATTATATCGTAAAAGAAAAGGACCGTATCAAGTCGGAACGCCGGTGGAATAGTTCAAAAGGATTGAAAAAACCGGATATCAGAGTGGTGCATTCCAAGCAACAGAAAAAAGGGCAGGGAAATTATAAAAAAATTGGCACATATGTAGATGGAATGGTAAAGAATCAGGGTGCTATCGGGGAGATTGTTTCGGGCTGGTATCCCGACCACGATTTCGCGAATGCGGAGGTCTATTACAACGGCTTTAACGGGATGTTTTATATACATGCACGAATGCGGAGGAAAAAGGACAATGAAAAAGCGTCTGGGAAATTGGAAAAGACTGCTATGGAAAGCGGCCGTATTGATAGCGGTGGAAACAGTCATCATCATGATATTGGCGGAAGCGGTAAAAAAAGGCGGACAAGCAGGTAATGAGTGGCAGCAGGCGTCAATGACCACGCTGGAAATATCGCTCCATGCGGAAGAGCTCATTAGGCAGACAAAGGAAAGAGCGTGGGAAACGATGCCGGCAAGCTGGGTAAGACCGCATAAAGACGGAATGATACCGGTATACGGCCGGAATGAGATAGATTACATATCATTTTCGGAGTTCGATGCGATGGCGAGGATTGTATTTTCAGAGGCAAAGACAGAGGCTTTTGAGGGAAAGGTAGCAGTCGCAGAAGTGATACTGAACCGGGTAGAATCCAGTAGTTTCCCGGACACAATAGAAGCTGTAATCGGACAGGAAAATGCTTTTTCCACCTATGGGGCGTCAGGCGCGGCCCCGTTAGATACAGAATGTATGGAGGCAGTACAGGAAGCATTGAACGAAAGCATTTTGCCGTATGATGTCGTGTATTTTCGGGAAGGGCATTTCCACACATTCGGAACGCCATACATCGTTATCGGGAACCATTATTTTAGCAGGGAATAGCAGAGAAAAAATGAGAGGGGAAACCAAGATGGATATGAGATATGCGAAAAGAAGCGAGGATACGGAGCAGGCGGCAGTGATACAATGGGCGCAATATCATACGGGCCGTTATCCAGAGTTAAAGTGGCTGCATCATTGCCCGAACGGAGGCAGCAGGAACCGGTTAGAGGCGGTAAAGCTGAAACAGATGGGAGTTAAAGCCGGTGTAGCAGACCTGTGTCTGCCATATCCGAAAGGAATCTACTGTGGGCTGTACATAGAGATGAAATACGGCCAGAACAGACAGCAGGTCACACAGAAGGAGTTCTTAAAGGATATGGCGGTAGCAGGACATTTTGTCGCGACTTGTTATTCTGCAGATACCGCTGTCGGCGTGATCGAGGAATATCTGACGCTGAAAAGCGGTTCACAAATGAGTATTCAGAATAACAGTATCTTAAAGATGGGGCAATAAGAGGGGGCACATGATGAAGTATACGCAGGCACAGCTTGAGGAATGTCTGAAAAAGGCATACAGCTATGAGAACCGGGACGGATGGGAAGCAGAGGAACTTGAGACAGAATTTATCGGAACAGTACAGAGAAAGAGAAAACTCTATGACATCTATGTGGATACAGAAAGAAATTACTGGTATGAAGTCCGGTTCATAACGGATGCAGGTATCGTATCAGAATATGAAGCGGTATTCGGATGTACGGAGAGGAAAAGAAGGAAAAGGAGGCAGGGAGCGTGAAAAAGGGAATCGTGGCAGCAGTCCTGATCGCGTCCGTGATATTTATTTCTGCAGGATATCTGCTCTACTGGGTGGGGAAGGATAAAGCAGCAATGAGCCGGTGTGGATGCGGTAAAAAAGGATTAACGGAAAAACAAAAGTTATGTAAGGAGGAAAAAGGATGAAGATGATTGCGGTGATGTCTCCGAAGGGCGGCATCGGAAAGACTACGACAGCGGATTCGATTGCGTACATACTGGGGGAGGAACACGGGAAACGTGTGCTTGTGATAGACGGCGACGCACAGGGCGACACATCAAGGACTTTCGGGGAGTATGAACCGGAAGGCATCGGAATGAGCGAATTGTTAGAGCGGCATATAAACGTCGGAGGTGATTACAAAACATCGGAGCTTATAAAGGCGACACGATACAAGAATATCGATATCATTCCGGCTAATGGATATCTGATGCGTACAGATATGTTCCTGCTGATGAAACAGGAAGAAAATCAGGTGACGAGGCTGCGGGATGCGCTTCATGAAGTTGCGGATGCGTATGATTACTGTATTTGTGACTGCGGGCGTCTGCTGGATATGATCGTAATCAATATCCTTCTTGCAACGGAACTGATCATTGCGCCCGTGAAAGTCGGGGGATATGAGAACGACGCACTTTATAACCTTGCGGAGCAGGTAGAGGATTTAAGAAGGATGAATCCGGACATGCGGATAAAGGTGGTAATGACCATGCGGCAGAAAAACAAGACTTCCCTTGAGGTTGAGGAATGGTTGAAAAAGTCATCCGGTTTCGATGTGTTCAAGACACCGATTCGGCGGTCAATCATAGCAGAGAAGGCGAGCATGGCAATGAAACCGCTGCCGGAGTTCTCGAAAAGGGGAATTGTGACACAGGATTACAAAGAGATCGTTGCGGAACTGATAGGAGAAGAGAAAAGAACAGGAGGCAGCAGATGACGAAAAAGATGATTCCGACTGCAGAGTGTAGATTCTGCGGGCAATTAGTACAGCTTGACGGTGATTGTGAATTGACGCCGGAGCAGGCAGAACAAAAGGCAGTAATGAATTGTAAGTGTGCGGAAGCGGTAGAGTATCAGAAAAAAAAGCTGCGGAAAGAAAAAGCATTGAAGAACATTTCCATGCTGTTCGGGGAGGATGCGGGAAAATCTATTGATATACTGCGGGCAGCAGTGGAGCAGATACATGATGGAGCGATGGAAAAGATATCGTTAAACCTGCGCGGTGGGGTAAAAGCTTCAGTATCACAGAATGCTAAAGGAGAGATAAATGTTGAAAGAACAGAGACAAAGAAGCAGAAATTGACAGAGTAAAAGGGTGATGGGCCATGACAGACGGGGAAACGTGAAAAAGAATACCGCGAGATTATACAGGCATTGAGCGGAATATGAGAACAGGAGGATTCTATAAGAAATGGCTTTTACGGTATTGGACGTATTAAATGAAAAGAGCAAGGCAGGTATTGAGGATGTGCCGAGAGCGAGATTTCGCACAAAGGATATTTCTATTTTTAAGATGTACCGAAACGAAAAGAATTTTTACAGCATAGAGGCGGTGGAAGAGCTGGCCGGAGAGATTCTAATGTATGGATTAAAGCAGAATCTTGAACTGGTATATGAACCATGTGAAAAAGGAGAATACCGGATAATCGCGGGGGAACGCCGCTGGATGGCCTTAAAATTGCTCGTGGAAAAAGGCTACAAGGAATTTGAGATAGCAACATGCAAATTATCAACGCCGCAGGGTGAAGCGGAAGAACAGGTTGAGATCATAATTGCGAATGCGTACCGGGATAAGAGCATAAAAGATGTGCTTGAAGAGGAAAGACGTCTGAAAGCGGCTCTTGAAAAAATGAAGGTAGAAGGAAAGAAGATAAAAGGGTATGACATCAATTCCGGCCGTCTGAGGGATGTGATCGCATCGATGCTGAAAATGTCGCGTACAAAAGTTGCACAGATTGAATCGATAAATAATAACCTGATACCGGAATTTAAAGAAGAACTGGAAAATGAACGGCTGACTTTTTCCGCGGCGTATGAACTTAGCGGAATGAAAGACGATGAACAGAATACGGCGCTTGAAAAGTATAAGGAATCGGGAGAACTTACGAACAAGGAAGTACGGACGATGAAAGAAGAGAAGGAGGAGGGAGAAGAAAAAACAGAATATCAGGAGAGGCAGCAGACATCATGTGAGGAATATCAGGAACCGCATCCGGAGGGTATCACATCGTTATGCTATTCCTGTAAAGAATACGCCGTATGTGATGCAAAGATGGGGACCTGTACAAAGTGCGACAGATACATAAATAAAGCAGAATCGGAAAAGACGGAGGAACAGCGGTATTCAGAAGAACAGGACAGGATAGACAGGGAGACGAAAAGGAAACTCCGCGAGATGGAAGATGAAAAAAAGATGGAATGTCTGCCAAGCGAGAATCCAGTACAGATGGGGGATAGCGCGAAGTATATCCGTACAGCGGAAGAGACGTTTAAGAACATCATGGACGGAAAGCTAAATTACCTGCTCCTTAAAGATGACGGTTACAAAGAAGGGCTGGATATCACGCTCGGAGAATTTGCAAAAGGAAAAGCGACAGGAAGGACACTCAAGATGACGATATCGCATATGGACGATGAAGAGACATCTTCGGCGCTGGAATCAGGATATTGCGTTATCGGAATCAGGAAAGGGAATAATATATCGGAGCGGGAACAGCCGGAACTTCCAATATTTAAGAATAATGAGCAGCGTAAGGCATGGATTGAGGATGTAGAAGCATGGGGACTGTGGTATGAAGATGCGAATATTCAGGCGAGGTATTACAAATATGATTTTCCGGATGGCAGCAGGCTTATTGCTGTAAAGTACAGATACACCTGCCCGCCGTGGATGCTGAAAGAAGAATGCTTTAAAGAGAATCAAGAAGCGGACGGAGATTATAAGGATACACACTACCACATGATATATTCGGATGAATACAGGAAGAATCAGCATAAAAATCCGTATGTGCCTTATGAACAATTTTATACAAATTCAACGGTTTCCGTAAGTATCCTTGTTGAATATCTCAAACATCTACAAAAGAAGGAGGGATGACTTATCAATAAAGTGATTCTAATTGGCAGACTGACAAGGGAGCCGGATGTCAGATATTCTTCCAGCGAAGAAGCAACTTTAATAGCACGTTACACACTTGCAGTTGACCGGAAATTTAATCGGGAGCGTCAAAGTGCAGATTTTATAAACTGCGTTGCATTTGGTAAAGCTGGTGAGTTAGCAGAGAAATATTTTCATAAAGGGCTAAAGATCGCAGTCACAGGACGTATACAGACAGGAAGTTATACAGGAAGGGACGGAAGAAAAGTATATACGGCAGATGTGATAGTGGAAGAACAGGAATTTGCTGAGAGTAAGAATAATAAAGAACATAGCGGCAGCAGTCCTGATTTTTATACGGATGATGACGGATTTATTAATATACCGGAAGGGATGGAAGATGAATTACCGTTCAGGTGAGAAAGGACAATGGGCATATGAATGCAGTAATGAAGTATCCGGGTAGTAAATGGAGCATAGCGAAATGGATTATAAGTTTTTTCCCGGAGCATCATAGTTATCTTGAGCCCTTTTTCGGGAGCGGGGGCGTTTTGTTCAATAAGCAGAGATCACATATAGAGACAGTAAATGACCTTGATGGATATGTTGTAAATCTGTTTGAGTGGATAAAGAAGGACCCGGAACGACTCGCGCATGAAATCTACTGGACACCTTATGCGAGGCAGATTTATGAAAATGTTTATGCAGAGGTACCAGAAGACAGTCTGGGAAAGGCAGTTAATTTTTACATAAAACTAAACATGGGGCATGGATTCCGCACGAATGGGGAGAAAGTAGGCTGGAAAAATGATGTACAGGGAAGGGAAAGAGCGTATGCGTCCCAAGATTGGGTAAATCTTCAGGAAAAGATCATGCAGGCAGCCGAAAGACTCCGGGGCGTACAGATAGAGAACCGGCCGGCTGTGGAACTGATTCAGAGATTTAATCATCCGAATGTGCTGATATATAATGACCCACCTTATGTTTTAAGTACGAGACATGGAAAACAGTATAGATGCGAAATGGATGATAGGGCGCAAAATGATTTACTGGATGTGCTTATAGCTCACAAAGGGCCGGTGCTGATATCAGGATACGAAAGCGAACTCTACAACGAAAGGCTAAAAGGATGGCATCGGGAGGAAACAACGTGTTATTCACAGATATGTTCCAAAAAAAGAGAAATACTCTGGATGAACTTTGAACCGTCTTATGTGCAAATGAAACTTGAGAACTGGAAAGGAAAAGAAAGAT
This sequence comes from uncultured Lachnospiraceae bacterium, assembly GCA_947178125.1. Taxonomy (GTDB): domain Bacteria; phylum Bacillota; class Clostridia; order Lachnospirales; family Lachnospiraceae; genus UBA3282. The sequence continues at coordinate 5,494 of CAMWXB010000005.1, read as the reverse complement.
GAAAAAATTGACACAGATGGAGCGATTGACACATAAAGCAATATTTCGGGCTGGATATAAGGCAAATCGAAATGTACCGTTATGGGAGTGTATAGATAAACTTGGACGATATGAAGATACAGGACTCATACCGGAGCAGATTAGGGAGATTGACCAGCTGTATTCTGAAAAGTGCCGGGAGGTGGCAGAGTATCAGAAAACGTTGGAAGAGGAAGCAGGCGTAAAGGAGACAGGTCATGATAAACGGAGAGTTGATCGTTGACAATTTTGCTGGCGGAGGTGGTGCGAGTACCGGCATAGAGATGGCGACCGGGTACAGCGTGGATATTGCAATAAACCACGACCCGGAAGCGATACGGATGCACAGGACGAACCATCCGGCGACAAAGCATTATTGCGAATCGGTCTGGAACATAGACCCTGAAAGAGTCTGCAAAGGAAAGCCGGTTGCGCTTGCGTGGTTTTCTCCGGACTGCAAACATTTCAGTAAGGCAAAAGGTGGAAAGCCGAAAGATAAGAATATCCGAGGCCTTGCATGGATAGCCCTGCGGTGGGCCGGAACGGTAAGGCCAAGGGTGATCATGCTTGAGAATGTGGAAGAATTTAAAACATGGGGGCCTCTTAACCGACGGCATCATCCGATTAGGAAAAAACGCGGGGAAACATTTAAAAAGTTTGTCGCGCAGATGGAAGAACTTGGGTACATAGTAGAATACAGGGAGCTCACGGCGGCAGATTACGGAGCGCCGACGACCCGGAAGAGATTCTTCATGGTAGCGCGTTGCGATGGAAAGCCTGTGGTCTGGCCGGAGCCTACGCACGGGCCGAGAGGCAGCAGGCTTGTAAAAGCTGGAATATTAGAGCCGTACGTCGGCGCATATACACAGATTGACTTTTCCCTTCCATGCCCTTCTATCTTTGATACGGCGGAAGAGATAAAAGAAAAGTATGGAATCAGGGCAGTAAGACCCCTTGCACCGAAAACGATGGAGCGGATAGCAAGAGGATTGAGGAAATTCGTGATCGAAAATGAAGAGCCTTTTATCATACAGGTGAATCACAGTGGTATCGTAAGCCCGATGTTGATACAGTATCATTCGGAAGCGGCAGCAGGCGTCCGGGGACAGGAAGTAAAAGGACCGCTGATGACCGTAGATGCCGCAAATCGGTACGGCCTTGTAACATCGTTCCTCAGTAAGTTTTATAAATCAGGAACTGGCCAGGATGTCAGGGAGCCGCTTCATACGGTCACAACGTCTCCGGGGCATTTCGGGGAAGTAAGGGCATTCCTGATCAAATATTATGGGCAGGGTACCGGTCAGGACATTCGCGAGCCACTCGATACGATACCGACGCATGACCGGTTCGGGCTTGTGACCGTGAACGGGGAGAGATACAGGATAGTGGACATAGGGCTTCGGATGCTGGAGCCGCGGGAACTGTACGGATGTCAGGGATTTCCAGAAGATTATATCATTGAACGGGATATTACCGGCAAGAAGTATTCCAGGAGTGAGCAGGTAAAGAGGTGTGGAAATGCGGTATGTCCGCCCATACCGGCAGCACTGGTAAAGGCAAATCTGCCGGAATTGTGTGTGTCAGAGCGTACAAAAAATATGGTGATAAGGCAGGAAGAGAACGGTCAGATACGGTTTGCGTAAGAGAGGTGGCTACATGAAACAGTATTGCAGATATTGTTGCTATTTAACCGTGGGTGATGCAAATTATTGCAGCATACGGAATAAGACAATGAGCGATGAAACAGCTAAGTCCACGAATCGATGCAATGATTTTGCATTTAATTGCATAGACGCATTCGGAGAGAATGAAAAGGGATATACGTCCCGAAAGAAGGGCAAAAAGAAGAAAGCGCAATGTGATGGACAGATGAAGATAAAATTCTAAAGGAGCATGATGTCACTTTCCGAATTTAGAGTTGGAAATATTTTCGACAATCCGGAATTACTGCAGACGAAAGGAGAATGAAAATGAAAGCAGCAATAGAAATAAGTGAGGAAACCATGGATAAGTTGGCAGGCGCCTTGAATTTGTCGCCGATTTATGATGAAAATTATGGTATTGATGAAGATAGTCTTAGTTATGCAATAAAAGAAATGGTTGCATTATGCGCTGATTAATTTGGTACAAAATCCCCCTGAATCCATATTACAATATCATTAGGGGATTTTGGGGGGATTGTGGAGGGAAAGGAAAATATGGAGAAAATATTTAATCCATGTGATGAATGCGACTATAGTTTTTCAAAACAGAATCAGGAAAGCGGAATGTGCAGAATCTGCGAGTTCAAGAAAATGTTGGACTTAGAGGAACAAGGGAAACTGTTGGAACTGCCTTGTGCGGTGGGGGATACGGTTTGGTGTGTGCATATATACAGCGGAGGCGGCAGAGTTCCGAATTGGGGAGAGATATATGAAACTAAATTCTCTGTAGGAATGTATGAAGATTTTGAAAAAACCGTTTTCCTCACCGAAGAAGCAGCCGAAGCCGCATTGAAAGAAGAGTAGATACTTACAGGAGGTATCCGATGAATAGAGAAGAATTATTAAAGATAGCAAAACCAATTCTTTTTAATACAGATATGGTTCTGGCGATAATGAGAGAGAAAAACCCTAAAACAGTTACAAGGCGTACATTAAAAGGATTCGTGCCGAAAGATGCTGTGTTTGGTTATACAATGTTTACACCTGAAAAGAGTATATCTTGCAGAGGAACATTTTCAAATGGATATGGTGAGAAATTCTTTAAACTGCCATATAGAAGAGATGACATTCTGTATGTCCGGGAAACGTGGGGCGAATGGGAAACAGGCAGATATTTATATAAAGCCTGTGTGAAGAGAACTTCAATTCCGAATGCAGATAGATTATTTACATGGCGTCCATCCATACATATGCCCAAAAAAGCTGCGCGCCTCTTCCTTAAAGTAACAGATGTCCGCGTGGAACGCATAAAAGGTATGAGATTAGACGATTTCCTTCGTGAAGGAGTTGACTTACGGCCAGAAGCTTTTAACGACCCGGAAAACGCTTACTGGCAGGCAAGAAGGATATTTAAAAATATCTGGAATAACACGATCAAGAAAAGTGATTTATCTTTATACGGATGGGATGCGAATCCCTATGTATGGGTCATAGAATTTGCATTGATTAAGCATGAATAATTTATGTACCTGTAATTTTGGGAATTGTCCACACATTTTCAACTTTGTGATAGGTAAGTATCAAGGGTTTAAGGCAATTGTTGTCAATAACTTTACATTGGAACTCCATCAAATTTTGGAAAGATGGTCTTAACCATGAAGAATGTACCTTTAGAGAATCTTCGTTGATTCGTACATATAAAGGCTTTATATGACCGTCTGTGTCGAATGATGCAATAACAGAGACTATATCAATATTTGTATGGTCATATGATGTATTGGACACTGATGTAAATCTCGGCAAAGGTAACACCTCTTCTACAAAGTTGATAAATATATTATAGAACAAATGTTTGCAAAATAAAGAGGTAAATTTTGACATCCAAGAATAAAAGCTATATAAATTATGGCAGAGTGGCAGCAGGCATAAAATGGGGGGTGATTGCATTGACGAAAGAATTTCTGGGAAGTTATAGAAGCAAAAAAGCGGAAATCAGGGAATTGCAAAATATTTTATTAAATGATTTTGGCGGCGATTCCATGATTGGAAATGATACAATACTGGATTATCGAAAAGGTTATCCAGTCCCCCAGACTGTTGTAGGCGTGGATTGGGACAAGGTGGAAAGAACGGAAAGAAGATATGAAAAGAGAATAGAAATTCTGAAAAAAGAGTGCGAGGATGTGGAACAATTCATTGACGAAATTCCAGACAGTCTGACTCGGCGTATATTTCGTATGTATTTTATTGAAAATATGACACAAAAAGAAATAAGTAAAATCATTCATATAGAAAGAAGTGCTATAAGCAGAAGAATTGATAAATTTTTTACTTTGGGACAAGAGGCAGTAGGGGCATATAAGAAGAAAAGTCAATATCCACACCCAAGAGATTTAAGGCGGTGGTAGGTGTTAGAGCCTGCCGCCTGTTGTTTTGCTATTTAACAGCACCTTGTTTCATTTTCATAAAGCCGTCAATCTCTTTCTTGCTTGGAAAATTATTCCAAAAATCTCGTTTCCAACCACCATTAAGAAATCGCAATCCTTGAAAATCGTCTTCGCTGCCTTTAATTTGAATGTCTTGAAAATTCATTCCAGTTCTTTTTTCGATATCGTATATCATTTCTTCTGCATAGTGCATATCATTGTCTAAGCAGAAAATAAATTTTTCATTCCATTCAAGTGTTATGTAATTGTGTCCACCGCATCTGATTGTATATCCTTCCATATCTTCCCTTCTTTCTCCCGGCGCATCCCCGCCGGGTGGGTGGTGTGGTTAAATTGTCGAAACATCAAGTCGAAATGTGTAGTCGATTAGTTTCATTCGTATTGTATAATTTTTTTTAACTCCTTTTTCAAGAGTTTTTCTTATTCCAGCGGGAACTATTGAAAGCGCAAACTTAATCATGTTTTCTTCGGCAATTATCAGATTTTCTTTTGCAGAATTTATTTTTTCTTCTAGCCCGCTTTCTTGGACGATCATTGCGGTTTCCTCGTTTGCCTTATCAAATGTATTATCGTCATCGATATAGTAAACTCTTGCAGGTATTTTCCCATCTTCATTTTTGATTCCATTTTCAATGATATATTTCTTTTCAATATCCGCTTCCATTTTTTCATAAGTTTGCAATGTTTCTTTTGCAATCATGTATTTTTTTTGCACTTTATTCATCATTTTCCATATCCTCCGTTATCTAATCTAAGATAAATATAAAATTGGTAATCCGTTACAAGGGGTATTGTCAAAGTTTTCTCTATATCCTATTTTCTTTATGCTCGCATTTCCAAAAAATTGTGCACATTCAAATAAATTGCAAAGATAACTTTTTCTATTCTTTTTGATTGTATATGCTGCTTTATCTGGGTTGTTTATTAAATACTCTTTAACTGTCATTTTTTCGATTATCTCCATACTTTCTACGCGTTAAATGCTTCATATAAATCCATTGCTAAATCGTTTCTGATTTTTTCATCTTTTTGCGCTATCATAAAGAAGCAGTCGCTTAATATTGATGTTTTAACACTTTCCCACCCTTCTGCAGTTAGGTTGTTTTCTTCTGCCTTCTCTGCGAGCATACCCATGATTTCCTGAACTTTATCATTTTCTGTTAGAATTTTACTCATTACCTTTAATGTTTCCTGTGTTCTTTTCATTTTTTTCATGTCCTCCGTTCATTTTGTAATATTATCATACACCATTTTTTATATAATGTCAACACTTTTTTACAAAATAATTTATATGTTTTACATTTTATAATTGACTTAATATAAAATATAGTGTATTATTTTAAGAAAAGGGAGGAAAAAGGATGGATGTCAGAGAGTATATTAAGC
>CAMWXB010000004.1 GCA_947178125.1 uncultured Lachnospiraceae bacterium | reverse complement strand
CGCGACCCCGACCTTGGCAAGGTCGTGCTCCACCAACTGAGCCACTCGCGCATATCACTTATCTAATTAAGATTATGAGATATCTCTTTCAGACAAGTAATATCATACTACACTTCAAATCTTTTGTCAACGATTAAATTGAAATTTATTGAATTCAATCATTTTTATTAATTATATATAATTTTCCGACAATTTTACCTTTCAAAGCAAATCCGTCAGCTATTGCAATTTATTCCTGCATTTGATACGGTAGATTCTTTTCAGAGATTCATTAATTCTCTCTTCCGAAATCGTGCCCTCCTGTACTGCCGTCAACAATCCATTATAAGCCGCCTCAAAATCTTCCGGCATCAGAATCATATCTGCGCCGGCTTCGATTGCCAGCACAGCTGCCTCTTCGGGCGTATAGTATTCAGTAATTGCACTCATGTTCAGTGCATCCGTTATAACAACACCGTCAAATCCCAACTCTTCACGGAGAACATTCGTAATGACTGCTTTTGACAGAGAACATGGCATTTCTGCATCCAATGCAGGTGCCGTAACATGGCCGACCATAACGAAATCCGCTCCAGCCCCAATCCCCTGTTGAAATGGAATAAAATCGGAAGCCCGCAATTCTTCCGCCGTTTTGGATATCTCCACTCTTCCGTCATGCGTATCCTCTTCCGCCGAGCCGATTCCCGGAAAATGTTTCAGGCAGGCGCTGACACCAGTGCTCTGCATACCACTCACCACGTTGGAAGCCATATCTGCGCAGACACCCGCATCCATACCAAAACTTCTGCTGCCTAATACTCCGCCATCCTCTGCTGTCACCACATCGGCCACAGGTGCAAAATTCAGATTAAATCCAAGAGCGCTCAAATATGAACCTATTGTAACTCCCGTTTCATAAGCCGTCGAAGTATCGCCGCCCGCTCCAACCGTTGCCATATCATCCACCTGGATTACTTCAATATTGCTGTTTGCCACGCGGCTGACCGTTCCACCCTCTTCATCGACTGCAAGAAAAACAGGATATTTGCTCATTGAGACGGTATTCGATAACATCTCTGCCAGTTGGTCTTTATCGATGATATTATTATCAAAATAAATCAAACCTCCGACCGCATATTTCTCCAAAGCCTCCTGTGTTCCTTCACCTGCCCTCGTAACAGTCTGAACCCCTGTCAGAGCCTCCGGCGTGACAATAAAAAGGCCTGCTACCCTGTCCTCTATCGGCATTGTAGAAATGCTGTTATTAACGATTTCTTCCAATTGCTCTTCTTCCGTCGGCACCGCCACCTCAGGCGGAGTCTCAACAATCATATTTTCCGGCGGTATTTCCGGTTCATCCGTTTCTATTTGTGCATCCTGCAGCTCATCCTGCTTCTTTTCCTTCACAACAGCAGAAATTTTCTGTCCCACAACAACACCTCCGGCCACCAGTCCTGCCAGAAAAAGAATCACGACCGCATACGCGATTATCTGATTCCTGATACGCCGCTTACGCCTATAGCGCCTCCTGTTCGCCGCTCTGGTCTCCTCATCCTCTTCTTCATCTTCTTCATCTTCTTCGTCTATCTCATCTTCATCTTCGTCTTCATCTTCATCTTCATCATCGTCTTCATCTTCGTCATCGTCTTCATCTTCGTCATCGTCTTCATCTTCGTCATCGTCTTCATCTTCATCTTCTATCTCATCTTCATCTTCTATTTCATCTTCATCATCTTCTTCGTCATCTTCTATTTCATCTTCATCGTCTTCTATTTCATCTTCATCGTCTTCTATTTCATCTTCATCGTCTTCTATCTCGTCATCCTCTTCATCTTCCAATTCATCCTCCTGAAAAAGATGTTTTTTTCGATTAAATAATTTTCCCATACAAGCCTCCAATCACTCTGTCGTATCCATCAATCTGCGACATTTGAACGCAAACACCATCTTGCGATATTGCGCACAGGCACAAATTCGCGGTTAAAAAATTATTTTTCAACCTATACTATATATAGTATATCATAACCTATATTCCTACATTTTACCACATAATTTTTCTATTTACGTCCGATTATGACGATTTATGTTGTCTTTGTCAGCACAACGAGGAAGCGGGCATCAATCCTTTCGATCAACACCCGCTTCTATACTGCACTATCCAAGGGCCTATACCTCCATTTTTCCTCTTTCGTACTCTTTCCATTTCTCTTTCGTATGAATATACTGTAACGGCTTCTTCTCTCTTCTTCTGTGCTTCGTTACTTTCTCTTCTGTACTCGATTACGATTCCTGTAGATTCAGCCTTTCGGCTTCCTCTATCTGCCTTGTCTTTTGTTCCTTATTCATTTGTACTTTAAAATGGATTCAGTTTAAGTTTTCGGTGGTCCGTACCTCGCTTTCTTCTGTGATATCTATGTGAATTTGTTTGTTTATGGTTTTATTATACCATGTGATTTTAATTTGTCAACACATTTTTCAAAATTTCTTTTAATTTTTCCATTTTTTTCTATTTTTCTGCATATTATCACTCTATTGTCATTTTTTTCTTATTTTTACAGTTATATTCATCATGTCAAAACTGATAGAATAGAAACATAGACGATTCGCCGCAAGGCATGCTTTCACTGCCTGCCGCCCGCAGCGGTGCGTTTTGCAGCTGCCTGAAAACAGAATCAGAACAGGAGGAATTACGATGTCACATAAAACAGAAGCCTTTGCCGCTATGGCAAAGACAATCATTGAAAACCTGAAAAAAAGAAACATGGAAGGCTATTATTTTGAAAACAGTTCGGAATGTGTAAAAGCAATCCTTGATTCTATCCCGTCCGGCAGCGTCATCAGCTGGGGCGGAAGTGAAACAATCAAGGAAACAGGACTAATGGAGGCAGTTCATAATGGTCCTTATGAATTAATTGACCGGACAACAGCCAAAAATCCCGAAGAAGCAAGACAGATTTATGCCAGGACCGTTCTTGCGGATTATTATCTGATGAGCAGCAATGCGGTAACGATCGATGGAGAACTGATCAACATTGACGGTAACGGAAATCGGGTCGCCTGTCTGATTCAGGGTCCGTCTCATGTCATCATCGTGGTCGGGATGAACAAGATTGTCACGGATGTGGAAAACGGTGTTGCAAGGGTCCGAAACATGGCTTCTCCAGCCAATGCCATCCGTTTAAATAAGAAAATCCCCTGTGCCGCAACCGGTCATTGCCATGACTGTCTGGCTCCGGATTGTTTCTGTAATCAGATCGTCATCACAAGACGAAGCGGCCATGAAGGCAGAATCAAAGTATATCTTGTGGCTGAGGATCTAGGCTATTAATACAAAAAGAACGCCGAAAATACGGCGTTCTTTGTTTTTTCGTTCATTTAGTTCCCGCTCTCGAGTTCCTTCAGCTTTCCTCTTAAATCCGAAGAAATCGTACTGATCACATCTGCAGATGCCGCGATTTCCTCTGTGGATGCCGCGAGATTCGTTACGCGGACATTAACGCTGTCAATGATGTCGATCAGTTTTTCGGCATCTCCTAACAGATTCGCGATTGCACTTTGTATCTCTTCTTTATTTCTATCACTGTCGCTCGCCGTATCCTTGGAAGAATCGGCAAGTTTCTTAATATTCTCCGCAATGATTGCAAAACCTCTTCCGGACTCACCCGCTCTTGCGGCTTCAATACTCGCATTCAGCGCAAGTAAGTTGGTCTCCTCCGCGACATTGGTGATTTCCAGGTTATTTTCCTCCAGCTTCACCAAAAGACCCTGAATCTGTGTCAACGCGGCACGCAGATCGTCGCAGAATGTCACGACCTCACTCATGGACATGGAAATACCGGTACTTTCTTCCGCATTGCTGTTATTCCCCATAGACATCTCGCTAATGGAAGTATCCAGACTGTCAAAATCAACGGTAACTTCACCAATCACCTGCGAAATCTGCTGATTTCTCATCTCAATCACTTCATTCTTTTCCTGCATCTCCGCAGACAGCTCTTCCGCAAGAAGTTTTTCTTTATAGACGGCATCTTTTATATAATAAACGCAATTGTCTCTTGTGTTACAGCCATTATAGATCGCTGCCGCCATGTCCTGACAAGTCTTATAGCCGCAGGCAGAACAGTTGATCGTCTGGCTCTCCGTCTGCGTTTTCTCCATCGTTTCAAAAATAGCATTCAGTTCGGAAGTATCCGGATAATTAATCCTGACCTCTGCAGATTTATCCGTATAATGCCTGATAAAATCATTGATATCCAGCTGTCTGAACTGTTTATTGAACCGCTCCAGTCTCTGTTTCGGTGTCAGATTCCTGCTCCATGCGCTCTTCTTACCATTCCGTTTACTCGCCTCTTTAATTTTCTGCACTTCGTAAAGCGTATCGTCGCTCTTCGTTTTCTCTTCCTCTACCGCTGTTCCATAGATGCATCCCTTCGCACAATTGAGCGCATCCACCATAAAAGGCAGTTCTTTTCCGTTCAGGACTCTTTCTTTGTAGTCCTCCAGAAACTCGTACGCATGCCGCTCCCCTTCTATCTGACGGATAAAGACCTCTTCGCCGCAGAACCAGTATACATTTTCTTTCAGGCCGCCCGGCATCGGATAAATAGAACCGAGTCCATACTCTATTTCGTCGGACACCGGCTTCCCGGAAATATTGTGTTCTCTGACGTATTTCATCAAATGGTCGAATGTTACATTATAAGATACATATCCGCCGCAGTTGGGGTCTTCAATTTCGTTCTTTTTCGCGATACAGGGACTGATAAAAGCCAGCTTGTCCGGCACTTTCATATACTTTTTGGCATAAATGGCACCACACATTAAAGGCGAATGCACAGGCACAAGGCTCGGAATGAGTTCCGGTATGTATTTTTCAATATAGCTTACGATTGCCGGACACGGCTGTGAAATGCCGCCTTTAAATTTGTTCCTGGTAATATAATTGATATATCCCCACGTCGTAATATCCGCACCGAAGCTGATGCTGATAATACGATTAACACCCATTTCTTTCAGGCCACCCAGTACAGAAGCGTATTCATTCGGGTAATTTGCCAGAAAAGCAGGTGCAAGAAGCAGGGAAATCTTTTCCCCCTTCCGCAGGTCTTCAAAGAAACGTTCCGTATCATCACAATACTCCCGCGCCTGATGTTCACAGGCATCAAAACAGGCTCCGCAGCTGATGCACTGTTTTCCATCCACTACGATCTTATTCTGATTATTCTCATTCACTGCATAATTAGCAGTCAGTACAGGGCACACTGATATACACTTATTACAGCCGATACAATTATCGTTCGTAAATACCAGCGCATCGTTGGTCAATTTTGCCATATAAAAATATCTCCCCCTTCAAAGTTAAGTATGAAATGTAAATATTATATATAAAATATTACATATTAAATTTTAAATATTATGTATTCTTTCTTAGATTGAAGTGCTTGACTATAATAATATAGCACAATTTACCAAAATAGTAAATAATTATAGCTGATAAAGTACAAAAATGTCATAAATTGCCTTAATCGCCGTTTCAAAATCCGCATTGGCAACACCGATGATAATGTTCAGCTCACTGGAACCCTGGTCGATCATTTTCACGTTGATATTGGAATGCGCAAGCGCAGAAAAGATTCTACCCGCCGTTCCTCTTGTGGATTTCATGCCTCGTCCTACGACAGCGATCAACGCTAAATCCGCCTCGATTTCAATTGTATCCGGGTCTGCGAGTCTATGGATGCCGGACACGACTTTCTGCTCTTTGTGCATGAACTCATCCTGATGCACAAAAACAGTCATCGTATCAATGCCAGACGGCACATGTTCAAAGGAAATACCGTTATCCTCAAAGACCTGCAGAACTTTTCTGCCAAATCCCACTTCCGAATTCATGGAATCCTTTTCAATATTGACCGCACAGAAACCTTTCTTTCCCGCAATACCGGTGATGACGTATTTGGGTTTCTGGCAGGTGCTTTCCACGATCCAGGTTCCTTCGTCCTCCGGCGCATTGGTGTTCCTGATATTGATCGGTATCCCTTCTCTTCTGACCGGGAAGATGGCATCTTCGTGCAGGACATTAAAACCCATATAAGACAGTTCTCGAAGTTCCTTGTATGTAACTGTCTCTATCCCTTCCGGTTTGTAGATGATCCGGGGGTCGGCAATCAATATACCGGAAACATCGGTCCAATTCTCATAAACATCCGCCTTGACCGCCCTTGCCACGATAGAACCCGTAATATCGGAACCACCGCGGGAAAAAGTCTTGACCGTTCCATCCGCTCTCGCCCCGTAGAACCCCGGAATGACTGCTGATTCTAAAGGATTCAGGCGTTCCCGCATCAATTCGTTGGTCACTTCCGAGTCAAATTCGTCGTTTTCTTTAAACCGTATGACTTCGGCTGCATCAATAAATTCAAATCCGAGATATGCGGCCATGATGATACCGTTCAGATATTCTCCTCTGGACGCCGCATAATCGCGGCCTGCCTTCGCCTTAAAATTCTTCTCGATCGCCTTAAATTCCTCTTCCAGAGAAATTTTTAAAGCAAGGCCATCGATAATCTCCTGGTATCTCGCCTTGATCGCCTGTAACTGCGTCTTGAAATCTTTGCCGGCTTCCGCCAAATCATAACATCCATAAAGCATATCCGTTACTTTCGTATCATCCGCATCCCGCTTTCCGGGCGCAGAAGGTACGACGAACTTACGCTCCTTATCCGCATGAATGATATTACCGACCTTCTCAAACTGCTCTGCGCTGGCAAGAGAACTCCCGCCAAATTTCACTACTTTTCTCATTTTTATGATCATATTCCTTTCCATAGCTTACGAGTTTGTGTTCTAAGACGCTGACGGAGTCTTTCGACGCCTTAAAATCTTCATTCTTCTCACACTTCCTCAAATAAATGATCTATCAGTGTATACCCTTCCGGAAAGCAAATGCCGCTCGCGGCGCCTTCTTTTTCATTATAGTTCCATGTTCTGTCAAGTTCCTTTGTGCTGTCATAAAGCAGATATGGCACGCTGTCCGATGTATGAGTCCTGACTCTGACAGGGGTCGGATGATCTGGAAGTATCAGCATACGATAGGATTCGCCTGCCGCATCCAGCGCCTCCTTTAAAGGCCCGATGACCCTTGTGTCCAGATATTCGATTGCCTGTATTTTCCGCTCTGCACTGCCCTGATGCCCCATCTCATCCGGCGCTTCCAGATGAATATAGACGAAATCGTATCCGTCTTTTAACAACGCCGAAAGTGCGGCCTGTGTCTTACCTTCATAATTTGTATGAAGACCGCCGTTCGCGCCTTCCACCGATGCTACACCCATGCCAGCGCCAACAGCAATTCCTTTTAACAAATCGACGGCTGACACCATCATGCCCTTTTTCCCGGTCTTTTCCGTAAAAGAGGATAACATCGGTTTTGTTCCGGCGCCCCAGAACCAACAACAGTTAGCCGGATGCAGTCCTCTCTTTTTTCTGTCTATATTAATCGGATGATTTACCAAAATATCATAACTTCTTTTCATCATCCCGCGCAGTACCGCATCTTTAGGAAGATACTGTCCGATGATCTGTGTCAGTACATCGTGAGGAGGCGTCAGTTCCACGACCGCGCCCTTATCCCAGATCAGACAATGCCTGTAACTCGTGCCGACATAAAATTTGTAACTGTCATTCTCCAGTTCTTTTCTGACCGCATCGAGCAGCACGGCACAGTCTTCGGTACTGATCTCATCGGCACTGTGGTCGATGATCGTTTTTTCTTCAAAAGGCACATCATCTTCCGAAATCGTCACGATATTGCAGCGGATGGCAATATCCGTATCTTTCATCGGAACGCCAATGCTCAAGGCTTCTAACGGCGAACGGCCGGAATAATATTTCTTCGGGTCGTATCCGAGCACAGCCAGATTCGCCGTATCGGAGCCCGGCTTCATCCCTTCCGGAATCGTCTGCACCATGCCGATTTCCGCCTTCCTGCTCAAAGCATCCATAGCCGGCGTTACCGCATATTCGAGCGGCGTCCTGCCGCCAAGGCTCTCTATCGGTTCATCTGCCATGCCATCGCCTAAAACGATTACATATTTCATACTAATAACCATGCCTTTCTCTCAACCTGCGAACTTTGAATGCGAACATCGTTCGCTATGCGCAGGCACTAGTTCTCCAGGCGGATTCTATTGATCGAGCCGCCAATGGAAGCAATCTTTTCATCAAATTCTTTTTCTGTCATAACATCTGTTACGAAAGCAAATTCTTCTGTCAGCCCTGCATTCACTTCTTCAATAGAAGAAAATGCAGCCGCTGCCTCTTCTTTTTTCTCCGCTTTCACACGGACAAAGAATCTGCGTTTTGTATCCGCAATATCCATCAGTTCGACCTGCTCGGCATCCCAGAAGCACATAATGGTCTTACCCGGATGTCTCGCACAATCCACAATATCGGAAACTACTGCACTGGCCGTAGGCAGCTTTCCTGCACCTCTTCCATAATACATGGAGTCGCCCAGCATATTTCCATGCACATAAACCGCATTGAATACGCCTTTTACATTAAATAACGGATGTTCTTCCGGAATCATGAAAGGAGCTACCATTGCAAAAAATCCGTCCTCCGTTCCTTTGCTCATCGCTAAAAGCTTGACGGAACGCTTCATCTTCTTTGCATAAATAAAGTCGGCCGACGTAATCTTCGTAATTCCTTCCGTATAAATTTTCTCATAATTAACGGTCTTTCCTTTCATCAGAGAAGAAAGAATTGCTATCTTCCGGCAGGCGTCGTATCCCTCGACATCGGCCTCCGGTTTTCTTTCCGCATACCCCTTTTCCTGCGCCTCTTTCAGAACATCGGCGAAATCCGCGCCGTCTTCCTCCATTTTGGTCAGGATATAATTCGTCGTTCCATTCAAAATACCGGTGATCGCATCCAGTTTTTCCGCTGTCAGAGAGTAGTTCAAAGGCCGGATGATCGGAATACCGCCGCCAACGCTTGCCTCGAACAGATAATTGCAGTGATTCTCTTTCGCAAGCTGAATCAGTTCCGAGCCGTGATTGGCAACAAGCTCCTTGTTGGAGGTACAGACACTTTTGCCCGCAAGAAGCGCTTTCTTGGAAAAAGTATAGGCCGGGTCGATGCCGCCCATCGTCTCACAGATAACGGTGACTTCCGGATCCTCCAGAATCATATTGAAATCATGGACTACTTTATCCTCATACGGGTCGCCCGGAAAATCTCTCAAATCCAGAATATATTTGATATTCAGCTCCGTTCCCGCTTTTTTATTGATGACCGCCTTATTGGTCTCGATGACTTCCACAACACCGCTTCCTACCGTACCGTATCCTAAAACTGCTACCTGAATCATTTTTATGAACCCTCTCTTTCTCTCTCCTTAGTTGAGCGGATATTTATCCGTTAAGCCCTGAACGATCGCACGGGCCTTTTCAATTCCTGCTTCGCCTTCTTTGATCACAATGGAAACAGCCTCCGCTACCTGATCCATATCGTCCGCATTCAGACCTCTGGAAGTTACCGCAGGCGTTCCCAGACGGATACCGCTCGTCACAAAAGGAGACTTGGGGTCGTTCGGAATCGTATTTTTATTCGCCGTGATATGCGCTTCGTCCAAAAGCTTCTCTACTGCTTTTCCTGTCAGATCATAATTCGTCAGGTCCACTAACATCAAATGGTTATCCGTACCGCCGGATACGATCTTCACATCCCTTGCGAGCAGCCCTTTGCAAAGCGCCTGCGCATTGTCAATAACACCCTGCTGGTACTCTTTGAAGGCAGGAGATAAAGCTTCCTTGAAGCATACCGCCTTCGCCGCAATAACATGCATCAGCGGCCCGCCCTGCGTACCGGGAAAGATTGCTTTGTTAAAGTTATATTTATCAGCCACTTCCTGAGAAGACATGATCATACCGCCACGGGGTCCGCGCAGAGTCTTATGGGTCGTCGTCGTCGTCACATGCGCATATGGAATCGGGCTCGGATGAAAGCCGGCTGCTACGAGTCCGGCAATGTGTGCAATATCCACCATCAGAACAGCGCCGACTTCGTCAGCGATTTCCCGGAATTTCTTGAAGTCCAGTGTCCTTGCATAAGCGGATGCACCCGCAACGATCATCTTCGGCTTACATTCCAGCGCAATCTCACGAACTTTATCATAATCGAGAAATCCCTCGTCATTTACACCATAAGGTACACACTTGAAATATTTACCGGACATATTCACCGGTGAACCGTGGGAAAGATGTCCGCCATGGTCCAGATTCATCCCCATAAAAGTATCTCCCGGCTCCATGACTGCAAAGAATACCGCCATATTAGCCTGTGCGCCGGAGTGCGGCTGAACATTCACATATTCACAGCCAAAAAGTTCTTTCGCCCGTTCTCTTGCCAGATTTTCCACGACATCAACGCATTCACAGCCGCCATAATATCTTTTTCCCGGATAGCCTTCTGCATATTTATTCGTAAGCGGACTTCCCATCGCCGCCATAACTGCTTTGCTTACCCAGTTTTCCGATGCGATCAGCTCGATGTGCGAATTCTGACGCTGCTGTTCATCCTCGATTGCCTGTGCAATTTCCGGGTCCGTTCTTTTTACCTCATCTAATGAATACATTCCTGTTCCTGCCTTTCTTTTTATAATCTTTCATTTACTGTACATAAAAAATCAGTGTAAGTATATCACAAGGTTGGATTCAGACGCAATATGTCCGGTGGAATTTCTTTTAAGATACCTTTAAATATGGTAAGATATAATATAGCAAGCACAAAGAAAGAACAGGCAGCGAGAAGCGACATTTGTTCTTTCAGCGCTGCTAACGAGCAAACGTCCGATGAAATCGGACAAAGAACGCTGAAAGCGCGAGTTTGCGAGTCCACCATTCCAAAATCTGAACAAAGGATAAATCAAACTCGCAGACCGAGAGAGGAACATGGCTATAAATATGTATTATATTATAATGAACCCTTCTTCCAGCTCCGGCAGGGGGATGCGTATCTGGAAACAGCTGGAACCGGTTTTTCAGGAAAGAAAAATTCCATACCGGCTCATGCTCTCGACCCACAACGGACATATCGCGGAACTGGCCGCCGAAGTCACATCGGATGAAAAGCCCGTCAATCTGATCATTCTGGGCGGTGACGGAACGGTAAACGAAGCTTTACAGGGAATCCGGGATTTTTCCAAGGCAAATATCGGTTTTATTCCTACCGGTTCGGGCAATGACCTGGCAAGGGATATGCGGCTCGGAAAAGATCCTCTGAAGATTCTGGACGCAATTCTGAATAAAGATATTTCCCGCAGAATCGATCTGGGAAAACTTACCATAAACAGTCATGCCGGTACTTCTGTGAAAAAAGGCGGCGGCGACACGCCCAACGAGCGATTTTTCGTTGTCAGCAGCGGCATAGGATTCGATGCGGCCGTATGTGAAGAAGCCCTTTCTTCCCGGCTCAAGAATGTGCTGAACAAATTGAAACTCGGCAAACTGACTTATCTCGGAATTGCCCTGAAACAGCTGCTCACCGCCAAAAATGTATCCTGCGATCTGTATCTGGACAATAAGGCTCCCATCCATTTGGACCGTTTTCTGTTTTCTGCCTTCATGATACACAGATACGAAGGCGGCGGATTCAAATTCTGCCCGGATGCCGATGCCGGAGACGGTCTTCTCGATGTATGCCTGGTCGGCCATCTTCCAAAATTTGTTATTTTTCTGGCATTACCCACGGCTTTTTTTGGAAAACACTATCTTTTTCCCCAGATATTTCACTACCGGGCATCCCGGATAGAGATTAAAACATCCGTTCCGCTCTGGGTCCATACCGACGGAGAAGTACACTATAAATCCGACCATATATGTCTGTCGTGCGAGAAAGAAAAAGCACATTTTCTCACCTGATTTTTTTATTCCGTTTTTTTGACTATTTTTATAATAAAATGGACAAAATTTTTATACAAAAATGATTTTGACTTTTCCATACAATCTGCTATGATTATCTTTAAATTTAGAGGTTAGGGAAAGGTACTCAATGCGGCATGAAATACTTATATCATAAATATAAACATATTATTCCACTGATGATATATGCGCCAATCTATATGATATGGTTCAGTCATTTGGAACGCACGGTCAAACATTATAAACTGATTCATGTCGCATTGGATGATCACATTCCGTTCTGCGAAGTATTTATTGTTCCGTATCTGTTATGGTTCCTCTATGTTGCGGTCACGGTCATGTATTTCTTTTTTAAGGACAAGGATGACTATTTCAAATGCTGTACTTTCCTGTTCACGGGAATGACTGTTTTTCTGCTTGTCTCAACTCTGTGGCCGAACGGACACAATTTAAGACCCTTCATTTTACCGAGGGATAATATTTTCACCAGGCTGGTCGCATGTATCTACCGCGCTGATACACCGACAAACCTGTGGCCAAGCATTCATGTATATAACTCGCTCGGCTGTCATTTCGCCATTGCAAAGAGCAGGCATTTTGCACAGCATAAAGGCATCCGCTTCGGTTCACTGGTACTCTGCGTTTCGATCATTCTATCGACCATGTTTACCAAGCAGCATTCCGTATTCGATGTGATGACCGCCCTTATCATGGCATCCATTATGTATTTGATCGTATATCATTCCGATGTATTATTGAATCTGAAACATAATCTGAATCGTAAAAATAAAAGAAAAATGGGACCGGAGACTCTCTGATCCCATTTTTAATTTCTATACTGTTCCCCAATCTATGTTAATTGAATTTGAAGAAACGCTGACAGATCTTATAGGCTTCCACAGATATCTTTCTGCCGCCCTTTCCCGGAAGGTTCATAGAATTTCCCATAATACCGTACCTGAGCCTGATATAGAGCAGGCCGTCCTTTTGCTTGATATCCTCCCACAGCTCTTTCTTCTTCTCCAGACTTTCCTCAGTACCGGAACGAATCAGCAATACCGAAGAAATGACGGTAATGATCTCCAGATAACTTATCATATAGGCACGCATTCTGCGCTTCCTGTAAATTTCGGCTTTCTTTTCTATCAGATAATCCAGCATGAGCTTATTGACCAGTATCTGCTGGTCGATTCTGGATATCATGACCTGCTCGTTAACGGACTGGCCTTCTCTTCCGATATAATACCGGTAAAAATTCACATCGAGATAATACATAGTCCTGACATATGGCAGCGGTTCAAATACAAAGAGATTGTCCACATAGAATGTATGCTCCGGCAGTTTCAGCCCGCATTCCTTTAACAGTTTTGTCCTGAAAATAACGGAGTGCATTAAAATATACTGGCCCTTACGAAAGTGCTTTACCTCATCCCATGTAAAAATAGTATCTTTTGGGAGGGCATGGTGATATCGCATCACTTTATTCTTTTTCGCACCCTCTTTTTCATAAACGAAGTTGCTGATCAGCATATCCAGCACCGTGCTTCCGCCTGCAAGTTCCCGCAGCGTCTGCAGTATCTTCCGGTACGCGCTTTCCTTGACCCAGTCATCGCTGTCCACCACTTTAAAATACAGGCCTGTCGCATGTTCCAGCCCCGTATTGACAGCAGCACCATGTCCGCCGTTTTCCTGATGAATCGCTTTGACAATATTCGGATACATCGTTTCATATTCGTCCGCGATTTCTCCCGTTCTATCTTTAGAACCATCATCCACAATCAAAATTTCCACATCCTCACCGCCCGGAAGCAGCGATTCGATGCACTTACGCATATAAGCTTCCGAATTATAACTCGGAATTGCAATTGATAACAGTTTCATCTCCTGTTGCTATACTCCTTTCTCAGTCGTTCGGACAGAATCCATATATACGGCAAATGCGGAAGGTATTGGATACTCTTTTTCCATTTCATCCGGAGTCACAAAAAGCAGATTCCCTTTCGGCTGCATTCTTTCCAGTTCATCCACGCGTACCGCATAACCTGTCATATGCCATTCTTTATGGGTAAAAATATGCTTCGAAGAAGGCAGCTTTTCAATCCGGATGAGCGCCAGACCAAGCGTTTTCAGGTATGAAAGCACTTCTTCTTCCGTCCGCTCTCCTTCCATCGAAGGAAACTCATACATTCCGGCCAAAAGTCCTTTGGCAGCGCGTTTATGCAGTGCAACTTTACCTTCGTCCCGGATGACAAGGATTGTTTTCTTCTCGATTCCTCTCGGTTTCTTCGGTGACTTGTGCGGAAACTCAGCAATGCGTCCCGCCCTTTTCGCCTCACAAAAAGCCGTCCATGGACAATCGCAGCATTTAGGCGCACCATTCGGCACACAGACCATTGCGCCGAGTTCCATCAAAGCCTGATTGAAATCTCCCGGCCGATGCTGCGGCATCACTTCCGACAATTCCGCTTCTATCTCCTTTTTCACTTTGGCATCCAGAATATCCCGTTCATCCATGCGAAGTCTCGCCAATATCCGCAGAACATTTCCGTCTACCGCCGGAACCGCATGATGAAAAGCGATGGAAGCAATCGCTCCCGCCGTATAACTGCCGATTCCCGGCAGTTTGATAAGTTCCTCATATTCTCCCGGCATCTGTCCTTCATAATCTATAACGATTTTCTCCGCCGCCTTCTTCAGATTTCTGGCACGATTATAATATCCAAGTCCTTCCCATAACTTCAGAAGCTTTTCTTCTTCCACTCCGGCAAGGTTCTCAATATCCGGCAGTGCCTCCAAAAACCGGTCATAATAAGGCTTTACCGCTTCCACCCTCGTCTGCTGCAGCATGATTTCGGAAATCCATACATGATAGGGTGTCGGACTCTCACGCCAGGGCAGAATCCGTCTGCCCCTGTCATACCATGCAAGCAGCGGAGCCGCTATCCTCTCCAAAGGAGACAGAATGACCGGTACTTCCTTCCGCAGTTCCAGACTGTCCTTTCCTACCTCACAATCATAAGCAAGCACCTTTACGCCTGCCCGCCTTGCCTTTATCAAAACATCTCCAAAAGCCGGCTGCGCCTCCCGGTTCGGTGAAAAGGACGCCACATCCTTCAGCTGAATGACAAAAAGAACATAAGCCTCATAGCCTTCCTGCCGGGCAAGCATCAATTCTTCCACATGCTTGACGGCTCTTTCCGAAGGTGCATCGGGAAAAGCCGCCTGATCATCGTTTTCCAGCGTTACTCCTTTCACTTCCATAAAGATTTTCCGCCCCGACGCCGTTTCCAGATAAAAATCGAAACGTGAATTACGATAGACCGTTTCGGGGCGTATCAGCGTTAAATCGGGAAAAAGCAGCTTTTTCTGAAGCCACTCCGCCACCACTTTATTCGGCGCATTAGAATCTATATTGACAAGTCTGTCCGCTTTTTGCACTGCTACAAGGTCATACGCGGTAGCACGCTCAGGATTCTCGCTCTTTTCCAGATATACAGGCACATTCTCCAGCAAAAGCTCGCCGCATCGGCCGGTATTCTTCACATGAACCCTGGTACGTTCACTGTTCAATTCCACATAAGCAATAAACCGGTTCGGTCTGGATAAAAATCTCGCCTCCGATATATTATGATATTTCATGCTTCCTCCCTATGGCGAAGCGCCTTTAGAGCTTCTTCTCATGCCTGGTTCTTTGTTCTTATAAGGCACTCTTGCCGCCGGAACCACCTCAGATGCGGTCTTTGTGTGTACCGCCTGGTCATCGAAGAAAATATGCGCTCCAAAGGCTTTCAGTACATCTGTTTTCTGAACGCCGCCGAGAAAGAACGCCTCGTCGATCCTGACATTCCATGCCCTTAACGTGCGGATGACCCGCTCGTGTGCAGGTGCGCACCGCGAAGTCACAAGCGCAGTCCTGATTGGCGCTTCTTCCATCGTAAAATCTTTCTGCAATTCCGACAAAGTTCTTAAAAATTTAGCAAAGGGCCCGGCCTGCAATGGATTATCGGCATTCCTCCGTTCATTTTCTTCAAAAGCTTCCAGCCCGTATTCTCTGGAAATCCGTTCCGATTCATCCGAAAAAAGCACCGCATCCCCGTCGAATGCAATTCTTATCTGTTTAATCTGATGATTGCAGTCATATGTATGGATTCCGTCACTACATATGATTCCTGCGGCAATATTGGAATTTATCGCACTCTGCACATCATCCTCATATGCCGATAGAAATAAATCGGTCCGAAAAGCCTCCAGATAGGGGGCAAGCGAAGCACCGCTCGCCAGCACTGCCCTCGTAATGTTCAGTCCATAATAAGCGATGGCATTGAATACCCGAAGCGATGTATCCGGACTGTTACGCGACATGATAATGACTTCGACACATCCCTCTTTGCCCGGCAGATTATTCAGATCAAGCAATGCCTTAATCAACGGAAAGCCCGGACCCGGCTTTAAAATTTCATCCTCATGCTCTACCTGATAACGGCAGTAGGCCTCCACGCCGTCTCTTTCAAAAATTTCATTCTCACAGGATAAATCAAATAGCGCCCTTGAAGAAACGCCGACCACAAGTCTGTTTTCCAAATCATAAAACATAATATCCCTCCTGACATAAAACTGTTCACCAAACGCTTCACATCGCTCATCCATACGTTTATCTGATTATCAATTCTCTGCCAGCAGGCCGCCCAGCTTATTTCAGTCCGCTGTATTCATCCTGTCCGTCCGGTCATCTAAGTCTGTTGCACTCAAACTTTTCGAAAGTCAGAAGACAGTTCTTCAATTCCTCATATCTGTCTTCAATTTCTCCTTCTTTGATCTCAACATCCACGGCTACCGCCATTGTATTGATCATGTCATGGTCAATACGGCTGTGAAGCATACTGAGAATTTCCAGCCGCCGCTCATAAGAACCGGCATCAAGAAACTGCAGTACCAGAGGATCGATATTCAGTTCTTCCTGCATCGCGGCGTCTATATCCGCCGTTTCATTTTCTTCTCTCTCCGGCCTCGGTGTTTCCTGCTCTTCCGTATCCGACATAATGACCGGAGCCTGCGTCACAGGCTGTTCTACTTCCTGCGCTCCCAACAGTTCAAAACGATAATATCCGTCTGCATCGGGATATTTCTGCCTGTCGATTTCTTCCATAAAAGAAGAAAGCGTACTGACATAAATCTGAAAATCCCCGTACATCGCCTGATATACAACCATCGTTTCTCCTGTTTCACTGTCCTTCGCAAGACAGCGGATCTGATACAGACTGCCTTTAAAATATCTGTAAACTTCCTGCGGTTGTGGATTATGTCTCATATCTGTAACCATGCCTTTCTCGTGGGGAGATACCCCGAAATCACTTCCTGTACTATTATAATCCCAAACCCGCCAAATGTCATTCACTTCATTTCTTAAAAATCCTAAAATACCAGAAATTCATAACAGAAAGTACAGCCCGCATCCTGAAATTCTGTTTTCATAAGTTCCTGTAACAGGTCTTCTTTCCCCGCATCATCAAGCTGCGTGATCCTTCTATGATGAATCATTACCGTATAATTTCTTTCTCCCGTTTCTTCTGATATCCACCGGATCGTGATACCGCTGTTGACATATCCCTTCCTCGTAAGAAGCGCCTTCATATCGGCGTAGTATTCTTTCTCCATCGCTGAGTAATACTGTTTCTCCCGCCTGTGATCTGCCCTGTTCTGGCCCATTACGGTCTCCGTCATGCAGAATGATATGACCAGAACGGATATGATAACTGCGATAACAAATGAAAAATTCCTCTTCCTCATTTATCTTCCCCCCTTGCCGTTTATAGAACAAATGTTCTTAATATGATTATAAAACAAATGTTCGATTTTTTCAATACTGTTTTGTCATTCACAGCTGTAAGATATATCCATGATAGCAAAGGCAGTGTACGATAAACGGTACTTTATAAAAAACAGACCAAACAAAAAAGCAGTTCCGAAACATCTCTGTCTTCGGAACTGCTTTCCTTTTTCTGAAACTCTGTGGTCTTTCCCTCTGTCTGCGATATTGAATACGAACACGGTCCGCTATGCGCAAGGCACAATATTCGCAGGACGATTCAAAAATCCCGCCGCAAGCAACGGGGCATGAAAAATCTCTGAATTTTCAACCTATTCTTCAATTATCTCATATCTGTTGAATATCTTGTCCGCACCGCATACATGTTTGGTCCCGTCTTTATCCTGAATAACATAATCTCCTTCACCGATAAAAGTACGCCCCCTGCGGTTGACGATATAAGGACACACGATACTGCCGTTTTCCTTTTTGATCTGAACAAGAAAATCCGTCACAATCCATCCTTTCGTTATGACGTCCGACATCAGTTCAAAGCCATCCTCCAGCCCTTTACCAACCTCGTACTTCTCTACGTCCGCTTCCATTTCCCTTCTTCTGCACTTCATGATAACCCCTCCATTTCATTCAAATATCTGATATGTATGCTCTTTCAAGCTAAAATTTTATCCAAGCGGTTCCCTGCAAAAATAACAGCTGTAACGTTCGCGCGGCATCGTGGGAATGAGATTCTCTGCTCCGCAATAACCGCAGGCAACGCATTTTTGTCCCCCTGGCACGGAATCTCCCTCAAAAAGCCGCTGCGCCACACGAAGTCCACCATAATTCTGATTCAGACGCTTTGTTTCTTCCCATTTCTCCCTCGCATGCTCCGCCTGGTCCTGTTTAGCTTTTTCTTCCAGATATGCCATTGTGGAACCTGCTTTCGCTTCCGGCTCTTTCACAGGCTGCTGCACATTTGTACGCTGCTGCGGCCGGACGCTGCGCTGTTCCCGGTGCTTCACCGGCGTCGTACGGATTTCAGGCGGCCTTCCCGCTCCTGCTCCTTTGTTGTGCGTACCATTCCTTCTGGCGACCGTCCTGTAAATAATGTAAAAAATCACACAGGTCCATATTATATTGAACATTTAAATATTTTCCTTTCTCTTCCCGTACTCCCATACCACTAAGCAGTGCCGCTGTATCTGATCAGCAAAAGTTCAACGCTCAGAACATCATTCATCTTCCCTGTTTTCACCGCTTCTTCCGCCTCTACACAGTCGGTAACAGCCTGCCGCAGGTCCTTGGTGGAAAATTTCGCCGCCTGATTCACATATTTTCCGGCAATAAATCCCGGAAGCCCGACATTTTCTCCAATCGTCTTAACGGGATAGCCTTTTTTCTTCAATTCCCTGACCTGTAGCAGCAGGTTGAACTGTCTCGCCAGCAGAAAAAGAATGCGCATCGGCGGCTCTTTCAATGTCAGCAGGTCATAATACAAACGCATTGCCTCTTTCTGCTTTTTTTCAGCAATGGCATTCATCATATCGAAAATCTGGTTATTTATCTGCCTTGTACAAATGGCTTCAATATCTTCTCTTGTAACGGCCTCGCGGTCCATACAGTAGCAGACCAGTTTTTCCAGCTCTTTGCTGATATTCTCCATACCCGTTCCGGTCTTTTCCAGAAAAAGTTCCAAATCGCGCTCTGTAATTTTCTTATTCTCTTTCTTCAAAGTACCGAGTATCCAGCGTTTTAAAATGCTCTCGTCCTGCGCTTTGAATTCGATGGCACGTCCTTTTACGGACACAGCTTTAAAAAGCTTGCTCCGCTTGTCGATTTCCTTTTCCGCCAGGACAAAAAAAGTCGTCTCGGAAGGCTCCTTTAAGTATTCCGCAAGCTGTTCGCCGCCGCGTTTGAACAGGCCGCTGTTCTCAATGACGATCACACGCCGCTCCGCCAGAAAAGGAAGCGTCTCCGCCAAATCGATGATCTCCCCCGTCCGGATGTCTTTTCCTTCAAAATAATGACAGTTCATGGAATCATCGCCGCCTGTCAGGGCATTTTTCAGTTTATCCCTGTACTGTCTGCGCAGATAATCCTCTTCCCCATACAGCAGATAGACCTGTTTCAACTGCCCGGACTTTATTTCTTCATTTAACTTCTGCATTCCGGCCCCTCCCAGTCTGCAAGTTCTGGACGTCAGACATAAATATTATGTAAACCAAACAAATTCGGTTGAAAGAACATTGTTCTTTCAACCTATTATACTCGCTATTCTATTTTTTGGCTAGTGGAACATTCAGACCCGCGAAAAACTCGCAAAAAACGTTAACCGCAGAAAAGGCGGGAGCCGGACGGCATATAGTTCCTTTGGAGGCACGCTTTCGCTCCGCGAGAAATGTAACAGATGCTAAGCTCGAAATAACCTCGCTAAGCACTGACATTTCTCAAGGGCCTCCGCAGGAACTATATGCCGTCCGGCTCCCGCCTTTTCTGCGCTGCTTCTCCAAATTCAACGCCCCGACACCTGATACTCCTTATAAAAATACTTCCCCGCAACGGCCAGTCCGATACTGCACAAAATATAAATGACCGGCAGAACCTGCCATGCCAGGAAATGATGTCCAAATACCGTAAGCAGACGCAGATCAAAGATATTCCAGGAATGCAGGACCGTCATAGGCATCCAGTTCCATATCTGCGCCAGAACACGGTACTGCGCCGGTACGTTGCATATCATTCCCGCTACAATAATGCCTGTGGAAACCGACAGCGCTGCTATACTGCTGTGCAGCAGTTCCGACAGGACCATGACGAACAAACTGGACAATATGGCTGTTATGAACAGCATTCCATAAGCGATCAGGCACGCCTGCCCCATTGTTATAGGATACGAATACAAATTGTTGCTCGGATACAGCTGAAACGCCGCTCCAAAGCCTTCGCTCCCGTAAATGCCGAGCGAAAGGCCCGCAGCCAGAACCGTCATCAACGCAGAAGCGGCAACGGATACGCTGATTCCCGCCAGAATTTTAGCCCAGTACACATCTTTTTTTCCAAATATGCTGGACAACATCAACTGGTCCGTCCTGCGCATGTGTTCTTCCGGAAAAACCCCGGAAAGGCAGACTGCCGTTAAAAAAAGCATCAGCATACCGACAACTTTTACCTTTCTCATCAGGTCCGCATATCCTTCATGGTACATATAAGTGACCGGCTTATCCGCCTGCGTTTCTTTTTCCGCCCAGAACGCCTTCTCCCTGTCCGTCAGAAAAAGCCACTCATAATATTCTTTGCACGCGGCCGCTTTTAAAGCATAAAGCTCCCCCTCATCCGCCTTCCAGTCCATAAGCTCTTCCGTCTCCATACCGCTCCACCATCTGACCGTGTTAAAAACGGGACTGTACGGCCGGGCATAGGTCTGGTATTCCCTGGTCAGCGTATACCTGCCCGCCGCCTGCGGGATTTTTCCATAAGCTTGTGTCATTTCTTCGAGCAGTTCCTGATCGATTTTCCGGCCCGACAGATTTCTGCTGTAAGCGCTGTCAACGAGGAACATATGGTAATGGGTATCGACGATTTCCCCGTCTACATAATAGTTTCCCATCAGATTCGACAACACCGAAACTGCCGTAATCGCCATACAGATAAAAAACGTGACCCACAGCAGTTTCTTTTTGATGATTTTTTTCAGTTCATATCGATAAAGTATTCCGAATTGTTTCATTTTTACTCCCATCTGTCTGCTTCGGCAGACACTCAGATTCAATCGTTGAAAACGCTTTTCTCTCAACCAGCGGATATCCCTTTTTCATCTCCGAACCGGTTCAGATAAAATTCTTCCAAATCTCCTTTGTCATGGTCCCATTCCCCCTGATAGACCATCTGCCCGTTTTTCATGATCAGAACTTTGTCCGCAATATGTTCAATATCCGAAACGATATGCGTGGATAACAGAACAATATTTTCTTTTCCCAGGCTTTCGATCAGATTACGGAAACGGACGCGCTCTTTCGGGTCAAGTCCGGCCGTCGGTTCGTCCAGAACCAGTAATTTCGGTTCATTTAGAAGCGCCTGCGCAATGCCGAGCCGCTGTTTCATTCCACCTGAAAAAGTTTTGATCTTTTTGTGTTTTACATCCTGCAAAGCTACGAGTTCCAGCAGTTCTTTTACCTTTACTCTGGCAGATGCTCTCGGAAGCCCTTTTAAGGCGGCCATATACAGTAGAAAATCTGCTGCGTCAAATTCCGGATAATACCCGAAATCCTGCGGCAGATATCCCAGGACCGCCCGATAAGACTCTTCTCCCACGTCCATGCCGTCGAGCGCGACCGTTCCGCCGCTCGGCCGTAAAATACCGCAGACCATCCGCATCAGCGTCGTTTTGCCTGCGCCGTTTTCTCCGAGCAGCCCGTATACGCCTTTTCCAAGCGTTACCGAGACCCGGTCCACCACAATGCGGTTCTTATATTGTTTTGATAACCGGTCTATGACAAGTTCCATATGAAGTCCTCCATTCTGTTGATAAACTGGTAATACTGTTTCACGGTTCCGAAGCCGAACATGGCAGCCGCGACGGCCCACCAAAGCAACCGCTCTTCCCCGTACAGCCGCGGCATATTGTCATGCAGAAAAATGACCATCAATGAAATAACGAATGTTATTCCTGCACACAGATAAAAAGCTTCCCGCCCCCTGAATCGGCGCAAGATGAAAAGACCGAGAAAAGCAGTCAGCAAAAAGGGCGTCAGCATATACAGCCCGGCCTGTATCGGCCCAAACAGATTATTGCAAAGCCCGACGGGCAGGAGCAGACACAAGAGCAGCAGATTTTCCACGCCAAGAATCCCCAATCTGGCCAGAAGAACGCTTTTTAACGAAAAGCGGGTCGCCATTTCCATTTCCGCCATTTCATAGTTTTCGGAACGCCCGCTTTCGGCAACGATGGTCAGGGCGAGCAGCGGCATCCATGCGGAAACCCACCAGAGCATATCCGCCGAAAAAACTGCCGCACCGACAAGCGATGAGAAAAACACGAACGCCGAGGCAAACCAGACCCATTTGCGTATATAGCCGGCCTGTATCATGAGAAACCCGCAAAATCCGATTCCAGGTCTTTCCAGTTCCCTGATAAATTCTTTTTTCCGCATGGGTGCAGGCGGCTCGAACACCTGCCGCAGTTCTTTTTTCCATTCCTTTTTCTTCAAAATTCTCCCTCCTTTCGCAGTTCTTCCTCGAATTTCCCCTTCACGGCAAGCAGTTTCCGATAGACGGCAAATCGGGAAATGCCGTAAATCTGCCCAATTACCGCAAGCGGCGTTTCATTCACATACCGTAACAGCAAAAGTTCCTGTTCCTCCGCCTCCATCCTCGACAAAGCCGTCCGCACCGCAAGGCTTGTGAGCACCTGCTCTTCCGCAGACACCGCAAGAGGCTGTCCGCCCGAATGTCCCGTTTCCTTTTTCCCGGCCCTGCGGTATTCATCAACACAGAGGTTTCGCGCGATCGTATAGAGACATTTCAGCATGGACAGGGAATCCGTGTGGTGATAGGACGCAAAATAGCGCAGAAAGGTCTCCTGCGTGATATCCTCGGATAATTCCCTCTCACGCAGCCGAAAATAGCAGTAGCGGTAGATTTTGTCGTATTCTTCTTCGATATTGACTGCCACCTTGGAGACCTCCTTTCGCAGGGATTTGTTTTCTGTCTGTGATGAAGAATGCCCGTATTTTAGGCATTCTTCGGTGTGAGACTTAGTACTTCTTAGCGAAACAGCCTTTGCTGTGAGCTCTAGAAGTACTTCTCACACTAGATATAACGGATTTGACACGGGAAATGTGCGGGAATTTTGAGATTTTTTATAAAATTGCACAATACCATATCTGGTACTCTGCTCACAAAGATATTCCATTTTTCTTCTACATCATGATTTTTTCTTTTCATGTACGATATTTCGTCATTATTTTTTCTATATCCTTAGAATACAAATAGATTTGTATTCTTTCCCGATTTATGTTATAAAGAACTTACTTTTATTTTTGGGCATCCTGTTCTGTCATGCCCCATATGCTACAATTCTATTTCACAAAGGAGACACATCTATGAATCAAAACAAATCCGTCCACTCTGCACAAACGGCCAGCGGCCCCGTCCGTTTCAACATGGCCAACGACTATATGTTCCGCGCTGTTTTACAGGAAAACAACAAAGTCTTACGCAGCCTTATCTGCTCTCTTCTGCATCTTTCGGAAGCAGAAGTCATCTCCGCCGAAATCACGAACCCGATCATTCTTGGAGAATCCATCACCGATAAGGAATTCAGGCTGGATATCAATGTCCGCCTCAATAATCATACCCTGATCAATCTGGAAATGCAGGTAGACGATAGAATGGACTGGCCAAACCGTTCCCTCATCTACCTCTGCCGCTCTTATGACCAGCTCGGCCACGGACAGGAATATATGGATATACAGCCGGTAATCCACATCGGCTTTCTCGACTATACCCTTTTCGAAGAATCGCCGGAATTTTATGCAACCTATAAACTGATTAATGTAAAAAATCATGATATTTATAATGACAACTTCGCCCTGAGTGTGGTAAACTTATCTCGAATTGATTTAGCGACCGAAGAAGATAAGAAATATCAGGTTGACTACTGGGCCAGATTGTTCAAGGCCACAACGTGGGAGGAGATTCATATGCTTGCTTCTGACAACAACGATATCGCCGAAGCTTCCAATACGATGTTCCGGCTCGGCGCGGAAGAAGATATTCGGAAACGATGTCTGGACAGGGAAGAATATTACCGGGAAATACGGACTTATAAGAAAATCATCAGGGAACAGGAAGTATGTATCGCTGAAAAGGATTCGCGTATCGCCAAACAGGATTCTACCATTCAGAAACTTCTTGCTAAAGTGGAAGAACTCGAAACCAAAGAGAGAAGAATGCCCTGAAAATGACAATTCTTCTCCCCCAGTTTCCTCACGCCGCCGTGCGGTTCACAATCCGATAATACGTTCTGGCCGTTCTCCAGTAACTGATGACATAAATCAGCATAAACACCACGGAAACGCCGACAGCACATTCTATCATGAGGCCGGTATCGAAAAATCCGATCATGACCATCAACTGCTTTACCATGAACATTCCGGCCAGGGTATGGACGAGCGCCCCGGCCAGAGGCAGGCCGAACACGAAAAGAATCTGTTTGTGAACGGTACTCCTGATTTCATCCCCGCTCATGCCCACTTTCTGCATGATCGCATAACTCTGCATATCCTCGTAGCCTTCCGAAATCTGTTTATAGTACATAATGATGAGCAGGCACAGGAAAAAATCGGTTCCGAATATAACGCCGATGAACAGGAGCCCGCCATACATGGAGCAGAGTTCTCCTCTTTGTTCCAGACCGTTCTTCTCATTGCGGATGCCATCCTGCATCCATCCCCATTCGGAAAGTTCTTCTATATAAGATGTTTTGGCCGCATCTTCCCCCTCCAGGACAATCCCGGCTATGCGCCTTCCGCTCTGTAAAAAGGCCTCCATGTCCTCCACACCGTTCACCTCCGCCCACGCTCTGACGTAAGCATCCCTTGCCGCATCATCGCGCGCGATGATGATATATCTTCCGTTTCGGTTCTCCTCTGCCTTCGGATAAGGGAAAAGTTCCGACACTTCCCTTTTGACGGTTCCGTCAATTCCCATAAAGGTAAACGTCTCTTCGCCATAGTCCGCGCCTTCCGCATGTATTAACACTTCCTGCCCGGTCAGGATTTCCTTTTCACCGCTCAATTCTTCATAGTCTGCAAGGGTCATGATAATGACATCGCAGTTTTTCTCATCCTCTTCCTTTTTCCGTTCAAAACTGCTGCCATCCCGGGAACAGGATAAGGAAATAGCATCAAATACGTCGGCACGCTGCACCGTCAGGCCGTATTTTTCCGTAAGTTCTTCCAACTTCATCCGAAACTGCTCCGCCGTCATTTTTCCCTCATCCAGCTCAATCTCCAGATCATACGGACAGATATAATGCGTCACGCCGTCCAGTCCAAGCCAGGCAGATACGGTACAAATGAGCGTGATGATCACCATCGTGGAAAAAATACAGATATTGACGAGTCCCGCCGCACTCTTTTTCATCCGGTAATACATGCCGGAAATTGTAATAAAATTCTTTGCTTTATAATACAGCTTTTTATTCCGGCGGAGCAGTTTCAGGAAAAACACGCTCCCCGATGTAAAAAGAAGATAGGTTCCGATGACCACCAGCAAAACCGCCAATGCAAAATTTATCAGGATCATGGAATCCGCCTGTGCGCCGATTGACGCGCGATACCCGAAAATAAGCGCCGCCGTACCGATGACAGACCATAAAACGAGCAGACGCGGCTCCTTTTCCCCCTTCCTGCTCCCGCTCATCAGTTCCGCCGGGCGGGATTTGCCGACTTCCCACAGCTGACTGAGGAAAAGAAGCAGGAAAACAATGCCAAAATAGATAAGCGTCTCCATGAACGCCTTCATTTTAAAGACAAAATCCACGTCAAGCGGCACATTGCTCAGTCTGAGCAATAACAGGAACAAAAGCTTGGAGAGCACCACGCCCAGAAGAATACCGCCCGCCATCGTTATTGCATAGACGATGCAGCTTTCCAGAAACAGCATCATGCCGATATGCTTTTTTTCCAGGCCAAGCAATGTATACAGGCCGATTTCCTTTTTCCGCCTTTTTATTACAAAACTGTTCGCATAAAGCAGAAAAAAGAACAGAATCCATTCCAAAAGCCCTTTTCCGATTTCCAGAATGATCCACGCGTATGCCTTATAGGGCAGGATTTCCATCAAATCGTTCTGCAGAATGGACGAAAACACGAAATGCGTAAAAACAGCAAAAATAACAGCTGCTATATAAGGATAATAAACAATTCCGTTCGCCACGATTCCCTTCACCGCCATATGCGGCAGCAATTTCCATTTTTTCATATCAATAACCCTGCCTCTCTCAGCCTGCGCTGCAAATTTGCCGTTCCACCAGATTGCTGCCGGAGCTCTGACTCCCCTCGCTCTGCAGCACCGTGAGCGCGTCCGAAATCATTTTATACATCGCATCCTTGCTCTGATTTCCCCGATAAATCTGATGATAAACGCAGCCGTCTTTGATAAACAGGACCCGGCCTGCATAACTCGCCGCCTGAATGCTGTGCGTTACCATCAGGATTGTCTGACCTTCCGCGTTGACTTCATCGAACAGCTTTAACAGTTTCCCGGACGCTCTGGAATCCAATGCCCCGGTCGGCTCATCCGCCAGAATGATGTCCGGCTCCGTGATCATGGCCCTGCAGGCCGCCGCACGCTGTTTCTGTCCGCCCGATACCTCATAGGGATATTTTTCCAGCACATCGTCGATGGACAGCCGTCTGGCGAGAGGCGCAAGCCGCTCTTCCATCTTTCCGTAGTCCTCTCCCGAAAGCACCATCGGCAGAAAGATGTTGTCTTTTAAAGAAAGCGTATCCAGCAGATTAAATTCCTGAAAAACGAAACCAAGATGTTCCCGCCGAAAAGCACAGAGTTCCTTATTCTTTATCTCCGTAACATTCCGTCCCCGCAGAAGCACCTGGCCGCTCGTCGCCTTATCCAGAGAAGCGAGAATATTTAACAGCGTCGTCTTTCCGGAACCGGACTCTCCCATGATCGCCACATATTCGCCTTCTTCCACCGAAAAATTCACATCGCTTAGCGCCTGCACTTTTACCGAGCCAAAGCGGGTCGTGTATACTTTTTTCAGATTTTTTACTTCCAAGATTGCCATGATCTTCTCTCCTTTTCCAAGTCTGTACCATAATCGCGCAAACCCAACGCACTTCTTATCACTCATCATAAAGCAAAAGGAAATGCGCAGCCATCGATTCGGCTTACATTTCCTTCTCCAAACTTACATTCCTGTCACATCACCGGACATCCGGCGTAATCAGCACAACTCTCTATGCAGAATGCCCTGACAAGAGCATTCTCAGAACATAATCCTGAAAGAATCGCATCAGCGATTCCTTTGTGTGAAGAAGGTCCGCCCTGCGGACCGTAGAAGTTCTTAGCGAAACGCCCATTGGCGTGAGTTTTAGAACTTCTCTTCACACTTTGATAATGACCCTTGTGCCCTCTCCCATACGCGATTCTACCCGGATGGTATGGGAAAGCCTGTCCAGAATCTGCCTGCACAGATAGAGGCCGATGCCGGTGGACTTTTTATCCAGACGCCCATTATGGCCGGTAAATCCACGTTCGAAAATCCGTGGCAGGTCCTCCGCCCGGATACCGATTCCACTGTCCTCGAAGACGACAAAGGAAGCCTCCGCCTGCGTCTTTTCTCCGTTTTCATCAAGCCCGTAGATTCGAATCCCACCCTCATGCGTATACTTTAACGCATTGGACAGAATCTGCTCGAACACAAAAGAAAGCCACTTCTCGTCCGTGACCGCACGCATGGAAAATTCTTCCATCGTAAAAGAAAGCCCGCTTCCGATGAACAGAATCGAATACTTTTTGACCGCCTGTTTTATTACTGCATAAACATCCTGCGTCTGAAAAAGCAGGTCGGACGAAATACTGTCGAGTCTGGCATAATGCAGGGCCATCTCTGCATACTGCTCGATTTTAAAAAGTTCTTCCAGCGGCTGCTTTTCTCCCTGCAGTAAAAGCCGCATCGCTGCGATGGGCGTCTTGATCTGGTGCGTCCACATCGTGTAGTAGTCCGTCATATCCCTTTTCTTTTCATCGTATTCCGTCTGAAAGCTGCGCTCTTCCGATTCGACAGCCTCCAGCATCTGCCTGTACAATTCGTCTATATAAGAATTTCCTTCCGGCAGACAGGCGCTCCGCTCCCCGCTTCTGTCGATGGCGCGATACAGCATGATACATTTCCTGCGGTACCGGATATAATCCCATATGCCATACAGCACACCGAAAAAAATGAGCAGAAACACCGCATAGGACATATTTTTGACCGCACCGTCGTACCTGTAGAGTTCAGCCATCCCCAAAAGGAGCAGTACGGAAAGCCCGTACAGGATGACCGCTCTGATATGCTCTTTTAAATAAGAACCGAAAATAATCCTTTCCTGCTGTTTCATTTTCCGAGCACGTCCTTTCTTCCGTCCGTTTTCATCCACACGCATTTCATGTGCAGCCGCCTATCCCCTGTTCAGCTGATAACCGACGCCCTTTTTCGTCAGGATAAAATCCCGCAGCCCCGCCCCTTCCAGCACTTTCCGAAGGCGGTTCACGTTGACGGTCAGCGTATTGTCATCCACAAAACATTCGTCATCCCACAAACGCCGCATGATATCTTCCCGCGTCACGGCATTCCCCGCATTTTCAAAAAGAATCTGCAGGATGCGGAATTCATTTTTGGACAATTCCCGTTTCTCGCCTTTATACAAAAATGACATATCCGTCATATTCAAAATAACACCGCCGTATTCCAAAAGCGAAGAGGATTCCTGAAAAGAATACGCCCTTCGCAGAACCGCCTGAATCTTGGCGGCAAGCACTTCCAAATCAAAAGGCTTTGCAATAAAATCATCCCCGCCCATATTGACCGCCATGATAATATTCATATTATCGGAAGCGGAAGATAAAAAAAGAATCGGCACTTTCGAAACTTTCCTGATTTCCCCGCACCAGTAATAGCCATTGTAAAAAGGCAGACCGATGTCCATCAGCACAAGATGCGGTTCAAAGCCTGCCACATCCGAAAGGACATCGCCGAAATCGGAAACGCCCCGCACTTCATAACCCCACTTCGTCAAATGACCGCTGACCTGTGTAAAGATCACAGGGTCATCTTCCACCAGTAAAATCCTGTACATAAAAATAACCACGCCTTTCTCTCTGTCTTTCAAGCCGCCCGTAAAAAATCTCTCCGTGATTCCCTACATGCCGTCACAGGCGGCACGAACAATCTATGAAGAAGGCTCGCCATGCGAACCGTAGA
The DNA here is from genome assembly GCA_947178125.1 of uncultured Lachnospiraceae bacterium. Taxonomy (GTDB): domain Bacteria; phylum Bacillota; class Clostridia; order Lachnospirales; family Lachnospiraceae; genus UBA3282. The sequence continues at coordinate 80,716 of CAMWXB010000004.1, read as the reverse complement.
AGTTCTTCTCACCCATCTCCATGAACGTGAGTCCCATAACACACAGCGCCGCACCACAGGCAAGCGCCGCCGTCAGGCTTTTCTCCGCTAACGCTCCATAAATCAGATTGGTTCCCACGCCCACGCTGTCTATGATGACTGCATGGATGCTCAGCGCCGTTGCCCGCTCCGCTGCAATGATCCGCTCATTCTGCAGCTGTGTCTGCAAGGGCGTGAACAAACTGAACGCCAGCCGGAGCGCCATGATACCAAACGCCGCTCCCCAGCCGTTCCTTGTAAATGCAAGAAGCAGGCAGACCGCCGCCGCTGTCAGATAACAGGCTCTTATCAGAACAGATCTTCCGATTTTTTTCGTTACTGCCGCCGAAAAAATGCCGCTCATTCCAACGACGGTAACAACAATATAAAGATATCCGATGAGCGCATCCGGTATACCCGCACGGACATAGAGAAGCTGGTTCAAAAACACCGTGACTGTCTGGTGTGTTTCATGAAAGAACGCGATTCCAAGAAGGAGCAGCAGCAGTCTCTTATCTGTAAGCGTCTGCCGTAAGCTGCCGCAGAACGCCTTTCCGCTCATCCGCTCTTTTCCTTCCTCTTTGACTTCCGTTAAAAAGAGGGAAAGCGCTGCTGCAAGACCATAGCTTATGACCGTCAGAAATCCTGCCAGCCTGTAATTTTCCCTGACTGCCACAGAATAGATAAATGCTGCCATGAGCAGTCCTGCCGTCGATAATCCGTCATAAATCCCGAAAACCTTCTGGCTGTCCTCTTTTGGCGTCGACAAATACAAAATGCTCGTATCCACACCGGAAAGCCCCGCTATCACAACGCTGAGCAGTATTCGCTCCAGCAGAAAAGCCGGGAAACCGTCCGCTCTCCAGAAAATGATCTTGGAAATAAAATAAAGCAGACAGCAGGCGGCCATCGTACGCTTATAACCGATACGGTCAGCCACAATCCCCCACGGAAGCTCCAGTAAAAGGCACAACGCGAGCGAAATACTCTCGATCAGGGTTATCTCAAAGACGGATACCCCCTGTGCCTGCCGGTATAACGTCGCAATCGGTCCGTAAAATACCATTCCCTGCAGACAGGCAATGGCATACATCAGATAACAATTCTTTTTGGACATCATAAAACCTTCCTTTCTCATTCAGGTATCACAAAAGATGCCATGCTTCCGGCACCTGCTCTGAAAACATAGGATGCCACATACCGCAAACATGGACAATATTACCGTTCTTCTGCTGTTCCTGAATCAGATTGGAAGGTTTCTCATTTCTGCATTCTTCCTTTTCGTATGTTATGATACCTCATTTTACCGGAAGATGAGATAATCGTCAAATATTTGTTGACACTTCTCTACGATTATTGTAAAATAACAGACAAAGGAAGCGAGTTTCTTACCGTACGGCTTTATAGCCCAGACGGCTTACTTGTTTCTTTTTTTATATTTACAATATCGTACAGATATCGTTTCCCGTCATGCGCATGTCGTATTAGCAGAACAGCCTGAAATATATTAAATTCTTCCAACTTCTGATCTTCATCATAAACCGGTAATGCAAACCTTGTATTATACCGATACCAGCCATATTTCGCATGAAGACTATGTTTTTCTTTTAAATTATCCTTGTATCGTTTTTCTGTGGCGACCTCGACCAATTCCGGTACTCCCTGCGCCGCATTCGCTTTTGCTTTTGCCAGTGTCCCTTTTAGCTTTTTCGTATAATTCGACTTGGCAAATTCATCAGGGAAGTCAGAACTGATAAAAATTTTATCTCCGCATTCCGAAATATCATAGTTTTCTCCAACAAAGTCTTTCAAATATCTTTCCACTTCACACCACGCGATATTTCTACGCCCCTTAAACAAGATATTCCTGATAATGACTATTTTCCCTCTATTTTCTTCACCAATAATTTCCACATCTCTTTCTATCACATTTGTTCTCCTCATCCTTTTTCACTCCTCCAAAAACGCCCTCACCCGCACGCGCTTTCCGCCCTGCGTCACGCGTATCGTCACCGCGCCGCTCTCTTTTGTCTGATAGATATGACAGCCCGCCTGTTCCAGTCTGGTCATCAATTCTTCGTGCGGATGCCCGTACCGGTTATTCTTCCCGGCGGAGATGAGCGCAAGCTTCGGGGACACGGTTTCCAGAAACGCTTCGTTCGTAGAATTTCTGGAACCGTGATGGGCCACTTTCAGTACGGTGATACCGCCTCCCGCCGGCATGAGGCTTTCCAACTGCTGTCTGACCGCCTCCTCGCCGCTTCCTTCCAAGTCTCCGGTAAAAAGGGCTGAAAATGCGCCATATTCCAGATAGAGCACAACGGAAGCCTCATTGCTTTCCTGCTCTGCCCCTTTTTCCGGATGCAGGCAGGTAAACTTAATGCTCCCGCGGCACAACGTTTCCCCCCTGTGGATATAGTGTACCGAAATCCCCCGCTGAAGCGCCAGCGCTTCCAGCTCTGCATACGCTTCTCCACGACTTCCCGCGCCGATATCGGGCAGAATCAGATTTTCTATCATAACGCCGTTCTGCACCATCTCTTCTACCAGCATCAAAAGCCCGTTATAGTGGTCGATGTCCATATGCGTCACGAATACCGCATCCAGCGCATCCGCTCCTTCTTCTTTTAAAAAAGGAAGAATCTGATAGGTCCCTACATCGCTCTTGCTGGAACTGCCGCCGTCAATCAGATAATGGGCGCCCTTTTCATCGGCAAGATAGATGCAGTCTCCCTGCCCAACATCCAGAAATGTGATCTGCAGTCCGCTCCGGTACCGCACGGTAATGCACAGAAGGGCGAGCAGAATCCATTGCCAGAACAACAGCCTGCTCCATTTATGGCTGTACCGGACGGCTATGCACAGAATCAGTACATAGAGAACTATCTGCCAGTTCTCCGGCCTGCCCAGAATGTTCCTGCTCTCCGGCATTCGGAGTGTCAGATTGCAGCAGAACTCGTAAAAGGCGAGCAGAAAATGCGCCGGCGCCGCCGCATACCTTCCCAAAGGCAGAGCATACATCGCCGTCACAAGACTGAACATCCCATCCGACAGGATAAGGCCCATGCCCGGAAGCAGCAATACGTTCAAAAACAGGGAGTACAACGGATATTCATAATAGAAACACAGATATACCGGCAAGGTAACGATAGAAACTGCAAGACTGGTTGACATCAGTTTTCCAGTCTGTGAGACTGCGCCATGTATACAACCTGCAAGTTTGCAGCTATGAGCAAGCTTGCCGTCGAAAGACTTACTGCCGAAAAAATGTAAGCCTTTCGGGCTGTTCTCTTCTATTACCGGAAGGAAAATCCCAATCGCCAGAATGGCTCCGAACGAAAAAAGAAAACCGCTGTGGTATAAATAAAGAGGCTGCCGGAGCAGAACCGATATGGCCGCAATCGCCATTGCCGTCAGCATATCGTAGGTACGGCCAAACAATCCCGCCGCAATATGAATACCGAACATCATAATAGCCCGGTATGCGGAAATGCTCATTCCTGTCATAACACCATAGCAGTACATCAACGAAATTGATAAAATAACATTTATTATTCCAGGACACCTGACTTTATGCAGCATCTTATAAAGACCCATGCCGATAATGGAAATGTGCAATCCGCTGATAGAAAGGATATGGATAATTCCGCTGAGCTGATATAACTTTTTCGTCTCTTCATCCAGCCCGCCTTTTTCCCCCAACAGGATTGCTTTCATGATCGAAGCATCCTTTTCCTCAAAGCAGACATCCAGCAAAGCGGACAGGTATGTCCTGAGTCGATAAAGTCCTTCACGGAACCGGTCGTAGGATGCGGTTTCTTCCACGATAACGGTATTCCGTATCCTCGCCTGAATGTCCAGAATCTGATAATAACGCCTTGCGTCAAATTCTCCCGGATTCGTCGCTCCATCGAAAGCATACAGTTTTCCCTGTACCCGGACATAACTTCCCATCCTGGGTTCCTGTCCGTCCTCTGCATAGCAGATTACATTTTTTATTTCCGAAGGGATTGTCTGTGGCTGAACCACCTGAACTTCTTTTAGATAAAAAATCAGGATTTCCTGATCATTAGAAATGCGATATTCTTTCTTATCGACCTGGCCTGTCAAAATGATGCCGCTCTTGTTGACGTCCTCCAACTCCGCCGCAGGCAGCGGATGGAGATACAGATACAACCGGATGAGCAGGACAAATGCAAGACCGATAAGACATACGGGTCTTCTCATGACACCTCTCATTCTGCCGCGGATGCGGCACTTGTGACCAAATCCAGATTCCGTTCAAACATATTCGCCAGACTGATGCTCTCCTTATAGTAAACGGAAGTATCGCCGTTGATGGAAATCTGGACTTTATTGATATTGGGCAGCTCTATCAGCGAATTGGTAATGGAATATATCGTAACATCGGATGTCACGCTGTAGGGCTGGCTCAAGAAAGCTTCATCAAAGTTAACATAACATATTCTATCGATAACGGTAACGCTCAATAACTTCGTGGACGGATTGATCGTCGGATAGCTGTTCCCGGTCGTCGGCCCTTCGATCAGTTTCTCCACCACAAGCTTTTCCATCGAAATATTGCTGTTATAGATAACATTCCGCTGGTTCTCCTCCACCAGTCTGTCACCGTTTTCATTGGCAAAATACAGGCGGAGATTGACTTTTTCATAAGTATTGATTTCATTTCCCGCATTATCGATAAAGGTATCCGCAGACATTGTGCCGATGGCGACATTACTTCTGTCCACCAACGGCTCGTTCAGGATGGTAAAGGCAATGTATTTTATATCGGGTACCTGAGACAGGGTCCTGACGATTGCGGCGCGCACGAGCACTTCTTTGATATTGTCCATCTCTTTGTAATGCTCATCGAAATTAACCGTAAGCGTTTCGCCATCCCACGAATAGCCAAGCAGTTCAAACCCCTCTGCTAACGGCGCCTTATACTCCATTTTGTTCGGTCTTGCCGCAAGCTGTCCGATCAGCTCATCCAACAGGCTCTGACTGTTCTCCGTCTGCGTCTGATAGGGATTGGAAAAAATACACGTTTCCTCATTGTTTACATAATATATATTATAGGACTTTCCATTCTCCATCTCTGAACCGCTTCCACACGCCGTTATACAGACTGACAAAACAAGAAACAGCAATGGGAACAATCCTTTTTTCCGATTTTTAAAAAGCAATTTCATATGCCATTCCCTTTCTCACGAAACCGCAATGTAGGTCAACGGAATCTTTACCGTAAAGGTCGTTCCCTCCCCTTCCTCACTGACTACTTTAATCGTTCCCCGGTGCATCAAAATAGCGCTTCTCGTAATCGACAGACCAAGGCCTGTCCCTTCGATTTCTCTGGAATGAGATTTATCTACCCGATAAAAACGTTCATAAATATGCTCGACGGAATCTGCCGGAATACCGATTCCGGAATCCGCCACTTCCACGGTAAAAAACTGGTGATCCGCGTCCACAGTCACCTTGACCCATCCATGCTCCTTATTATATTTGATGGCATTCTCTATCAAATTTGTAATAACTTGTGTTATTTTCACTTCATCCACAGCCGCCATGACCGGTCTGATGCTTTCATAAACGAGTTCGATATCCCGCTTAATCGCGATGGGCCGAAGCCTTCTCATAATCAGTTCTACCAGCAGATTGATATCGACCTGGGAAATATTCAGCGTGGAAGCCGCCCCGTCCATTTTGACAAGAGCGAGCAGGTCGTTGATGATCTTATTTTCCCTGTCGATTTCGGTCGCAATATCCTCCATGAACTCCCGATACAGTTCCACCGGAACATCTTCCTGCCCCCGCAGAGAATCCGCCAGCACCTTGATGGATGTGATCGGTGTTTTCAGTTCATGGGAAACGTTGGATACAAATTCCTGTCTGGAATCGTCCAGCACTTTCATACGGCTGAGCACCTGATTAAAAGCATCGCCGATATGTTCCGTTTCCAGATAATCCGGGACGGAAATGGGGTCGCTCTTATATCCTTCCTTGACCTGACTTAAAGCATCCGTTATCTTTTCAAAAGGACGTATCAGAAGCTGGGACAGAACAAACGACACCAGAAAGATTGCGATGATAACGATCACTTCTACCACGAGCGCCTGACGGCTCAGAATATCCATCGTAACGGTAATATTATCCGTCGAAACACTGGTCAGCATGACGCCGCTGACAATATCAAATTTTTTGGGTTCTTCCCCGGTCATATCCATTACCATCGTTTCCGTGATCGGTATCGTCATTTCAATATAACCGTTTTCGGAATCGTACTGGCTCGTATTCTCACCTTTCATGCAACGGATGACTTCTTCGGAAACAATTGTTTTCCCTTCGCTGATTCCGTAAGTATCTTTTACGACTTTCAGACTGCTGTTGATGATCAGAACACGTCCGTCATACAGATTAGAGAGCTGATTCAACTCCGCATTGATCACCTCTGAAGAAGTGTCCTGCAGATAACGGTAAGCGATCAGATGATTTGCCAGAATCCGAAGCTGCGCCTGCACATCGGACGTCCGGACACTCACCGCACGATGTTCGTAGTTTTCCAGAATTGCATACCGCATGAAAATACAGGGTATTAATCCGACAATGAACAGAATGAGGAACAGACGCACTTTCAGGCTGCGCAGAATTTTTAATTTTCTAAAATTCCATTTATGCAAAGTAATAACCTACTCCCCATTTTGTATGCACATACACCGGTTCGCTCGGTGTCGTTTCGATTTTTTCTCTTAAACGGCGGATATGTACGTCTACCGTCCGCACATCTCCCGGATAATCGCTGCCCCATATGATTTTCAGAAGATTCTCTCTGCTGTAGACTTTATTCGGATTTTTCATTAACAACTCCAGTACTTCAAATTCTTTTGCGGTCAGATTGACTTCCCGATTCTTGATATAGACCCTTCTGCCGTCGCAGTCCAAACGCATATCACGGTTCTCGATAATCCGCTGCGCATCCTTCTCTTCATTCTTTCTCCCGGTCCTTCGCATGATCGCCTTGATCCTCGCCTTTACCTCCAGAATGTTGAAGGGTTTGGTAATATAATCGTCCGCGCCATACTCCAGTCCGAGGATTTTATCCATATCCTCGCCTTTGGCGGTCAGCATCACGATAGGCGTATTGGAGAAGTCCCGAATCTGCTGGCATACCTCAAAACCCGTCATCTTAGGCAGCATGACATCCAAAAGAATCATATCATACGCATTGCTTTTCGCTAATTCCAACGCCTCTTCCCCGTCATATGCACAATCCACTTCCATGCCATCCTGCTCTAAGCTGAAACGGATTCCTTTTACTATTAATTTCTCATCGTCCACGACCAATACTCTTTTACTCATAGCAACCCCTCATTCTTACGCATTCCGCGTCATTCCGTTTATTTTACGGTGATCTTATCCTTTATTTTCTCAAAAGTCCCTTCTTTGATACCGCTCACCTTCATAATATCTTCAATGGATGCAAAGTTTCCGTTCTCCTGCCGGTACTGTATGATCGCCGCCGCTTTACCCGCACCGATGCCGGGAATTGCGCTCAGCTCTTTCTCCTCTGCAGTATTGATATTCACGAGTCCGTTCATACTGCCGGACGAATTATCCGCCATACCGGCCGCTCCCGGCTCCTGTACCCCCGTATTCGGTGTGTCTTCCTGCCATAGTGCCTGATAAGAGCCGTCCGCTTTCGCCGCCTCCGCCTCTTCCACCGTCGGTATGACAAGCCGCTGACCGTCCTGTAAAATACCGGCCTGATTGATAAAATCCTCGCAGGCGTCTTCCCGGAAACCTCCGGCCGCCGCAACGCCTTCATAAACTCTGCTGCCCGCCGCCAGTAGATAGACACCCGGATTTTCTACCGCACCGCAAATATGTACATAGATATCAGGCGGTATAACGGCATCCTGTACCGTCATGCTGTTCTCCGCTTTCGTTCCTGTCTCCGGCTCCCCGGCACTACTGCCCGATGGCGCCGTCTCCGTTCCGGTTTCCACGTCCAAATCCCTGTCTGCATCCACCGCGCTTTCCGTTCCGCTCTCATGACCGTCAAGTTCCAGCACGATATCCTCTCTGCTCGTACAGGCGGTCAGCATCAGAACCAGAAAAAGAAAAAAGATTCCCCTTGTTAATTGATTAATAATAGATGTACGCATAGTTTCCTTTCCGCTTCTCCGGCCCTGCCGGAAAAGCTCAGGAAGTCCCCGCTATGCACTTATTTTATTGTAAAATAAATTCAGTCCTATGTCCACTTAAAAATAATAATTCCGAGAATTGCAATTCCCATGCCTGCCAGCTTCCGGATTTCCAGAGGCTGCTTTTCCACACCGAAGAGCCCGAACAGCTCGATCAGATATGCCACGATGAGCTGTGAAATGACAATGAGCATAACGGACTTGGCCGGCCCCAGCATCTCCATTGCCTTAATAACGGTATAGGTAATGAACGCACCGATCGCACCGCCAAGCAGCATATATTTGGGCTGTACTTTGAACAGCGCTCCAAAAGACGAGCGGTCCGTGAAGACCCAGGCTCCCAGACAGACGAGCAGCGCCGTGAACTGCACGAACGCATTCGCTACCCATATGGTAGACGATTTCGTGACCTGTGTATTAAAAACGCCCTGAATGCTCATAAAAGCACCGGATAATAATGCAATAAAAAATCCAACCATGATCGCCCTTCCATTCTTCATTCTTATATTAACAAAAAGTACAAGACGGCCAAAACCATCTTGTACTATCATTCCCCTGTATCGGTCAAAATATGCACGATTTTTTCACGTTTCCGAATCACAGACGCGCGCTTATTCCGTTCCCTTGGCATCTCCTTCGGTTTCTTCCGCCATTTCTCCGTCTACATATTCCTCTTCTTCCGGCTCATCCTCCGGGACGTCGATATACTCCTCCGTATATTCTTCACCCTTTACCTGTGTCATGATTTTCTCAGAAAGGGATTTCAACTCCGCATTGGCGTCGTTCCCTACCCATATTCTGGCAAAAGCGATTTCCATCTCTACCCAGTAATTGCTCGTTCCGATCATCTTGGGGTTAGGCGCGGATTTTTCATATTCCGCAATAAATGCCTGCACATTCTCGTTATCAAAAATAACATCTGTTCTTGCCGGCATTTTCCCTGTTCGGTCATACAGGTTGTCCGCATTATAGCAGGACAGATAAACTGCAAAATCATTTGCCATATCCTTATGCATGGAATATCCATTGACAACAATGCACTGTGTCACGGATAACGACCGGGAAACAAGCTCCTCATTCACATTCGGTATCAGTGAAGTTCCGTATTCATACTGAAATTCCCCGTTCGCTTTCGCTTCCTCTATCTTCGCCAGCGCATCCGTCGTCACCACCGTGTAAACAATCTTTCCATCAATAAAATCCTGCAAAATATCCGCATAGCTGATTTCTTCGGTATCGATGGAAAAGAACTGATTCAAATCCTGATAGACCCTCATGCAGCGGATCGCATCTTCATTGTAAATATTTATGGAATCGTCCCTGTCCCCTGCGATGCCGCCTACATCAATATAATTTCCGACAAAGAAATAGTTATAAAAAATATCGGATACATCCCATTTAAAAATTGCTTCTACCTGTTCCGGCGCATCATAGACATCCGCAAATGCCAGAATATCATCGATCGTCTTTGGAAGCGCTTCTTCCACCCGCTCTGCTACCGCATTTTCATTGATTCCGTCCGCATCCGGGGTTCCTTCCGCATTCTCCGTCTGTGAGGCATCCGCCGTTTCCGTTCCCTCCGGACTGCCGGATTCACCTGATTCCGCTCCTTCTTCTCCGGCTTCTTCCACCGGCCCGTTCTGTGCAAGTTCCGCCTCAGCCGCTTCGGCCGCCGCCACATCGAGCTCCGCCTCTATCTGTGCACACGCCCAGTCTTCCAGATAAGTCTTGTTATACAAAAAAGAACTGGTCTCAAAATAAAACGGATAGCCAATCTGCTTATCGTGATAAGTGGCCGCATGAATTGCCGTATCCGTAAAAAAATTCGACATAGGAAGAACACCCTCCGGTATCCTGATTTCCGATGCGAGTCCGGCCAGATATGCTTTTTCCAGAGAATCGTTTCCTACAATGTATAAATCCGGCACCTCTTCCGAATGCAACGAAGCCTGATTAATGGTCTCCAGATATTCCGCGCCTGACGTATGCACCGGAATCACCCGGGCTTCGTCCTGAAAATCGTTATAGGCGACCGCCACGCTGTTCAGATAATCCGTCAAAGCCTCATCCGTATACCACAGATACAATGTCTCCCTGTGCCCGAAAAGAGGCTCTTCTATCTCTTCCGTCTCCTCCTTCGGCTCTACCGTCAGCCCGCGGCTGCTTATGGCATAAAGCCCGCCGACTACACACGCTATCAGAAGAACGGTCAAAAATCTTCTTTTTATGATCACGCTTTTCTCCTATCTATGCTTTTTCAATCCAGACATTTCCGTAAAATACTTATCATTTCATCAATATGCCGCTTCGTGATAATAAGCGCCGGAACAAAACGAATGATATTGCTTCCTGCATTGATGAGAATCAGTCCTTTTTCCATTGCCCTGTTAATGATGTCTCCAACCGGCTCTCTGCAGACAAGTCCCTGCATCAGACCCGCGCCGCGCCTTGTTTCCACTATTTCATATTCCGCCGCGAGAGCATCCAGCTGTTCTTCCAGATAAGCGCCCGCTTCCTGCACATGCTCAAGAATATGTTCTTTTTCATATAAATCGAGCACTTTACAGATTGCCGCACAGGCAAGTGGATTACCGCCATAAGTCGTCCCATGGTCGCCCGCTTTCAGGGAATTTAGCCCTATCTTCTCCGTCATCAGAAAAGCGCCGACCGGAACGCCGCAGCCAAGCGCCTTCGCCGTCGTCATGATATCCGGTCTAATGCCGAATTTCTGCCACGCATACATATAGCCGGTCCGTCCCATGCCGCACTGGATTTCATCCAGAATCAGCAGGATATCCCGCTCTTCGCACAGATTCTTTACTTGTCTGAGAAACGCTTCTTCAGCCGGATAAAGTCCGCCTTCTCCCTGTACTGTTTCTAATAAAATAGCGCACGTTTTTTCATTCACATTGGCCATGATGCTGTCAAAATCGTTCAAATCCGCAAACCGGATATTGCCGATCATCGGTTCAAACGCTTCCCTGTAGTGCGGATTTCCGGTAACAGAAAGCGCCCCCATCGTCCTGCCGTGGAAAGAATGATTCATCGCAATGATCTCATGATCTGTTTTCCCGTCTTTGAGATAAGCATATTTTCTTGCTGCCTTAATGGCCCCTTCAACTGCCTCCGCGCCGCTGTTCGTAAAAAAGACCCGGTCCATGCCGGAAGCTTTTTTCAGTTTTTTCGCCGCCTCAATGGCAGGTATATTATAATAATAATTGGAAGTATGGATAATCTTGTCGATTTGCTCCTTCAAGGCATCATTGTACTCCCGATTTCCGTATCCAAGCGCAAATACCGCAATCCCGGATACAAAATCCAGATATTTTTTCCCTTCCATATCATACAGATAAACGCCGTCGCCTTTTTCAAAGACTACCTGATAACGGTTATAAGTATGTAAAAGGGCTTTCTCCGCCTCATCGATATATTCCTGCATTTTCGTCATATTACTCTCCATTCCGGAGCGTTTACGCGACGGGGCGACGCAAATCTCAAATTTGCGTCTGCCATCAATAGAATTTGTGACGCTCCGGCACAAATTCGCGTGTGAAAAATCAGCACATCAGTGTGATTTTTCACACTAACCATGCCTTTCTCTCAACCTGTAACTATTCCGTAAAGAAGAATGGCTCTGCCATTCTTCAGTGCGAGAAAGATTTGCCTTGCAAAAGATTTACTCTGCAAATCGTAGAACTTCCTGGCGTCCCGTCCAATGGCGGGACGTCTTTAGAAGTTCTTCTCGCACTTTTCATTATCATCAATAATCGCCGTTCCAATACCATGATTGGTGAAAATCTCAAGCAGCAGACAGTGTGGTATTCTGCCATCCAGAATATGTACCCTGTTCACGCCCTCTCTGATCGCATCGGTGCAGTTCGCCAGCTTGGGCAGCATACCGCCGCCGATACAGCCGCTGCCGATCAGCTCTTCGGCCTGTGTCGCCGTCAGCCTGGAAATAAAAGTGGATTTGTCCTCGATGTTCCGGTAAAGTCCCTCGATATCCGTCAAAAATGCAAGTTTTTCCGCCGAAACAGCCTTTGCAATCGCACAGGCCGCATCATCGGCGTTGATATTATAAGTCTGAAACTGCTCGTCCAGCCCGATTGGCGCAACGATAGGCAGAAAATCCTTTTCCAGCAGGTCATATAATACTTTGGGATTGACCTTTTTGATATCGCCTACAAAACCGATGTCCTGTCCGTCGGAATACTTTTTATCACATTCCAGAAGTCCGCCGTCCTTGCCGCTGATGCCGACCGCCTTTACGCCCAGTTCCTGCACCATGCTGACGAGGCTCTTGTTGACTTTATTCAACACCATCTCCGCAATTTCCATCGTATCGGCATCCGTCACACGAAGCCCGTTGACAAATCTCGCCTCCATGCCGACCTTGCCAACCCAACGGCTGATTTCCTTGCCGCCGCCGTGCACGATGATTGGTTTAAAACCTACCAGCTTCAAAAGCGTAACGTCTTTGATGACATTTTTCTGTAATTCTTCGTTGCTCATGGCGCTTCCGCCGTATTTTACAACGATGATCTTTCGATTGAATTTCTGGATATAGGGAAGCGCCTCGATCAGCGTCTCCGCCTTTTCCAGAATCTTACCCATTTCTTTCTGTTCCATTTTGATTTCCATGCCTTTCTGCTTTCCTTACCGAATCATTTCGCTGATTCCTTATGCTATCCCGTTACGCCCTTTTATAACACAATATCTTTCGCATCAATTATTCTCCTTTTGACAGAATCGCTCCAGGATAATCCTGGCCTTTAGCTGCGGTAATCCGCATTGATCTTGACATAATCATAAGTCAGGTCACAGCCCCACGCGGTCGCTTCCGCATCGCCTGCCTTCATATCCACGAGAACTCTGACCTCCGGTGCGGAAAGAATCTGCGTCGCTTCCTCTTCCGGATAGTCCGTAACGGTTCCGTCCTTGTAAACTAAAAGGCTCTTTTCTCCATTTTCAAGGAAAACTTCCATATTGTCCGGGTCAAACGCTGCGCCGGAATAACCGAGCGCGCACAAAAACCGCCCGCAGTTCGCATCGTGGCCGAATACCGCCGCTTTGCTAAGGCTTGAACTGATAACAGATCTGCTCAGCTTACGGGCATCTTCCTTCGTCTTCGCATGAATGACTTTTGTTTCAAAAAGGGCCGTCGCTCCCTCACCGTCTCCCGCCATCATTTTAGCCAGTGTTGTATTGATATAGTTCAGCGCTTCCCGGAACTTGTCATAATCTTCATTTTTTGATGCTATCTCAGGGTTCTCCGCCATACCGTTTGCCAAAATGACAAGTGTGTCATTTGTGGAAGTATCGCCGTCTACCGATATCATATTGAAGGTATCAACTACATTTTCGCTCAAAGCCTCCTGAAGCAGTTCTTTGGAAATCGCGGCATCCGTCGTCAGGAAACCGAGCATGGTACCCATATTGGGATGAATCATGCCGGAGCCTTTACACATACCGCCGAGCGTCACCGTCTTGCCGCCGACTTCAAACGAAACGGCCGCCTGCTTGGAAATGGTATCCGTTGTCATGATCGCTTCCGCTGCTGTTCTACCCGCTTCTATCGTATCAGCCTTCTGCTGCACCAGCTTTTTCACGCCTTCCGCAATTTTTTCGGTCGGCATCTGCATACCGATGACGCCGGTAGATGCTACCAGTACGGCATCCGCCGGAATCTGTAAACATTCTGCTGCTGCCTGCGCCGTCTGCTTACAGCATTCATACCCCTGTGAACCCGTACAGGCATTGGCAATGCCTGCATTCGCTACGATTGCCTGTGCATAAGGTGAATGTGCTACAACCTCCTTATCCCAGATGACCGGCGCCGCTTTGACGATGTTGCTCGTAAAAACGCCTGCCGTCACACACGGTTTCTGACTGTAAACAAGCGCCATGTCCTTTCTGTCCTGATACTTGATGGAAGCCTCCACACCTGCTGCCTCAAATCCCTTTGCTGCGGTCACGCCGCCTTCAATAATCTTCATGAATCTTTTACCCCTTTTGTATTTTTCTATATGACTTTCTTCTTGAAAACAGTCAATGTTCCTGAACTTCCGACTGCTATATAATTTCCACACCGGCTGAATCCAAAAGCCCTTATTTCATAATCTTCAAAAATGACCGTACATTTTTCAGGATGATCGGTCCACAAAACATAGTCCGGCATAAATATAATCTGCTCTTCGGGCCAAAAAGGCGCCGCTGATATCAATCTATTTCCTTCTTTGGAGCAACACCGCAATCCTCCACCGCTTTCACCTGCGATCGATATGATTTCATCTCCCTGCTCCCCGGTAAGCGCAGTCAACTCCGCTTCATCATAATTTTCGATACAATATGCTTTTTCTCCTGTTCTACAATTTATGACTCGCTGCCCCTGCGACGAAATAACAGTCAATTTTTCGGTACATACATTGGAAAATCCAATATACATCAGGCCGCCAACGCCAAAACTGATCTTCTCCCATCCTTCTGGTATACCCTTAGGAATCTGACCGATAATGCCCACTAACCTTCTTCTGTTCGCATCTTCTATGCCGTTCATATAGTTCTCCGGTTACGGCGGCATCCTTTGATACCCGCCTATCTTTTCTATTCCATATTGAACTTCGTGATATTATCCTCATTCAGTACAAAATCATAATAATTCAAGTCTTCCCGTTTTGTCCAGCCGATTTGTTTCCAAAAAGCATTCCCGATATCGTTTTTTGTAAAAGCGATCAGAGATACCTTATTAATATGCTCTTCTTTCAGGGCGTTCATACAAAATACGACCATCGCTTTGCCGATGCCGCGCATTCTGTACGCTTCCGCCACACAAACATGATACAGGCAGCCTCTTCTGCCGTCATGCCCGCACAGAATAGAGCCGGCCACCCTGCCGTCCTCGATGGCGACAACGCTCATCCCGGGATTCCTTTTCAGAAAAGCCTCCACCCCTTCTCTGGAATCATCCACGCTCCGGATGCCAAATCCTTTGATCGTCATCCAGAGGCTGCGCACCTCATCATAATCCTCTATCACCATCGCCCGTATCACATTTATTCTCCTTCCATGGCGCCCTCAGTCCCCATAAATCACAGGAAGAATGCCCGCATCGAGGACATTCTTTCTCACCCTATGGGAACATTGGCACTAACTCCAGTCCTTCGCTTTCCTTCAGGCCGAACATCAGGTTCATGTTCTGCACCGCCTGCCCCGCCGCGCCTTTTACCAGATTATCCAAGGCGCCCATCATGATGATGCGGCCGGTCCGTTCGTCGATCACAAAATTAATATCCACATAATTGCTGCCCTCCACCCATTTTGTCTCCGGGCAGATGCCTTTTTCCAGAACGCGGACAAATTTTTCTTCCTTATAATATTTATCATAGACCGCCTTAATCTGCTCGTAATCGGGCAGTCCCATGCTGCCATCTTCCTTTTTCACCGGTTTCAGTGAAGCATATTCCGTTACAAGAATGCCCCTGTTCATCGGTACAAGATGAGGCGTAAAATTGAGCGTCAGCGGTCTGCCTGCGGCATACCCCAGCTGTTCCTCGATTTCCGGCGTATGTCTGTGGCCCGCCACGCCGTATGCCTTAATATTTTCATTGACTTCACAATACAGGTTCGGCACTTTCGCACCGCGTCCCGCACCGGATGTCCCGCTCTTCGCATCGATGATCAGCGTATCGGCATCGATAAGCCCTTCCTTCACAAGCGGCCACGCCGTCAGGATGGAACAGGTCGTGTAACAGCCGGGATTTGCCGTCAACCTTGCTTTTTTGACTGCTTCCCGGTTCAGCTCGCACAGCCCATACACGGCTTCCCCGATATACTGCGGCGCTTTATGGGTGATTCCGTACCATTTCTCATAGACGGATACATCTTTGATCCTGAAATCGGCGCTCAGGTCGATAATCTTCACTTTGGAAAGAATCTCATCGTTCACAAGAGAAGCGCAGAGGCCCTGCGGTGTCGCCGTAAAGATAACATCCACCTGTTCTGCAAGTTCTTCCATGTTATCATCCATACAGACATCATCCACAATCTGAAACATATTCTGGTAGACTTCACAATACTTCTTATCTATATAACTTCTGGAGCCATACCATTTGATTTCCACTTCTTTGTGCCCCGTCAGAATCCTGACGAGCTCTCCGCCGGCATATCCGGTCGCCCCGATGATTCCCGCTTTAACCATTTCGCTTCATTTCCTTTCTTATCTTATACCTCATGTACCAGATACCAGCATTCATTTATACCGGTTCCATCTCAAAAGACATACTTCGGCAATTTACACCTTTCTATTCTATCATACTCTTTTCATCTTTCAAATAATAAAATGAAAAGAATGTCCAAATCATACACCTTTTTTGCATAATATGCAATACTTTTTTATAAATATTCACTCTATTTGCATAAAAATCCACTTTTTATAAAATGGTTTGCATAAAATTACACTTGCATTCTTCTTTTGATTGTTGTATATTGTTTATTGTTGGGAGAACATTTTAATACATAGTACAAATATTACAAATCTGGAGGAATCATTATGAAAGAAAAAGTTGTGCTTGCTTATTCGGGCGGACTTGATACAACCGTTATCATCCCCTGGTTAAAGGAAAATTTTGATTATGACGTTATCTGCGTCTGCGGTAACTGCGGACAGGGCGAAGAACTCGACGGACTGGAAGAAAGAGCGTTATCCAGCGGCGCTTCCAAATTATATGTGGAAGATTTAACGGATGAATTCTGCGATGATTTTATCGTTCCCTGTGTACAGGCTCATGCTGTTTATGAGAACAAATATCTGCTCGGCACTTCGATGGCAAGACCTGTTATCGCTAAAAAATTAGTTGAAGTTGCCCGTAAGGAAGGGGCAACGGCTATCTGCCATGGCGCAACGGGCAAGGGAAATGACCAGATTCGTTTCGAACTTGCCGTAAAAGCTCTCGCACCCGATTTAAAGATCATTGCAGCATGGAGAAATGAGAAGTGGAACCTGAATTCCCGTGAAGAGGAAATCGAGTATTGCCGCCAGCATGGCATCAACCTGCCTTTTTCCGCTGACAACAGTTACAGCCGTGACCGTAATTTATGGCATATCAGCCACGAAGGCCTGGAACTGGAAGACCCGGCCAATGAACCGAACTACGAACATCTGTTAGTGCTCGGCACAACGCCTGAGAAGGCGCCCGATGAAGGTGAATATGTTACGATGACCTTTGAAAAGGGTATTCCGACTTCCGTAAACGGCAAGAAAATGAAAGTATCCGAAATCATCGCTGTTCTGAATGAACTCGGCGGAAAGCACGGCATCGGCATCGTCGATATCGTAGAAAACCGCGTTGTCGGCATGAAATCCCGCGGCGTATATGAAACACCCGGCGGAACCATTCTGTATGAAGCGCATCAGCAGTTGGAAGAACTAATCCTCGACCGCGACACTTATGCGTTAAAAGCAGACCTCGGCAATAAATTTGCCCAAATCGTATACGAAGGAAAATGGTTCACACCGCTCCGCGAGGCCGTACAGGCTTTTATCGAATCCACGCAGAAATATGTTACCGGCGAAGTAAAATTCAAGCTTTACAAAGGCAATATCATCAAAGCCGGCACGACTTCTCCGTACTCACTGTACAACGAAAGTATCGCCTCCTTTACGACAGGCGATCTGTATGACCACCACGATGCCGAAGGCTTTATCAACCTCTTCGGTCTGGCAAGCAAAGTACGCGCGATGAAGATGCAGGAAGCAGAAGGCCTTTCCAATAACTAGAAAGAAGGGTATTATGGGCGTTATCTCCTATATTGTTCTTTATCTGGCAATCATTAATTTAACAGGGCTTTTGATGATGGGAATCGACAAACGGAAAGCAAGAAAAAGGGCATGGCGGATTCCCGAATCCACGCTGTTCATCATCGCTCTTGTGGGCGGAAGCCTGGGCACGACGATAGGCATGCACCTGTTCCACCACAAGACGAGACACTGGTATTTCCTCTACGGAATGCCCGCAATCCTGTTTCTGCAGATTGCAATCGTCATTATCCTGATTTATTCACCGATTCAGTTTGCGATCATATAAAAAGCGCAAGCTCAGCAGCTTGCGCTGCAAGAAAGCAAGAAAAGAGGATTCGCATCGCGAATCCTCTTTCTATGTTCATATCGTTACGATCACGCCGCCGTCATTGGCATACATACTGCTGATTCCTGCGGTATCCATGATGATGACATCTTTGACCTCCGTCCTCGCAAGCAGCTCTTTTTTTACAAAAGCGGCTCTGTCCGGACAGTTACAATGGGATATCATCAGCGTTCTGTCCTTCATATCCGGCACTTCCGATACCATAATGCCTGCCAGCCTGATGATCGCTTTCTTCATGCCGACCGCCTGACTTTTCTGCTTAATGACACCATGGTCGCCGCACATGATTGGTTTGATATTCAACGTGGATACGACCATTGCCTTTACGCCGGTGAGTCTTCCGTTCTTCCGCAGCGTTTCCAGATTATCCAGAATGAAATAGGTCTTCATTTCTTCACGGAAGGCTTCCAGTTCTTTCACGGTATCTTCAAATGAAAGCCCTTTCTCCTGAAGTTCCATCGCTTTCAGGGCGTATTGTGTCTCCCCGCTACTCGCCGATTCAGAATCGAAGATGCAGATATTTTTCTCCCCGTACTGCTCATGATACAGGTTTTTCCCGAGCGCCGCACTGTTATAACTGCCGCTCAGGTGTGAAGATAAGGTGATCACAAAGACGTTTTCTGCCTCGGTGCGATATGCCTCCATATATTTTTCCGGCGACGGACAGGATGATTTGGGGCATGTAGGACAGACTGCGACCTGTGCAAGAAATTCCGCCTGATTAAAATCCCTGTCATCCATAATCTGATAATCGCCCACTTCCAGCCCTAACGGAACAAACTGGAACCGTTCGTCTTCTCTATATTCTTCCGGCAATTCACAACAACTGTCTACTACAATTTTATACTTCATAAAGCCTCCGCAACTATTCCACATGGTTTTGATTACTACTTATGATAACACGAGATGCTTTGTTCTGTAAATAGATTTTCTTTACTTTCATTCATGAAAATTTTCCTTCATGAATATTTTCATGAAGGAGTTGACAAGGATTGAGCGGAATGGTTAGAATTTGAGAGAGAAGAACAGAATACGCAGGCAGACAATTGCGTAAGATTCGTAAGCAGGGAGAGGAGCATAGTTCTAACAATGATTGCTTTTAAAATAAAAAATGTCAAACAATTTATGGGAAAATTTCTGGCCTCTGAAGCTTTTGATCTGTTTCTGGTCGAAGAGGCTTCTATCAGCACTTATAATACTTTTCAGATAGACGGCCGGCAAAACAGGGATTTCTATACGGCGGAAGAATGGGAAGATAAAGAGATACGGCCCTATGATTTCACCGAATGGAAAAAACTCCGGCCCATCTGCTACTCCCTCATCAAAGGAAACCGCACGCCCAGCGCTTTCAAATTTGTGCTCCATCTCATCCCGGAGCATGTCGCTTCGATTCTGCAAAAAGGCGATACCGGCATTACACCGCAGCAGGTCAAAGCATTTGTCCTGACGGTCAAATATGACGAAACCGGCCTGACGCTGGTGACAGGAACTTCTTTTCATACTTTTATTCTGGATAAAAGCGCGGATGAACTGTGGGATAAGGCGATGGGGAAGTTTCTTGATAAACGGGAAGTTGTATATTCCTGACGAACTTAAATGGAGCCGGACAACGTTATGTCCGGCTTCTCAATTTCACGTCCATTGCAGTTATTTCGATACGCTATCCGGTTTGATTTCAAATTTTCCATAGTACTGCTCTGCCCAGACGGATACCGTGCAGGTGTCCGGAGTGTCTATGGGGATTTCGAAATCTTCCATGTCGATGTTCTTTTCATCGAACAGGATTTTTTCATCGGAATCTTTGATCTGTATGCGCAGCCGGCCTTCTGCTGTCACACAGGACAGAGAAAGGGTCACGGGCGCATCAATTACAAGTTCAAAACGATAGGGTTCCGCATTCATGCCATCGGCCACACATTCGATGCTCTCCGGCCAGTTATCGACGATGGGGCCATCCGGCATATCGGGCAGTCCGGCAATTCCGGCAGCTCCGATAGTTCCGGCAGTTCCGACGCATCAGGCACGTCAGGCTCATTCGGAATTTCCGGCTCATAGAAGGCGTCAGATACGTTAGGTACTTCAGGTGCCTCAAACGATTCCACCGCCTCCGAAGCATCTCCGTTTCCGCCCTTTCCCAGATTATAGCGGATGCCGTCTCCGACGATGAAAATCTCAAAATCGCAGACTTCATAATCACCGTTTCCCGAAAGTTTGAGCACGCTTTCCTCTTCCGTGACCTTCAGGCTGGTGTCGAAGGCTTCATAAGAGGCGTCTTCGCATTCCGCTATCACGGTCTCCGTTCCGTCCGCCGCGGTGTACACAAGGCGGAGACTACCCTTTTTTCCATCCAGCGCGCCTTCGACCGTAGCGGTCTGCTCCTCCTCGGCGCTCATTCTCACGATACCGCTTTCCGCATCGTCCCCAAGATATGCGGTTCCCTGAATCCGATAACCGCCGTCCTCCGTCTCTGCGGTAAAATCGCTGTAGTAGCTCGAATGGCGGCCAAAAAACTGAAGGGAGACCTCGCTGTGTTCTCCTATCGGAGCCGCGGCACATCCGGAAAGCATGAGCAGGGAGCAGGCAGCCGCTGCCGCCATGACAGTTCTTCTGTTTTTCCTAAAAGCCATAATAATATCCTCCGTACCACATTCCATAATCGACCGCCGCCATGATCATCGAAAAAAGCATCATGAGCAGAATAATGAGAACGGAACCGAAATCATATTTAAAGTTCGTTTTTTCCGCATTCTTTCCGATACAGCCAAGCAGAATTTCCACGCCGAGGAAAATCAGGACGATTGGCCAGCATTCGAAAATCCATCTGTAATTAATTGCGGGCAGCGCCATGCGGACAAGGAACAGAATACCATATAGAATTAAGACAAGACCACAGGTGACCGTACCGACTCTATGCGTACGGCCGGCCGGCGCTTTTTCCAGTCTTTTCGTATCTGTCATTCCCGGCATTTCCATTGTTTTTGCATTTTCCGATTCATTCATAAAAATAACCCTGCCTTTCTCTCAACCTGAGATATTTGTCCCGTTCAAACGCTGCCGTTATTTTCTTCTGTATTTTCCACGACTTCTACCTGCTCAATCCGTTCTACCGGTATTCCATTTTCGGTATTTCCCGCAGGATTTGCAGCCGCAGGACTTTTTATATCCTCCAGTTTATCCAGTTCTTCTTTTTTCCCCTGTATCAGCTTGACACCCAGCCAGATCACGACAAGGGCAATGATGACTTTCGGCAGGTCATCGCTGACGATGCCGGTGAACCGGGAAATATATTCATAATAAAAATCACTTCCTACAAGATGCCGCAGCATACGGCAGAATGCCTGCCAGAGCATGGAAGCGCCCAGAATGATCAGGATGAGCGCGAGCGCTTTCCGGTATTTTCCCACAATGGAATCTTTGACAGAGCCAAGTTCCGTTTCATTGAGACCGAACAGGTATCCGTCCTCGACCCGGTAAAATTCTTCATCGCTCAGGGCGCCCAGATTATTCGCATGGAAAAAACTGTATACCCAGATAACGAACGGCAGAAACGCCACAATGCCAATTCCCGTATAACCGGTCAGCATAACACATATTGCAAAAATGCTCAGCAGGCTGATGCCCGTTTTCATAAAACCAAGATACATTTCTCCCGCCCCGGGCAGGAATGAAAAACAAAACAGTAAAAAACGATTTTTCTTCTTTTTCATTAATATTGACCCTCCGTTCCAATTAATCGATCTAATCTTCCGTTCAATCTGCTGCAGGCTTCATCCAGTCTGTTGCTGAAACGGTACAGGAATCCCTGCTGCTCCAGCCACTCCGCTTCCGAAACCGGCCTTTTTGAATCCTCTTCGTCCTGCCATTCCTGCATCATTCCGGCTTTGCCGCCGTCTTCCGGACGGATATTTTCCGGTACGATCAAAATGAGGCTGAGCGCCGCCGCAGTCGCCGCAATGACTTTCATGCTGTAAGAGAACAGCGATACATTTTTCATGCGCTTTCTTTTCCGATGGACCCGTTCAATGATCTCATCCCGAAAACCTTTCGGGGGACACATCATCGGCTCCGCTTCGGTCGCCGCGATCAGCTCCTGCAACGCTTCATCAGACAGATAGGACGGAACCGCCCGCTTCGTCATGCCGCTCTTTGTGTAATTTCTGATATTATCTTCTACCCTGTTCATGCGCTGTTCTCCTTTCTGTATATTTTCCGCAGCATACTGCGCGCCCTGTAAACCTGCGTCTGTACCGTCTTAACCTTCATGCCGCGGCTTCCGGCAATCTCCCTGACATCCATTTCGTCATAATAGTATGCTTTGGCAATTTCGTCATAAGGCTTTTTTAAACGCCTGCAATTCATCAGCAGCATTTCCTTCGTTTCCTGTTCCATGCAGACTGCTTCCGGCGACTTTGACGTATCCGCTGCCTCCATACTGCTTTCCAGATAGATATCCTCCGTGGGGATGCTCCTTCTTCCGGAATGGGACATATAGTCGATACATTTATTGGTCGCAATCCTGCAGAGCCACGCTTTCGGATTACTGCCATCGAAGTTCCTCAAATGCTCATACGCAGAAAGGAATGTTTCCTGTGCCAGGTCCTCGGCGGCGAAATAATCTGCTGTCATCTTATAGCAGATGGAAAAAACAAGATTCTGGTAAGAATCGATCAGCGCTGTTAATTGTTCTTCCGTTTGTATGTTCCCCGCCTCCCCTCTGTTTTCTGCGTCTTCAATAATTAGAACGGAAAAGGCCTTTTTATGTCTTCAATATTTTCTAAAATTTTTTTAATTTTTTAAAATTTATTATTTTTTAAACATGTACTGGTATTTTTTCGCCTGAAAACGGATGATTTCACCGATTCTTCTTTTTTCCGCACCATGATAAGCGCGCCCGTTCTGCATACCGTTCAGAACATCGCGGACGGAATTGATCATCTCATTCACCGAAAAATCGAATTTCAGGTGCTTACCGTAGAGTTCGTTCGCCACTTTCAACTGTTCGTCAAAGTTACCTGAAAAAGGTCTGGCCGTAACGGCATGATAGCACTCCACCATGCCTTTTTCCGGCGGACAGACATTTTTCGTATCCGAAAACAATGCCTGCGCCATATCAAAAACAGGGGCAAAGCGATATTCCTTCTTTTCCGTATCATACAGCAGCATGATATTGCCGGTATGGCGGCCTACATTCAAAAAGAAAGCATCGAGTTCTAATAAACTGGTCAGGTAAACGCCGAACTCATCCAGACCGGTCAGATTTTCCACCAGTTCCACCGTGTATAAAATACGTTCCTCCACATCCGTGATCCGCTCCAGCATCTGCGCAAGTCCGAAACTCGTGTAGCTTTTTGTCAGGCGTTCGAGCGATATCAGTTCTTCTTTGTCCTTCTTAAACTCCGGACTGCGGCACCCCCTGTACTGCTGCCCTTCATAAGAAATGGTGACAGGCTCATACGCCGCAAACTCTCCGATATTGGAACGTTTCAACAAATGGGACACGACTGCCTCCGCCAGACTCTCAAAGCCGAGCATGTCGGCCTTATACCAGTAACCATCCTGTTTCCACTTCATTTGACTGCCAAGAGAAGAATACTCTGCTCCGGTCACAATATAATCTTTCGAAATTTCTATCGTACTCATAGAAAACACCCCCCCCTACGCTTTATAATATCTGATTTTGAGCCACTGCAAATCTTCCGCCATTCTGCCGCCCGTCCGCTCGACAATCGCAAACGGGTCGTACTCATCCAGTTCCAGGTCATCCAGAATCAGGTCAATATCCTCTCTTTCCCTCGGAAAACAGCGGCTTTCCAGAAATTCCTCAAAATCCGCCCAGTCCGGCTTTACCTTGATGCCAAAAGCGCGGTGAAGCAGGTCGTCGGTCTCGTTCATGACCGCAATCTTTTCCTCCTCCCGGTTGACAAGGATCACCGTGCAGCAGTCCTCGCCGCACATAAATTCCATGCGCATCGTGTATTCTGCAGCATCGATGCCCTGAAAGGCCTTGTTCAGCCTCTCCCATGATTTTGCTGTATTATAGTTCTCTTTCTCTTTGTCGTTGTTCTGGTTCAGATAACCGGACAATACCTGTCTGGAAATCCCATACTCCTTCGCCAGTGCCGTAACCGTCGCACCCGTTTCATGCCGTTCCCTGATGATCTTCACGTCTTCTGCCGAAAGCGCCGGTTTCCTCCCCGCACCCCGTTCATTTCTTGCCATACTGCTCCTCTCCCTTCTCTACTTACTCTAAATTCTTGGGCGCGTTCTTTGACGCCCTAGAATATCTTCACTCCCTCTATTTGGAAGAATGCCTGCTTTTCAAGGCATTCTTTCGGGAGTGACTTAGATATTCTTAGGCGGCGTTCTGGGCCGCCTTAGAATATCTTCACTCCACTTTTGCTGGAAGAATGCCTGCTTTTCAAGGCATTTTTCGGGAGTGACTTAGATATTCTTAGGTGGCGTTCTGGGCCGCCTTAGAATATCTTCACTCCCTATGATAAAACGAAAAAAAGGAAGTGTCAACAAATTAATTCGTGGACAATTCCTTTTTTATAATAAATACATTCAGATTTTAAATCATTCACCCTTTCATTTTCGGCTTGAAAATCAGGCTTGCCAAGTACCCGAAAATAAGCGCCGCACTGCAGCCCACGGCGCCGTTCGTAAAGCCGCCTTTGAACAGGCCGATAAAACCGTCCTTGTCGATTGCCTCTTTTACGCCTTTCATCAGGATATTGCCATATCCGAGAAGCGGCACGCCCGCACCTGCTCCCGCATACTCCATGAGCGGCTCATACAGCCCGACTGCGCTGATGACCGCTCCCAGACAGACGAGCAGTACCATGATCCTGCCCGGCATCATTTTTGTCTTTTCCATTAAAATCTGTACCAGTGCACAGATCAGTCCTCCTACCCAAAAAGCATTCACATAATCCATTTGCATGACCTCACTTTTTATAAAATAAAAATAACAGATACGCATATCATAAGATATGGATATCTGTTATTTTGAGCAATTATTTATGATGTTATTCGCAATCTCCACCACAATTTCCCGCAGCATCTTATTTTCGCAAGACAGAATGACATCTGCATATTTTTCATACAAAGGCACTCTTTCTTCATAAAGAGAATGTAAACTCTGACCGTCCTGCAGGGCGACGCCGCGCTCATTCAAATCGCCAAGCCTTTCGGCAATCGTTTCAAGCGGCAGCTGCAAGTAGATGACTGTACCGATCTGCTTTAAGTGTTCCATCGCCTTCTGCCCGTAAACGACGCTCCCGCCGGTCGCAATAACGGCTCCTTCCGCTTCCAGAGATGCGTTGACCTCTTCTTCTATCCGCAGAAAACCATCCAGGCCCTCTTGTGCAATGATCTCATGAAGCAGCTTTCCCTCTTTTTCCTGAATGACGAGGTCCGAATCCAAAAAAGCGCGGCCAAGTCGTTTGGCCAGCACGACACCAATCGTACTCTTGCCCGCGCCCGGCATTCCGATCAGAATGATATTCCTGCATCCTTTCGACCTATCCGAGGAACGCAATGACTTCCACCTCGCACAAAACATCTTTCGGGAGCTGTTTTACCGCAACACAGCTTCTTGCCGGTTTTTCTGTAAAATATTTCTCATAAACCGCATTAAATGCTGCAAAATCAGCCATTTCCGCAAGAAAACAGGTGGTCTTCACCACGTTCTCATAATTTGTGCCGGCCGCTTTCAAGATTTCGCCTACATTTTTCATGACCTGCTCCGCCTGCTGTGTGATATCCTCTCCGGTAATCTCGCCGGATGCCGGGTCAATCGGAATCTGTCCGGATGCAAACAGCATCTTATCTGCGATGATTCCCTGCGAATACGGACCGATTGCCGCCGGCGCCTTGTCTGTTGCTACTTTTTTTAACATATTCTTGTCCACCTTTCGTATAGATTGCGTTCGTTCTATTATATGATATACTACCCGAACCGCACTTTCACATAAAATCCCCTGTCATTTTCGATGATCTCGAGAACTTCTCCCTCCCGCTCCAGCATTCTTTCGGAAAAAGGAAAATTTCCCGACATCGCAAGGGAAGGATTGATCGTATAATAATAATTGCTGGGAAGCACACCCTCCGTCACCGTTACGCGGTCGCCTTCTTTTAACAGGCCGGGCCGCTCCATTTTAAATTCCATTTCGCGCATTGTTCTTCCTCATGTTCTCCGTCTGCGATGTTTGTGTCGGACGTTGTAAACGTCAGCACAAACTGCCGCGAAAACCGAACAAGTCCTTGTCCTGTAAAATAATATAGCACAAAAGAAGGAAAAAAGTCCATTGTTACACGACAAGTAATTCAAAGGTTCAAAAAAACTCATGTCCGTTTTCCGGCTCTATCTTCCTGACCTCTCTGTCATATGTAAAAATCCCGTTGACCTCCTCTTCCACATCGGACAGCTGCGTATAGACGCCGGCACACAGCCCCTTGGGAATCTGCTCTTTCATCTTCCGCATCCGCTCCCAAAAAGCCGTGTTCAGACTTTCCCCGTTCTTATGCGTTCCATATCCATACAGCTTTTCGCAGGCGCTGTGCCCGGGAATGCGCAGGGAGTAGCCGCCAAACTCCGACAATACGGTAGCCCGTTCTTTTTCCGGTAAAAACCTGAACTGGAAAAAATAATGATGAATGCTCTGCAGGCTTCCACCCTCCTGGTCGAACCAGCCGCTGGCCTGGTCGATTAGGCGGCTGTCGTCACAGGCTCTTGCAAGTTCCGTCATCTTCTCCGCATGGAACTGTCCCCACCCTTCGTTGAAAATCACCCAGACCGCGATGCTCGGATGGCCTTTCAACAGCCGGATCGTTTCCTGCATCTCACGGACAAATTCCCGCCTTCCTTTTTGCTCCGCACGGGACAGAAGACGCAGGCAGTTATCCCGTATCATCCATCTTTTCCGGGAAAAAAGCGTTGCCGCATAGGTCACGAACCAGTGTTTATAATAAGAACCGCCGTTCACCATATCCTGCCAGACGACCATGCCGAGCCTGTCGCAATGATAATACCAGCGTTGGGGCTCAATCTTAATATGCTTCCTGAGCATATTGAAACCCAGTTTCTTCATTTCCAGAATATCAAATATATAAGCTTCATCGGAAGGCGCTGTATAGAGCCCGTCCGGCCAGTATCCCTGGTCGAGCACACCATTCTGGAACTGCACCTGCCCATTCAGGCAGATACGCGGAATCCCCGCGGAATCTTTTTCAATCGTAAAGGTGCGCAGTGCAAAATAGCTCTCTACCGTGTCATCCCCCATCGTGACCGTAAAATAATACAGATAAGGTTCTTCGCAGGTCCAGGGTTTCATGACCGGCAGAGAAATCTCTATCTCCTGATTGGAAAGACCGCGCCCTTCCGCTATGATACCATTGGCGGAACCGGTCATTTTCCGATTATACAATGCCGGTTCCCGGACCTGAATCCGAACGGGCATCTGCGCGGCCGAACAGACCCGTATCCGCACGGCTCCCCGTGCCGCTCCCGGACCCGTCAACAATTCCGGCTCTGTCAGCAGTTCTTCCACATAGTTTTCCGGCACATACTCCATCCAGACCGTCTGCCAGATACCGCTCTGGGCCGTATAAAACATACCGCCCCGTTTCAGCTTCTGCTTTCCCCGCGCGTGATAAGACGTATCGCTCAAATCCCGCACGGCGAGCACCAGTTCGCTTTCCGAAGCAGCTGCCGCGCCGCCCGCTTTGCAGGCCTTTACGATGCTCCCCCCGCAAAGTGTCCCATCTCCATCTGAAAGTACACAGTTTCCACGGCAATATTCCGTAATATCCACAGAAAAGGGTAGATAGCCGCCCATATGCCGCGACACCTTCTGCCCATTTACATAAATCTGACACGCCTGGTCTACCGCTCCGAAATGCAGTAACAGCCGGAAACCCGCTTCCAGCTTATCCGATTCTATTGGCAATTTCGTACGATACCACAAATATTCCTCCGGCTGTAACTGCCTGCTGACACCGGACAGGACGCTTTCCGGCGAAAAGGGTACGAGAATCCTGCCGTCGTAAACCTCCGGTCCGCGGCATTTTTTCGTGATGGCATATTCCCAATAACCATTTAAGTTTACATAACTTTTCCGTTGTAACAAAGGCCGTGGATATTCCTGAAGAACATGCTCACTGTCAATATCCCTTCCCCAACGCGTATATAATTGTTCCATCCGTTTTCCTTTCCTTCCAGTATGCCGCCATGGCTGTACAGGCATTCAGCTTTCTCTCAGAATCCGGAGAATCTCATCGTAATTCTCCGGCCGATGCGGGAATGTACAGTTCGTACAATCCTTGATTCTTTTTTGTTCCGTTTCTATGTACTGAGGAGCGCCCGGGCACTTCTCCTTCAGGTAAAAAGGGCAATAGCAGAATAAACAGTTAAAGTCCTCCAGACCTTTATGGCAGGGAAAATACTGGCATGCCCTGTTCTCAAAAAAACGATACGAATTTTCCATTGACCGCCACAGCTCCTTTCTTTTGAATGGATGTACTTTTCCATGAACGATGCCCTGCTCTGTAATGCCTTCCTCTACAATTTCCCCAAAATCCGGCTGTATCCATAGCCAAGCGGCACATCCGCCATTCTGGCCCACAGTTGTTTCTCCCGGGAATCACCAGCTGCCCTGTTCGCACAATGCGCGCTGTTACAACCAATACAGATTCCCTCACAGCGCATCTTTTCATCCTGCGTCAGTTCCGATACGAATACGACGCTCTTTTTGGGTATCATACAGAAAGCCTCGTTGCAGGTGACCTGTCCGGTGAATCCTTTTAGCAGGTCAGGCAGCATTTCGAGCGGATAAGCTTCTTCGCTGCCTGGAAAATGATACCGTGCAACATGCCAGACCGTCGTCTCCGCAATATAGCGGTTATAAGCCCCATACCCCTGCATCAGCAGTTCCCCGGCCAATACTTCCAGCATATAGCTTTGCGATAAACGTCCCTGCCCGCTGTAGCGTTCCTGCAGAGCGTCCAGTCCGGCTCCAAGCGACATGACGACCCGCTCATACTGCGTTTCAGAGAGACTTGTCAGGCACGCGGGAAGTTCATCCTCTGCCCGTTCCACTGCCTGTCCTTCTGCCCGCCTTCGCTCCCAGAAAGCCTCCCGGCACAGCAGCGGGTACATTTCTTCTGCCACTGCTTTTAACGCTTCCGCCTGCGTTTCTTCATAATGAAATTTGACGCGCACCTTTTCCAAAAAGGCGGGACTTAAAAAATCGTCCAGTAAATCCGCAAAAAAGGCTGTCATTTGTATTTCTCCTCTGTATCCGGTTTACATCTGGTCTGTATCCGATGCTCTAAAACTGCTCCAGTACAATCCCATGCGCAATCCCCGGTATCGTCTGTCCTTCGTTAAAACTCGTCTTGCTGAGCAGCGCCCCCGTCGGCAGGAAAAGCACCCGCTTCCAGACGCCTTCTTCTATCTTTTTCAAAATATAGGCTGACAGGATGACTGCCGCACAGCCGCAGCCGGAACCGCCCGCATTGGTATTCTGCTTTTCACTGTCGAAAATCTCCATACCGCAGTCCATATGCTGTTTCGTGATATCAATGCCGTCCTTTGACAGTAATTCGAACAAAAGCTGCTGCCCCACTGAGCCGAGGTCCCCCGTGATGATCTTGTCGTAATCCCCCGGCGCCCTGCCGAAATCCGCAAGATGCTGTTTAATGGAATCTGCCGCCGCAGGTGCCATGCACGCCCCCATATTCATCGAATCTTTGATGCCGTAATCCATAATTTTGCCAAATGTAACACCTGCTATTCTTGCGCGCGCCTTCTTGACATCTCCGGGCGCAAGCAGAAAAGCAGCGCTTCCAGTCACCGTCCATGTAGCGGAAAGCGGTCTCTGATTCCCGTAGGAAAGCGGGAAACGGAATTCCTTCTCCGCGCTGGCAAAATGGCTGGAAGTCACGCAGGCCGCCCTGTCCACAAAACCGCCGGCCACAGCCATGCTTCCAACGCCGATGGACAGACCGCAGGTCGAACACGCGCCATATAGACCGATGTGCGGCGTATGGAAGGATGAGAGACCAAAACTGCTGGCGATGGACTGCCCTAACAGGTCTCCCGCAAAAATAAGCTGTATGTCTTCCTTTTTTATCTTTTCTTTCTCCAGCATGATCTGGAGCGCTTCCCTTTGCAGCGCGCTTTCCGCCTCTTCCCAGGTCTTCGCGCCAAACATATCGTCATACCCTACTTTATCGAACAGCTTTCCCATGGGTCCCTGTCCCTCTTTGCTTCCGACGATTGAACCGCTGTTGACGATACAGGGTGGATTTTGAAACTGAATGCTCTGTTTTCCCAACATCTGACTACTCTCCTTCTTCCTTGATTCTGTGCCCTTGCAAAACACAATGACCGTTATTTATTAGAGAATAGTGTGAAAACTCACACTGATGCGCTGATTTTTCACACACGAATTTGTGCCGGAACGTCACAAATTCTATTGATGGCAGACGCAAATTTGAGATTTGCGTCGCCCCGTCGCGTAAACGCTCCGGAATGAAGAATAGTATGTGCAGATGTCTTGAAAATATGCGTTTACCATCCATTTCTGCGAAAGCTGACCACTTCTACAGGAGTGCCATCTTCGCAAAAGCAGTTCCTACAAAAGAACCGCTTCCGGTTCCGGCGCAAAATCCAGCGTCGTGCAGCAGACAGAAATTTTGTATCCTGTTGTTTCCTGAAAAATGTCCGGCAGAGCATATTCCTTTATATAATAGGTGTTATTATTCAGCATCTGATGCAGTCTGACCGTCCCTTCATCTTCTACCAAAACCGTAAAATCCCGTAATGGCAGGGACATTCCATGTCCCGTTACTTTCAAAAAGCTTTCCTTCATGGTCCAGAGCCGGAACATCCTGCTTTCCTGCTCTTTTGGCAGGTCGGCCTGATAGAGCCACTCTTTTTCCGCTTCGGCAAAAAAACGGTCCGCCACGCGCAGCTTTCCCGGCCGCACCCGTTCGATATCGTTTCCGATTTCCTGAGCGCCTATACTGCATATGGCATAATCGCCGGCATGGGACAGGGAAAAATGTATTTCCGGGTAGTCCCGGAGCATCGGTTTTCCCTGATTCCCCAGAACATATTCCATGGAGCCCTCGCACAGTCCATAGCACTGCAGAGCCGCATTCAAAGCGAGGGAAGCGCCTAAGCTTCTGCACCTGTCTCTTACGTTCTTTATTGAGGCAATCTTCTGCCTCCTATAAGAAGAAACAGACGGCAGCGCCGCCCGAAAAGCCGTTTCTTCTTCCAATTGTCTGATATTTACGATATACGTTTTGACCATAACCAGCCCACAATGCTCATTTAATAAATTTCCGTAACTATAACTATTGATATTTTATTAACATATACTCACCGTTCATCATCCGCTTCTTCCTCTTCCGCCATAAAGCAGTCCTCGCAGATTCGATACGGATAGTCCCATAACAGGGGTTTTCCGCATAGCTGGCATTTTTTCTCAAACTGTCTCTTATTTTCCCGAAGAAGAACGCCGATTGCCCGCTGTGCCGCCTCTCTGTTCACCTCAAGCGCCTCTCTGTCGATGACCCAGTTTGCCCGGCCCGCGAACTGACTGTACAGGTCAAGCTTCTTATAATAACTCTCCAGTCCTTCCAGGGAAGCATCTTTCGGATAAGGCGGACAGTCCTTCTCTTCCGCCGGATTCTCGCAATATTTCAGCCATTGTTTCAGGACTTCCTTATCCCCGATATCAAAAGGGCAGGTGATAAGGGAAAGAAGCAGTTTCTTATCCTTCATACAGCCGGCCGCTTTCCGGTAGTTTTTCAGATAGCGGTATTTTCGGACGCTCTCTGTCATGGATATCTTATCGTAAAGTTCCGTACCGCCCGCATTTTCCCAGATTTCAATGATTTCGTCGAGCTCCATATTGATATCCAGAAGCACTTCCGGGAAACCGATTCTCGCCTTTTTCATCGGATGAAAGGGCTCCTGCATCTTCCTGCCGACATATCCCATGTCCACTACAGACTGTACATAACCAGTGTTATAGAATCCGTAACGCCCGGCACGGCCTGCAATCTGGCGTATTTCCTCTGCGCGTATGCGTCGCTTGGCCGTACCGTCAAATTTAATGGTATTCATAAAAACGATTCTTCGTATCGGCAGATTGACACCCATTCCGATTGCGTCGGTCGCAACGACGACCTCATTGAATCCCTCCGCAAAAAGGTGCACCTGTTCCCTGCGCGTTTTCGGCGGCAGATTCCCATAAATAACACTTGCTTTTATTCCTTTTGCTTCCAGCGCTGCCGCAATCGCGAGTACGTTTTTCTTGGAAAAAGTGATCAGGGCGTCTCCCTTTTCCACGTCTCTTCCCATATCATATTTTGCATGCAGAAACTCCAGTTCCGTATTCCGTTCATGCCTCACCAGGTCATAAGTATCCCCGCAGCGGGTGATCATCTGTATGAGCAGCTTTTCCGCAATCGGTGAAGCGCATATATGGATTTCCTCTGCCCGGATTCCGAGAATCGCCCTCGTCCAGCAGCTTCCCCGGTTCTCATCGTCCAGCATCTGTGCTTCATCAATGACTGCAATGTCATAAATTTCCTTTAAATCCAGTATTTCAATGGTAGATGCCTGGCAAAAAGCACCCGGCGTCACAATTTTCTCTTCCCCCGTGATCATGCTGCACGGAATGCCGGCCGCCGTCATCGTATCGTAGACTTCCAGCGCCAGAAGACGTAGAGGCCCCAGATAAATTCCCTGATAAGCCTGTTTCAGCCGCTGCAGCGCCTGATAAGTCTTGCCGCTGTTGGTTGGCCCGATATGCAGAATAAAATGTCTGCGCATACTGCGCGCTTCCGGATACTGTTTCTCCGGTTCCGCCTCCATCAGTTCTTCAATCCGCTGTCCCACCATGAACTGCATATAGTCGTCTTTGTAAATCTCATAGAGGGATTTACAGCGGAGCAGTTCGCAGATATCTTCCATCTTCAGGATTTCCATATACGAAGAGGACGGCGCCATCATCCGCAGGAAAGACAAATCCAGCTGTATCAGCCTGCGCAGGGCATGTTTATAATAATTGCGGAATTTATGGTCCCTGTTCGTGACTGTATAGCCGATATCCGCCGCCCGCTTATGCAGTTCCCCCATATCGTTCAGAATCTGATGTGCTTCCAGTTTTTTCTTCCTTGCAATCCGGCGTTCCAGCTGTTTGATATTATGCTCACAGCCTTTGACAAATTTTCTCTGTTTGGAATACGGTATTTCCATAAAAGCTTTATGATATACCTTCCACGCCGCCTCTACCTGCTCATTTGTAATCTTTTCCATTTCAATCCTCTACATACTACTACCAACACGCTCTATCCGCCCCGCCCGGACAACTCCTAAGCCCTCCGAAGCGGCTCCCCAATCTGACAGAATAGCTTTGCTATTCTGTCGGGAGAGAAAGATTTGCTCTGCAAATCGTAGAACTTCTTAACGTTCCGCCCACTGGCGGAATGTTTTTAGAAGTTCTTCTCACCCTATTCTTGTGCTATTCGTTAGGCCTCTGATAAAACCGCCCCGATAATTCCTCCGTCCGCAGCGCATTGACAAAAGCGCTGGCGTCAGCTTCTTTAACAGAATGAATCACTGTCTTGCATTCTTCTCTTGATACGACAGAGTAAACGATATCCCTCTCACAATGCTCATACGAACCTTCCCCCTCCAGAATCGTTGCGCCATGCCCGCTTACCTCATTGATTGCTTTACACACATCCTTCGGTCTATTGGTAACAATAAATAACGTTTGTTTTTGATATCTCTTATACAGTATCTGCAGAACCTGCGTCGAAGCATATTGATAGATAATAGAATATAAGGCCTTATCCCAGCCGAACAGGAAACCTGCCAGGCAAATAATGACCGCATTGACTCCCAGTACGAGATTCCAGGAATCCACGCCTTTTTTCTCCGAAAGATAGATGGCAAGAAAATCCGTGCCGCCCGTCGTGGCATTCATCATCAGGCACAGGCTGATGGCAAAACCGCTTATCATACCGCCAAAGATACTGATCAGCAGTGTATCATAAGTGATCACGTTAGCCGGAATGATATCCGTCAGCACACTGTTCAAAACGATCATCAGACAGGAATACAGGGTAAATTTCTTACCGATAAAACGGAATCCTATGTAGATAGGAAGTGTATTCAATAACAGGTTCACAAGTGTAAAAGGAATCTCGATGCCCAGAAAATTCTCAAAAATTGCCTGAATCAAAATTGTCATTCCCATGACGCCGCCCGGATACAGGCCGCCGGTCCTGACAAATGTTTTCGTATTGACTGCCATGATCAACGAAGCAATACAGATTACGACAATCCGTTTTCCATCTTTTTTCAAATCAAAAGTCATGTTCTTTTCCCTCATTTCAGCTAAAATCGATACAGCAGACGCAGACCGTCAGGTATGCGTTTACAGTCTATTTTACACATCCTTTCGGGGAATTTCAAGCCCCGCTGTGTCACATTGGAAATGCTACATGTAACAGTTCAGCTTCCTGACCGGACGGCGTATGGTTCCTTTGGAGGCACGCTTCCGCTCCGCGAAAAATCGCAGCGGTACTAAGTTCAAAAGGTGCAAGCACCTTTTTCACTAACTACCGGCGTTTTTCCAGGGCCTCCGCAGGAACCATACGCCGTCCGGTCAGGAAGCTGAACTGTTACTGCTACATTGGAAATACCAGGAAAAAACTCATGCCGTCGTTTTCTGCCTGTGCAAAAATTTCCCCATCCATTTTCCGCATGATCTCCCGGCAGATATAGAGGCCCAGACCGTTCCCTTCTTTGTCTCCCGCGTTGCTTCCCCGGTAAAAACTGTCGAAAAGGCGTGGTATTTCCTCCGCATTTACAACGCTTCCGGTATTTCTGAGCCTGATCAGCTGGCATCCTTCCTCTTCCTGAAAAGAAATGTCAATCTGCCTGCCATCGCCGTATTTAAAGGCATTCTCCATGAGATTCTCCACCACCTCAAGCGCCCTGTCCATATCCCCCTTTATCAGTCTGTTTTCATAAACGCCAATCGCCAGTTCTGTCATCATCAATCTGCATTTCGGTTCATAATACGCTTTCATCCTTTCCACGAACCCGTGCAGATAAAACTCCGAAGCTTCCACTTCGACCGAAACAATATCTTCCACAGAAGAGCGGGCGATTTTCTGTACATATTTTTCGATTTCGCCCGACAGACATTCAATCTGGCAAAACGCATCCCATTTTTCTTCCTCTGATTCATAAACGCCTTCCTTTAATGCTTTCGCATAAAGTTTGATACTGTTCAGCGGCGTCTTGATATCGTGGGAAAGTGACAAAAGAAGCATCTTCTTTTCTTTTTCCAGTTTCAGCGCTCTTTTCTGCGCGGCATTCAGGTTATCCCGGAGCATATCGATTCCCCAGACAAATTTTCCAAAGAACTTCTCTTTATTTTCCTCCACTTCCATCCGCATATGGCCTCTGGATAGTTCATAGGGCATCTCGCTCAATGTCCAGAATGGCCTGACAATGTGATTCCTGATATAGACCAGCACGGTCAATACAGAGCATAGAGAAATCAAGAGCACACCGGCCGGAAGACTGACAAAATCTTTGTTTTCCCGGATATTCCGGTAATCGAAGCGGACCAGTCCCAAAACCTCATCATCCACAACAAGCGGCTCTATATGCGCCACATAACCGTTTCTATGCGAAAAAAAGACCGAAACGGTCAATGTATCCTCCATATCCTGACAAGAAAGATACGAAACTGCTTCTATCTTCTCTAAATCACGCAAAACAGGCATGGAAAAACATTTCTGTTCTTCCATGCCCCGCATGAGCCTTCCCGCTTCCACCAGATATTCCCTGCTCTCTTCCTCACTCTGCCTGCCCCAAAGAAAAATCACTGCCGCGAACAGGAGCAGCCAGGAAGCAATAACACCTGCAATTATTTTATCAAGTTTCTTCATATCTGTAACCCACACCCCACACCGTCTTGATTCGTTCCGGTTTCCCCGGATTTTCTTCAATCTTATCCCGCAGCATTTTGATGTGCACCGTAAGCGTCTGATTCTCGCTGAAACTGTCCTCTCCCCAAACCTGATTGAAAAGATATTCCTTGCGAAGCGTTCTGCCCTGATTTTCCACCAGCAAAAGGAGCAGTTCATACTCTTTGACCGTCATAGTCAATTCTTTTTCCCGCAAAAAAACCCGCTTTGCGTCCTTATCAATAGAAAGATCACCCGATACAAGCAGCGCATTCTCCTTTTTCAGTTCATAGTTCCTTCGCATAAGCGCTCCTATCTTCGCCGAAAGAATATCGATATCGACCGGTTTTTCCACATAGTCATCCGCTCCCTGCAGAAAACCGTTCATTTTGTCTTCCTTTTCCACCCGCGCGCTCATCATAATAACGGGCACGCCGCTGCTTTGACGGACGGCCGCACAAAAACCGAATCCGTCCATTCCCGGCAGCATAACATCCAACAGGATCATTTTCACACTGTGTCCGGCGAGAAACGCAAGCGCCTCTTCCCCGCTCGCCTTTGTTTCCACCAGATAACCGTCCCTTTTTAAAAAGACCGTTATCAGTTCCGCCAGTTCCCGATTGTCCTCGACCAGAAGAATATCCGTTACCATCCCATCTCCAGAAGCCATCCGGAGAGCTTTCTTTCTCTTTCTCTGGCTTCGCTTCCTTCTTCAAATTTTCCAAGCTTCATTTGGTCCTTTATAGAGCCATCCTCTATATAGAGCACCCTGTCGCTTTTTGCCGCAACCTTACTGTCATGCGTCACCAGCATGATCGTTGTCCCTTCCCGGTTGATTCTGTTGAGTTCCCGCATGACTTCCCTGGAATTCTGCTGATTCAGCGCACCCGTCGGTTCATCGGCAAAGACCATCTTCGGCTCATTGATCAGGCTCCGGCAGATACAGGCACGCTGGAGCTGTCCTCCGGAAACTTCCGTCACATCATTTTCCGCAACCGCTATGATATCGAGTTTCCGCATCAACTCTCTGGCCCGCTCGTTGATCTGCGCCCGGCTCCTTTTTCCCCTGCCTTCATTGGCCTGATAAGCCGGTAAAATAATATTATCATAAATTGTCAGATTTTTTAACAGGTACATCTGCTGAAAAATAAATCCCATCTGTGTCAGGCGAATCTGGCTCATTTCTTTCGGACGCAGGCTCCCGATTTCC
This sequence comes from uncultured Lachnospiraceae bacterium, assembly GCA_947178125.1. GTDB lineage: Bacteria > Bacillota > Clostridia > Lachnospirales > Lachnospiraceae > UBA3282. The sequence continues at coordinate 43,130 of CAMWXB010000004.1, read as the reverse complement.
TTCCCGAAAAAGTCCACCTTTCCTGCCGTCATGCTGTCCATGCCGCTCACCGTATAAAGAAGCGTGGATTTTCCCGAACCGGACGGTCCCATAACGGCGACCATCTCTCCTTCCTCTATTGTCAGATTGATATTCCGAAGCACGTTATTCGGCCTTTTATTGACTACATAAGTCTTACACAGATCCTTCACTTCCAGTTTATTCATCCTCATTTCCTCCCTTTTCTCTCAAAACTTTTGGAGAATCGCCCCGCGATTCTCCAGGGTGAGAAAAGTCCGTCCCACGGACCGTAGAACTTCCAAGTCAGCTATGCTGACTTTGCGAAGCATCCATTGGCGCCACACCATCAGATGTGTTGGCCTTTTAGAAGTTCTTCTCACACTAACCTCCATGATTCCGCTCTGCGGAATCTCAAAATCCAAACACAAATAAATTTGTGATGAAGAATGCCCGTATTTTGGGCATTCTTCGGTGTGAAGAAGACTTGCTGCGCAAGCCGTAGAAGTTCTTGGCGAAACAGCCAAGCCTGGGAACCAGGCTTTAGCTGTATGAGCCTTAGAACTTCTCTTCACACTATTCGAGAGTATTGATTTCTTTCACATCCACCCTTTTCACCTCTGCGGCGCATAAGTATGCTGACACACCTGTCACAGCAAGCATAAGGAGTGGATAAAGCAGATACGTCTCCAACGGTTTTTTTACTAATTGGATGCTGTTCGCTCCCATGACGGAAAATACGCTTCCGATTGCTGCGGAATCCAGCATTTCCGAAAAGACGGTCCCCAACACGATCGCCAGGAACAATACGAGCATGATGCGGAAACTCTGCCATGCCCGAATCGTCCTGTCCGCAAAGCCAATGCTCTTTAACATGGCAATTTCCCCCCGCTCTCTCGTAATCAATGTCTTTACCATCAGAACCGTGATCAATGTATTGATCAGAAGCACCATTACGGTAACGAACTTCTGCAGGGCCGCCACCTCATCCATAACGCCGACCATATCGCTGACCCACTCCCTGGCTGTGGTTATCCGATAATCGGGAAAGACTTCCGCCACGCGCGCCGCAAATTCCTCCACTTTCCATTCTCCTTTCGCCTGTATCTGAAAAGCAAATCCCCCGCCCACCATCTGAAAGGGCAGCTGCGCTTTGCTGCTGACTCGCAGGCCATATCCCATATTCATCACACTCTGGTAAATACCGGTGACGATAAATTCCTTTTCTCCTTCCGGAAACTGATAATGCACGCAGTCTCCGATGGAAACCCCCAAATCCTCCGCCGTTCTCTCCGTCACCATGACTTCATTTTCCAGAATGGGAACGCTGCCTTCCAAAATATCATAATCATCCTCATCTTTTCCGGTCTGCTGCATCGTATAGGCCGTGTTCGATGTCTGCATATCCGCGTCCGCTCCATAACAGGGCAGAGAATACCAGAGTTCTATCCAGACCTCCGACGCTATGCCGTTTTCGGCAAGTTTTTCCCTAATATCCCTGATATCCGCATACAGCAAAGTTTCATCCTTTTCTGCAATATATTTTTCAACAGCCCCGGTATCCATATAAACAGAGCACGGCTGCACGCAGAAAATCCGCACAATGCCTTCACTTTGCAAGGTATGGGTTGCAGTAAGCAGCAACAGGATTTCCATCGTGCCGATGCAGAAAGTCGCAATGAGTACCGCATATCGTTTCAGATGACCCGTCACATCATTGCAGGCAAGGTAAATGCTCGCCGGCATTCTTTTTCTCCGGTGGAATCGAATCTTTCCTCCTGCATGATAACGCTCTGCACTGCTGCCGTTCCGAATCGCTTCGACTGCCGTAAATTTTCTGATTTTCCCGGTACATCCATAGCAGAACAGAACGACGAGCAGCACGACGCATACCACACAGAATAAATTCAGGAAAAGCAGGTTTTCCAAAGGCGGCATCACAAAATCCTGTATGACCTGCATAAGAAGCGCCTTTCCGAACGGAATGCTGATCAAAAATCCGACCACGGAACCGACAAGCGTGACCGCAAAATATTTCAGCAGATAAATTCCCTTTATCCTCCCATCACGGATGCCGATTGCTTTCATAATGCCGATTTCCTTATAATCCTCCTGAAGCGTGAACACAATCGTGAACCGCAGGATCAGAAAAGAAATCAGAATCAGACAGATACCGACCACCACCAGCAGTCCTGCCATTAAAAGGTTAAAAAAATAACACATTTTTATCGTAGACTTTTCAAGCTCGGCTATCACTTCAACATTCTGCTGTTTCAACTCTTTCTCAAGCCCTTTGACATCCGTACAGTTCACGGCATAGAGCATCGTATGATATCTGGGCGAGTCTCCCATGAGTTCATGATAATCCGCTTTGCTTATAAAAAGTCTTTTCGTACTGATCATCGTCGAGCCAAGGACCGCATCCTTGACAATTTCCGCAATCGTAAATTCCATCGTCTTATCCGGACCGCTTATCCTGAGCACATCCCCTACGGCAAGCCCGTTTAGTTCCGCCTGTTGATTCGGAACCGCTATTTCACCGGATTTCAGAGATAAAGGTGCATCCCCGGCGTCAAAAATTCTGGTAAAATTCTCCGGCACCGCTCCGAGCAAGAGCGTAGCGCCCCTTTCGTAAGAGTGCCTGTCCACATCTTCCGTACAATGTGCAATTTCAATCGTATCGTCCGTGAGCAGATACATATCCAAAGCCTCGTATTCCGTCACATAAGAGCTGTTTTGCAAAAATCCGTCAACAGGCGTCTCTCCGGACTCTCCGAGCGCTATCATCATATAATCGGGGACGTTCGCCACATCCATATAATAATCCAGAGCACCGGCAATCGTGACCATATTATTGACGCTTGCCGCCAGAAAGGTAGACGCCAGAATAATGAACAGAAACAGAATTGCATTCATGGTCCGCTTTCTTTTCAGGTCTTTTTGCAGTATGTGCAATAACATAAAAATTCCTCCCTTATCATGTTCTACCAAACATGATAAGGGAGGAAATATTAAATAATCCTTAAATATAAAAATAAATCCTATCTTTTTAACAGTACTTCCTCTTCGTACTGACGAACAGCTTCAAACCAGCTCTTGTCCGCGATTACGCCGCACTGTCTGCAGTATTCTTCCCAGACATCGCCGAATGGATAGGTCTTAATGTCTTCCTGCCATACCATGAGCTCCGTCATGCGGTTCTCTTCCTGCATTTTTTTCAATTCCTGATTCGGTGTACAGAGCGCGCTCAACAGAGCTTTCTGCCAGCTGCGGAAACCGACCGTCCATGCGGAAATACGGTTAATACCCGCATCGAAATAATCGAGTGCCATATAAACCCGTCCGAGCGCATCGTTTCTGACGATTTCCTTTGCTATCTCTTTGGTCTCGTCATCGAAAAGCACAACGTGGTCGCTGTCCCAGCGCACCGGTCTCGTGATATGCAGTGCGATTTCCGGGAAGAAGCAAAGAAGCGCCGGAATCTTATCCGATACGACTTCCGTCGGATGATAATGTCCGTTATCCATCAAAGGCAGACATCCTTCATGGGTCGCCGCAAAAGATAATGTAAACTCTGCGCTGCCCGCCGTGTAAGATTCTACGCCGATACCGAATACTTTGGATTCCACGCAGGGTTTTACGAGGTTCTTATCAAAAGGCTCGGACAGAATCTCTTCGATGGACTCTTTATAACGCATTCTCGGGCCCATGCGGTCAGCAGGAATATCCTTGTAACCATCCCCGGTCCAAATATTCATGACACAGGGCATACCGGTCTCTTTTGCGAAATATTCAGAAATACGGATGCACGCCTTGCCATGCTCAATCCAGAATTTTCTCGTTTCTTCATCGGGACTCGACAGCGTCAGTCCGTCTTTTATCTTATCATGGGAAAAGAACGTGGGGTTAAAGTCAATGCCCATATTTCTTTCTTTCGCGAACTCGACCCATTTTGCGAAGTGCTTAGGCTCGATTTTATCGCGGTCCACATACTCGCCTTCCTCAAAAATCGCGTAGCTTGCGTGCAGGTTCAGTTTCTTCTTGCCCGGCATCAGTTCCAGGGCTTTTGCCATATCCTGCATCAGTTCTTCCGGTGTTCTTGCTTTTCCGGGATAATCTCCGGTCGTCTGGATTCCGCCTGTCAGCGGGCCGTCATGGTCAAAACCCGTTACATCATCCCCCTGCCAGCAGTGAAGGGATACCGGAATCTCCTTCAGCGCTGCGATTGCCGCATCGGTATCCACGCCGATTGCCGCATACATTTCTTTGGCTGCTTCATACCTTTCTTTCTGTGTCATGTTCCTTCTCCTTTACTATATTAATTTGTTTTCTATATTATTTTCTTTCCGGATTGCATTCTTTCCGGATTGTTTCTATAATTGACTTACTGCTTTTATTTACAATACAAAACAATATGATTGTCTTTATTATATCGGACTTTGAGCGGCGTGGGAAGGTCTTTTTCTGAAAAAAAAGGGGACCTTAGTTGCAAAGGGAATGAAGATTTTCTATGACGGCAAAGAACGCCGTCTGAGAAAATCTATATCATTCCCTGAAGAATGCCCTGTTGGGCATTCTTCGCAGTGTTTTCTACCATTTTGCAAAGCAGAGCTTTCTCACACGACAGAATCGCCTCATGGCGATTCTGTCTGGTGGACGCTGCCTAGGAAAATCTATGTCATTCCCTGAAGAATGCCCAACAGGGCATTCTTCGCAGTGTTTTTTACCATTTTGCAAAGCAGAGCTTTCTCACACGACAGAATCGCCATATAGCGATTCTGTCCGGTGGACGCCGCCTGCAGCGAAAGCGTGCCCTGCGGTGATTGTCTATTTTGTACAACGGAAGCCTTCGAAAACATCGTTTCGCAAACGCCTGAGAATGACCGCAAATGAAAGGAGAAACCATGCAGCAGGAACTGTTAGCGCAGCTTCAAAAAATTTCAGAGGAAGAACAGGCTATTCTGGACGGCCGGCAGGATGTGCAAAAAGAACTCTACACTTCCGGCAGAGGCTTCGTCATCGACAGCCGGAAGCTTTTGCGTAAAGGGCGTCTGATCGAAATACGGCCGCATACCCGCTTTGTCCATTTTCCGCGGCACAGCCATAACTATGTGGAAATGGTCTATATGTGCAGCGGCTCTACGACCCACATCATCAACGACAAAGAGCGCATTATATTACAGGAAGGAGACCTCCTTTTTCTGAATCAGAACGCCACGCAGGAAATCCTGCCTGCCGGAAAAAATGACATTGCTGTCAATTTTATCATTCTGCCGGAATTTTTTGACCATGCTTTTTCCATGATCGAACGGGAAAATATCCTGCATGATTTCCTGATTTCCGTGCTGTCGCAGGATTCCTCCCTATCCAGTTATCTGCATTTTCAGGCAAAAGAAATCCTTCCCGTGCAGAACCTCATCGAAAACATGATCTGGACACTGCTTCATAAAAAAGCGGGTACCAACACTATAAATCAAACGACGATGGGGCTTCTTTTCCTGAACCTGTCCATGTTTGCGGACACCATCAATCAGGATGACCCGAACCAGTATGAACAGAATCTCGTTTTCTCCGTGTTAAAATATATCGAAACGCATTATAAAAACGGCTCATTAACGGAGGTTGCAGAAGAACTGAAGCAGCCTGCCTATTTCATAAGCCGTTTGTTAAAAAAGTATACGGATTCCAATTTTAAAGAACTGTTACAGCAGCGGAAACTGCAGCAGGCTGCCTACCTGCTTTCCCAGACACCGCTTACGGTGGATGCGGTCATGGAAAATATCGGTTATGATAACAGCAGTTATTTTTATCGGAAATTCCGGGAAAAATATGGGTGTTCCCCGCGGAAATATCGGGAATCAGGAAAGTGACTCTTCCTTCAGCCTGATATGCACCTCATCCAGCTGTCTCTGTTCCACTGCCGAAGGCGCATTCATCATCACATCCATCGCACTCTTATTCATCGGGAACGGAATGATCTCCCGAATGCTCTCTTCTCCGGTGATCAGCATGATCATACGGTCTACACCGGGCGCAATGCCGGCATGCGGCGGCGCTCCGTAACAGAAAGCGTTATACATGGCCGGGAATTTGGCTTTCACGTCCTCTTCTCCCAGGCCAACCAGCTGAAATGCTTTTACCATAATTTCCGGGTCGTGATTCCGCACCGCGCCGGAAGACAGTTCCACGCCGTTGCAGACGAGGTCGTACTGATAGGCCAGAATCGAAAGCGGGTCCTGCTTTTCCAGCGCTTCCATGCCGCCCTGCGGCATGGAGAACGGATTATGGCAAAATTCCAGTTCGCCGGATTCCTCGCCGATTTCGTACATCGGGAAGTCCACGATCCAGCAGAACTCATAGCGCTCCTTATCCATATGCGCCTCACAGTTCTGTCCCAGCATATTCCGCAGAACGCCTGCCGTTTTCTGGGCCCTCAGCTTTTTTCCGGCAGTCAGTCCTATGAAGTCACCCGGCTTTAATCCCAGTGCGCCGACTACTTTTTCTTTATTATCCGTTAAAAATTTACTGATGCCGCCGACAAATTCCCCGTTTTCATCCAGCTTGAACCAGTAAGCCTTTTCGCCGGACTGCACTTCCACGTCATTACAAATCTTATCAATCACTTTCCGCGTCGCCGTGAACTTGTCCACAACGATCGCTTTGACTACATTTCCTGCAAAAGGACCAAAACCGCAGTCAGCCAGACAATCTGTTGCATCCTGTACGGTCAAATCGATGCGCAGGTCCGGTTTATCGGAGCCGTATTTCTCCATCGCTTCCAAATAGGGGATGCGGGTAAAAGGCGGTCTGGAAGCCGTTTTGTACACGCCGTATTTTTCAAAGACCGCTGGAAGCGCTTCTTCAATAATGGCAAAAACATCTTCCTGACTCGCAAATGCCATCTCCATATCGAGCTGATAGAACTCGCCCGGAGAACGGTCCGCCCGGGCATCCTCATCCCGGAAACAGGGCGCTATCTGAAAATAACGGTCAAAGCCGGAAGCCATCAAAATCTGTTTGAACTGCTGCGGTGCCTGCGGCAGCGCATAAAATTTGCCCGGATGGACTCTGGACGGAACGATATAGTCTCTCGCCCCTTCCGGTGACGAACAAGTCAGAATCGGCGTCGTAATCTCCAGAAATCCGAGGTCTGTCATCCGGTTCCTCAATTCTGCGACAATTTTACTCCTCAGGACGATCTTGTCTTTTACCTGTGGATTTCTCAAATCCAGATACCGGTATTTCAACCGGATATTCTCATCCGCCTCTTTGGAATGGTTGATTTCAAAAGGCAGAGCGTTATAGCGGCAGCTGCCCAGCACGGTAATCTTGTCCGGAACTACCTCGATATCGCCGGTCGGCAGATTGGGGTTCTTATTGGAACGTTCTCTGACAACGCCCTCGATACTGAGCGTCGATTCGTTATTGACACCGTCAAGGGACTGCATGAGTTCTTCCGTCTCAATAACAATCTGCGTCGTCCCGTAAAAATCCCGGAGAATCAAAAAACCAAGATTTTTGGATACTTTCCTCAGATTTTCATACCATCCCGCCAGCGTCACTCTCTCTCCGATATGCTGACTGCGCAGTTCGTTACAATTATATGTTCTCGATTGCATCATTGTTCTGCATTTCCTTTCGTTTTATATTTTATATATAGGAAAATTTCTCCTGCCTACCAAGGCTCATTCTATCACATACAGGTACGGACAGGCAAGGGGAGCTGGCCAGAAAATTCAGAACAGATACAGGATAAATATCCAGAGCAAAAATCCAGAATAAAATTACGGATTTCCTCTTGCCATCCCGTCCCTTTTCGCATAGAATACAGTTACCATCAACTAAAATTTACGAAAAAAATCAGAAAGGACAAGGGAATATCACCATGTTTGGAGCATTGTTAAATTATGAACAAAAAGGCCAGACCATCACGCTGCACTATGAAAAGCAGCCCGTACAGATACAGGTATTGACCAATAAGGTCATCAATGTATTTGTCCCGCTTATGGCATCCGAACACCGTTCCAAAGCCATCGAGGGAAACAAAGAACTACCTGCCGCTTTTACACTGGATAAGGCGGACGACCATCTGATCCTGGCGACAGATTCTCTCATCTGCCGGATTTATGATGACTTTATGATTGATTTCTACGACAAAGAAGGCAATTTACTCTGTGCTGACTATCGCGGTCAAAGGGTTCCCCGCTTTGAACTGTCGGAATCCTTTATTCAATTTATCAAACAGGAGGGCCATGATGTCAGCGATACCGGAAGCCGGAATCATCCGGTACAGTGCATAAAACAGCTGGATGCCGGTGACTGCATCTATGGTCTTGGGGATAAGACCGGCGTTCTGAATAAGCGCTGTTATGAATATGAGAACTGGAACAGCGATATCCCGGATCCGCATGAGGACTGCTTCAAATCCCTTTATAAGAGTATTCCTTTTTTCATTACGTTAAAGGAAAAAGGCATCTACGGCATCTTTTATGACAACACTTTTAAGAGCTACTTTAATTTTGGCAAGGAAAATGATCAGTACTATAGTTTCGGAAGCGATAACGGCAATCTGGATTACTATTTTATCGGCGGGGATTCCATGCCGGAAATTCTCACGAATTATACTTATCTGACCGGCCGGATGCCGCTGCCGCAGAAATGGGCGCTGGGCTATCACCAGTCCCGCTGGGGTTACGACAGTGAAAAAACGTTCCGGGAACTTGCCGCCAAACTGCGGGAACTGCGGATTCCCTGCGACGCGCTTCATTTTGACATCGACTATATGGAGCGTTACAAAGTTTTCACATGGAATCAGGAACGTTTCACAGACCCTAAGGCCATGATTGCCGATCTGAAAAAACAAGGCATCAAAGCCGTTACGATCATCGACCCGGGCGTTAAGGTGGAAAAGGATTACCCGATGTACGAAGAGGGCATCGAAAACGGCTTTTTCGCAAAGTCTCCGGACGGCAGCGTCTACGTCAACAGAGTCTGGCCCGGCGACGCGGTATACCCGGATTTCGGCAGTCCGGCCGTTCGGAAATGGTGGGGAGAACACCTGCAGTTCTATACCGGCCTTGGCGTCAGCGGCGTCTGGAACGATATGAACGAACCGGCCAGCTTCAACGGCCCGCTGCCGGACGATATTGTTTTTACGGATGAAGACAGGCCTGCTGCTCATGCGGAAATGCACAATGTCTACGGCCACAATATGGCCAAAGCGACCTATGAGGGCTGGAAGTCTCTGACGAACAAGAGACCTTTTGTCATCACAAGAGCCTGCTATGGCGGTTCCCAGAAATATGCGACCGCATGGACGGGAGATAACCAGAGTTTATGGAGCCATCTGCGCATGGCAATTCCACAGCAATGCAACCTGGGTCTTTCCGGTATGGCTTTTATCGGAACCGATATCGGCGGTTTCGGGGCGGATACCACGCCGGAACTTCTCGTCCGCTGGGTAGAGCTCGGCTGCTTTTCCCCGCTGTTCCGCAACCACTGCGCACTCGGCGGCATGAACCAGGAACCGTGGCAGTTTGGAGAAGAGACGCTTGCCATTTACCGTAAATACGTCAATCTCCGGTATACGTTGCTGCCCTATTTCTATGATTTATGCCGGGAATGCGAACAGACCGGACTTCCTATCATCCGGCCTCTAGTCCTTCATTATGAACATGACAGCAATGTCAGAAATCTGAACGACGAATTTCTGGCCGGAAAACATCTCCTTGTAGCGCCTGTCGTTGAACAGGGCGCCAGAAAGCGCATGGTCTATCTGCCGGAAGGCATTTGGTATGACTACTGGACACACACCGCATACGAGGGACAGCAATATTATGTGATAGACGCTCCTTTGGATGTATGCCCTATTTTCGTCAAAGCCGGCACGATACTGCCTAAGGCTCCCGCTCAAATGTATGTAGGGGAAATCAAAGACCCCGAACTGCTTCTGGAAGTCTATCCCGGCGAAGGCTCTTATGTTCACTATCACGACAACGGAGAGGACTTCGCTTACAGAGACGGCGCCTACCACGAATACCTTTTCAAAACCGATGGAAAAGGCGAACTGGAAATCACGAAGCTGCACGAAGGCTATAAAGATTATCCCAAAATCGTAACGAACTATATCTCATAAAAAATCTCATAAAGCATGCTCACCGGCATAACACGACAGAATCGCCCAAACAGGCGATTCTGTCAGTCGAAGCAGAATTGCGAATGCAAGTCTACTTCGACTTTCGATAATAGAAACAAGTCTTCTCCGGTATACTATATGCCCGGCTGTTCTCGCCCTCTCCTTCAATGCGGCGCTCCGTACAATATGCGAGTACGATTCTTCCATCCGGAAGCGCACAGTACATGCTGCCCTCTCCCGGGCAGGGAGACTCATAAGCGGGTAAGACATTCACGGCGCTTTCATCCCCCAGATCGTATACAAAAATCCCGTCATATCCCCAGAATACGAAATCCGTTTCGGAACCGGGTGCGATGATATCCAGCATGATCGTTCCTTCCGGCACGATGCCCTCGTAGATATCTTCCAGACAGCCTTTTTCAAGGTCAACGGAAGCAATGCCCATCCTGCTTTCCTCTGCCTGCCCGCCACGCGCCTCGATCTGCGTATAGACTTTTCCGTCCTTTCCGATACCGAGTCCGCCCGCGGGATGACTCTGATACTGGTCGGAAGTGATTGCTTTCACATAGTTTCCGTCTTGATCGAATACGGAAATCAGTTTATCCGAAAACATGGCGCGGAGATAGATATATCCCTGATCGTCCACTGCCATTCTGCTGACCATACCGCCGATTTCTTCCTGATAAACCGACAGGTCGATCTTCTTTTTGATTTCCCCGCCCGCACTCAGAATCCAGAGAGCCGATTTATAGCTGTTTCCGCCCACGGTCGCCGTGGCTTCTTCATGCTGCGTCCGCTCCATCAGGGCCAGATAAATATCACCCTTTTTATCCTGATATAAAGCGGTAATATCGGTCTCCCCCTCAAAATCATCGAAGAACAGTTCCGAATCGCTGCTGCCGATTTCCATCTTATGAATCGCACTCCATCCCATCAAAAAGATGCAGTTTTGCCCCGCCGCAATCCTTCTGATTTCCAGATTTCCCGTATAGGGAATGGTCAGTTCCTGATCCGGGTCCCAGACGGCCTCGCTCTGCAGAACGTCATCCGCCGTTGCCGTTTCCTCGATTTCCTTCTCCCATTCTTTATTGACCATTTCGGTCGGATTCTCGATTTCTCCTGCTTCCAGCTTTTCATTCATCGCCTGTAAGCTATAATCCCGCTTATACATGAAATCGATGATCTGGAGCAGTTCCTCATCGCTCATTTCCTTCTCCGGAAAGAAAAAAGTCGCCGTCTTTCCATAAAATGCCACGCCCTTTCCTTTATAAGCCTCCGGCTCCGAAAGCATGGTCAGTGCACCCTTAGGAAACAGCCCGGTCTCTTCATAGGACTTCCTGAGTTCCTCCATACGCGCCTTTTCCGAATCCTGATAGGCTCTGTTATAGTTGTCTGCGCCTACCGCATTCTGATAAATCTGTATGAAATATTCTTCCATCTCTTTTTCGTTCATGGCCTCCATACGCTGCTGCAAAACGCTGACCGCAGCAGTCACCGTAATCGAAAACATTACTGTCAGCGCCGCCGCCAGAATAACCGCTTTTTTCCAATTCATCCGGTATTTCCGCCTTTTTGGCAGATTGACAAGCATGTCATCTATTCTTCTTTCCAATGTTTCGGGCAGTATCATTTCTTCCCGCTCCGCCATCCGAAATAAATCCTGTTCCAATCTATCTTTCATAGGGAATCCTTCTCCTTTCCTGCTCAACCATTCATACCACACCGGTCAGAGCTGCTCCCGCAGCAGCTTCTTTCCCCGGAAAAGCCTGGATTTGACCGTTCCTTCCGCGATATGGAGAATCTCGCCGATTTCCTTTATGGAAAAGCGCTCATAGAAATAGAGAATAATGACTTCCCGGTAAACAATATCCAGTTCCATGACCATATCCCACAGTTCATGATATTCGTCCCGGAAATCCGGCATGTACTCTTCCATATTTTCCACGGGTGAGACCCGTTTGTTCTTCGCATAGATTCTCTTTGCCTCATTCGCGGCTATCTGCATGATCCACGCCTGAAAGCACTCTCTTTTCCGCAGCGTATGCAGCTTCTCATACGCTTTCAACACGGACTCGCTGACCGCATCTTCCGCATCCTCGCGGTTGTGCAGAATACCGAGTGCAAGCCTGTACAGGTTCGGCGTATACTCCAAAACCAGACGGCTGAATGTTTCATTACTGATTGCAGACATAATCCACCTCCTTTGCAGTTCTGCCGACTTTTGTATAGTATGACCGGGCAAAGAGGGAAAAGGTTCCCATGCCGAAGAAAATTTTTACACAACATAACGCTCAATGTTTCAAACTTTCTTCGGCAGACAGAAATCGCCACAGGCGATTCTGTCGGGTAAAGGAGATTTACAACGCAAATCATAGAAGTTCTTAGCCCGCCGACAACCTGCGGTAGACCTGATAAATCATCGGGATGAGCAGGAGCGCCAGACTTCCGTATAATACAGGCAGAACATGAAGCGAACCCATTACTTCTCCGCCGATCTGATAAAAAGAAAACCGGCTCAGCGTCTGGTTCACATCCAATAATCTATCCGGCAGAATCCCCAGAATCTTATCGATCATCTCCAAGCTGCTCCCACCGATAAAACTCGGCAAAAACAGCAGAATAAAGGGAATCGTCACCGCAATGACCGAGGATTTTGTCCTGGCGGAGACCAGCATGGTCAATGACAGGATAAACAGCGTTCCTATATAACCACAGAAAAGTATCAGCAGATACTCCTGCCAGTTCGTAATCAGATAAAAACTCTTCCAGCCGACATTACTCATTTGAATGGGCAGTCCCGCTCCATCCGTTCCAAAAACAGCAAGCACGATGCCGGAATAAAGCAGCATCATTGCAAAATATACGAGTGTCACGAACAGCAGACCAGCCTCCAGCTTTGCAGCGATGGCTTTCCCTCTCCCGTGACAGGAAGCATAGAATACGGAATCCGCCTTGTAACCGAATTCCCCTGAAAAAATACCTGCCACGACAAAATTGAGCGTCAGCATCGTCAGCATAATGACCATCGCGGCCCATTCGAACAACTGATTCCAGCCGTCCGCATAATCATAGTAAAGAGGCGCCTGCGCTTCCCATGCCTGATAACGCTGTATCAGGAAATCCTGTTCCGCCCCGGTGAAAAGATTCTGCTGCGCATCCTCTTCCAGCCACTCCTGCAGACGGAGCAGCCTGTTCCCATAAAAGAACCGGGCATCCTCCGGGGCGAGGGAATCCGGTACATAATAATCCGACTCGCGGAACTTACAGAAGGAGCGCACCAACATCCATCGAATATCGTAAAAGCCCTGTTTCCAGCCGAAAACAATGTTGCTGTCGTGCACAGCTTCCGACCGCCCCATCTCCGTGTCGTTGAGTCTGTTATTTTCCGCTATGACATCTGCTATGACTTCTTCGGTCAATAGTCCGGCCCACTCCTTTTTCGCCGCCTTCAGCTTATGAATCGCTTCGATTCCATACTCATTTTCTCCGTTCTCATTCACATAATAGACTCCATGTATTGCAAAATAACAGGCAAATACCAATGTTGCCGCCAGAATCAACAGGACAATCTTCGTTCCCGGCTTCACCCATATTTTTTTCAATTCATAGTATAGCATCCTCTTCCCCCGCTTTCTCACCAAAATAAGACAAAAAGACATCTTCCAGTGTCGGTATTTCTTCTTCCGCCTCCGGATGCGGCCTCTCTTTTGACAAAATCCTGAGCATGATGCCGCCGGGAACGTTCTTTCTGTTCGCCACTTTATAGTTCTTATCGTACTTCGATGCTTCATGAACCGGAACGGTCAACCGCCATACCCGTTCCGGCATACCCTCCAGGATTTCTTCCGGCGTTCCCGTATGGAGAAATTCCCCATCTTTCATCAGGAGAATTTCATTTGCTATGGACTCAATATCCGACACGATATGCGTGGAAAGCAGCACCAGTCTGTCCTGGGAAAACTCGCTGATCAGATTCCGGAAACGAATCCTTTCGTTCGGGTCAAGCCCTGACGTCGGCTCATCCAGAATCAGAATCGCCGGATGGTTGAGCATCGCCTGTGCAATACCGACCCGGCGCTTCATGCCGCCGGAGAGTTTTTTCATTTTCTTATCCGCCGCCTTCGATAATCCCACCTGACCGAGCAGCTCTTTCACCCTTTTCCGTGCCGCCGCCCTATGCACCCCTTTGATAGATGCGATATACATCAGATAGTCTTTCACCGTAAGGTCAGGATAAAAACCGAAATCCTGCGGAAGATATCCGAGTACCTTCCGATAGGCGGCTCCCATTTCAAAAATATCCTCGCCATCCAGCAAAATCCTGCCGTTTGAAGGCTTTAACAGCGTACAGAGCATCCGCATCAACGTCGTTTTTCCGGCTCCATTGACGCCGAGCAGCCCGTAAACGCCCTTTTCCATCGTATACGACACATGCGATACCGCCGCCGTGTCCTGAAATTTTTTGGTCAAATCTTCTATTTCTAACTGCATTTTAATAATCATACCTTTCTTTCTATCTATCTTTTTGGCCTGTCGCCAGCCTTTTTCCCCGTCTCTCAATCTGCGGTGTTTACGCCATCATCTCCATCCCGCTTCCACATTCCCTCATCACTCTTTTGACCGTATAAGTCAAGTATAGAACGGCGGCTCCGCAGATAACCCGCCAGACCGGAAGGGAAACGGCCTGATAAATTCGGTCATTCAAAATGACCTGAATCCACACGGCAGTCCACAAAAGGGACAAAAAGCACGCCGTATACTCCGAAGTAATGCAACGGCTGCATAAAGTTCTGAAACAAATACAGCAGGTAACAATCATCGGTAAAAAGAACTGTATGAGAATCTCACCTGCCATGACTCTTGCAGTCAACGACAGTACTGCTGCAAATATCCCAAGGAGCAGACCGTCCACTACTCCAAAAATAAGCATCCGTGCCGCATAAATCTGCCTGATGGAAAAATAAGCCGCCCCTTCTATTTCCATGGAATCGGAACTGCGGTTCTTCCACAACTCCGGTATGGCCATGATGACGAACAGGGATGCCGCAATGCCAAGCAGCCTCTGTACAATCCAGCTGTCCGCCCCGTGAACGAACATTCCCGTAAACAACAGCAGCATGAATTGCAGTCCCCACCACCGTTTACGAATGTAACTGGTCTGATCATAAATAAAATCAAAATAGGATACATGCACCTGCTCCGCTTCTTCGTAGAAACTTTTCCGTGCACTGACAACGGTGTCTTTTATTTTTGACTCATCCGGTTTGGGCATACTGCTCCTGCCGTATGCTCTCAACCGCTTATCCAATGCTTTCAAAATGATTCCTCCTCTCCCAAAAACTCCCGCAGCAGTTCCTTTGCTTTTTTGATGCGATACTTCACAAGCGGAATGCCAATCCGCAGGATACCGGCGGTTTCCCGCATACTCAGTTCCTGAAAAAAATGCAGGATAACGACTTCCCGCAGTTCTACAGGCAGCTTTGCCAGCGCCGCCTCTATGAGCAGCTTGTCATCCAACCCGTCCGTTTCATCCGTTCCACCACATTGACCAATTCGGACAGTCCTACCATCCTGCAACGGCCTTTTCCGCTCATTCTCCGCTTCTACAACGTTCTCCATGGCCAGTTCCCTGTTCTTCCGCTCCCAGTCGATACAAAGATTTCTGGCAATCGTATAGAGATAATTATGGGATTTTCCATGATGCTGATAGTCCGCGAGTTTTCTGAAAAAACGCTCAAATGTCTCCTGCGTCAAGTCCTGCGCCCACTCCCTGTCGGCACAGTGATAACTGCAGTACTGCAAAATCTGCGCATAGTACTGCCGCACGAAGGCATCCATTGCCTTTTCATCGCCGTTCTTCATTTTCCAGACCAAAAGAAAATCCTGCTGCATAAAACTTTTCCCCCACTATGATTGAGACCGGGCGTCCCAGAAAGCGCTTTCTATACTGTATAACGGATTGGCGGGGCGGTTGGATAGTCAATTGTGCAATAAAACTAAAAAAAGAGACCGACTTCTGCTCTATAAGCTTTGTCCATCTCCACCTTTTCAAAATGACCAAAATATTGCAGTTTATTCATCTCTATGATAAGATAAAGACCAAGAATATTCAATCAGAGAAGGGAACAGAACGGTTATTATGGTAGAGGGAATCCAAATGACATTTGACTTTGCAACGCCTATAAATCAGACAAATAGTACTGCTCCTACTGTTTGTAAACAAGTACAGGGCTCCCCAAAAACACAAGCGTCTTCTTTTCATTTTGATAAGTTATTTAAAAGCGATATCAAAGCTGAGGAAGTTCACAATGGCAATTCCATGGTAATTTTGGGCAACAGTATTGAAATTCTAAAACAAATGAAAACCAGTTCCGTAAACATGATTTTTGCGGATGCCCCCTATAATATTGGTAAAGATTTTGGAAACAATCAAGATAAGTGGGGAACCGTACAGCAATATATTGATTGGTGTAAAACTTGGATTGATGAATGCATTCGCGTACTTTCAGACAATGGCACTATGTACTTTATGACAGCGACACAGCATATGCCCTATTTGGACATCTATGTATCTGAAAAATATAATGTACTTTGTCGTATAGTCTGGACTTATGATAGTTCTGGTGTACAATCAAAAAAAATGTTCGGTTCCTTATATGAACCCATTTTGATGATAAATAAAGATTCTGCTGCAAAGTACACTTTTAATCAAAAGGATATCTTGGTCGAAGCCAAGACCGGAGCAAAACGAAAACTCATAGACTATCGAAAAGATCCGCCACAACCATATAACAGTGAAAAGATACCAGGCAATGTATGGGAATTTAACAGAGTACGTTTCAAAATGAATGAATATGAAAACCATCCGACTCAAAAACCAGAAGCATTACTGGAACGCATTATCAAAGCCTCCTCCAATGAAGGGGATGTCATCTTAGACCCTTTTGCAGGTTCTTTTACCACTTCTGCGGTTGCTATACGCCTTGGGCGAATCGGCATTGGAATAGATATAAATGAGGAGTATTTTGAAATAGGCATACGCCGCACTGGCATTTCTAATGAGTACAGAGGCAGACTATTGGAGAAACAAAAAATACGAAAAACAAATGCAAAATCAAAATACGTCAGGGAATAAGACATGAAAATAACAGAAACTTTTGTAGAAGCCATCTTGAAAGAAGATTTTCCAGATAATTAATAAACAATCTATGATAACAGCCTGCTTTTGCAATATCTTGATAAAAAAATGAAGGCCGTACATGGCAACAGCAAAACAAGAAGAAGCCTTGCAAATATTTATGCTGTTTATTCTATTCTCTACTTTTATCAAAAAGATTTTTATAATAATCCTAATGAATATAGAAAGTTTGATGGTTACGATTATATGCGTCTATTCAATCATTACCGCCACCTGTATGCGACAGCAAATTGCAAAATCACGCTTTAAATTCGCGTGTAAATGGTGAGTTCCGTAATCGTTTTCCATCTATCACAAATGATTTGATTATTATAGATGGTGGAAAATATCTTCTACACATCGACTATCTATATGTCAAACAATATGATATAAGTAAAACCTGCTGTCATATTATCGAGAAATATATAGAATTATTACAAGCAAAGGACTCTGCCCTACTCCAAATTTTACGGGAAATACAGTCCTCAAACAATTATACTGAAAAGAAAAAGCAAATCCGCAATCTGCTTTCCGAAGATGCTGAAGCAAGAATTTTTGAAATTATCAGCTATGCAATATTGAAAAATCATTATAAAAATCAAAAAGTTTATTTTGGTTACTCTCTCAATAACATTCAGGAAGAAGAATTACATCTTTATAAAACAGGGTGAACTAACGCCAACGATGGCGGCATTGATTTCGTAATGCGCCCGATTGGCCGTTTTTTTCAGGTCACAGAAGTCAATAACTATGATAAGTATCTATTGGATATTGATAAAGTATTGCACTTTCCCATTACATTTGTCATCAAAACCAATGCACCAAAAGATGCCGTTCTTCAAGAATTAGATACCTATATCAATGAACGTGCAAATGGGATGGCTGTTATTGTAAAACGTTATAATCATGCAATTGAAGAAATCATAACAATTAATGAATTACACCAATGGACAAATGAGTTAAGCGATTCCAATATTGATGAGATCATCAGAGACATCGATATCTATTATAAACTGGAAATGAATATGGATGCTCTGGATGATAGTGAATCTTTTTAAATACCAAAATGGCCTCTTCTATGAGGCCATTTTCCATTATATCATATTCGTAAAAACAATAAAAATTTATCATATCCCTGTTACATCTCAACCAACTCATACGCCCGGCTGCCAAATCCAAGCTCCGCCGCCGCTTCCACCGTATGGATACCGTTCCGGGATTCCATCCGCTCGATCAGATGCTTTTTGCCAGGGTCTTCAGACTGATAGACCAGATCGACACAGGCCTGGTCGAGCGCGATCGGGTCAAGGGATGCGAGAATCCCAATATCTGCCATCTTCGGGTCTTCCGCCACAGCACAGCAGTCGCAGTCCACCGACATATTTTTCATGACATTGATGTAGGCCATTTTCCCCGGAAAATAATTCACGATCGACTGCGCCGCATCCGCCATCGATTCCAGGAAAGAATCATGGTCAGAATTCCAGGGATTCTCCGGAACGCCGGCACCATGAATATATAATTTCCCATGGGAAGAAGCAAGACCGATAGAGATATTCTTCAGCGCACCGCCGAACCCGCCCATCGGATGTCCTTTGAAATGGGACAGGACGAGCATCGAATCATAATTTTCTATGTGACTTCCTACAAAATTCTTTTTAATCTTCTTTCCGTTTTCAATAGACAGTTCCAACTCCCCGTCCTCATCCATGATATCCACGGCCGCAACATCTGTCCATCCATGCTGCTTCATGGTCTCCCAATGCGCCTTTGTCGTATTGCGCGCGCCTTCATAAGCCGTATTGCATTCTACGATTGTTCCGTTCACCTTCTGAATCATCGGCCGCCAGAAAGAAGGCCTGATAAAGTTCTGATTGCCGACTTCTCCGGAGTGCACTTTGACTGCCACCTTCCCCGGAAGTTCGATTTTCAGCGCATCATACAGCCTTAATACCGCCTCAGGTGTTATTTCTTTTGTAAAAAAAACTTTCGATTTTTCCATCGAGGACCTCCATTCCCGCCCGCCCCGCAAACCGGGACTTCGCAAATTTATTTTTCAACTCATACTTCTATTATACAGCCCTCCTCCTGCCACAAGTCAAGCGGTATTTATAAAGCGCATCAGCGATACGTTATCCCCCTTCCGACATTCGGAAAATCCGCGCTGTGTGCCGCATCCATAATGAATAATCCCAGCAAAAGAAGCGCCGCGGCCAGTCTTACTTTTTCCGGCGTCCTGCGATACAGGCCCGTATAGACCGGAATCAGAAAAAAGACGAGAAAAAGGCCGCCGATACCGAACATCAGACAGCTCATCAGGCAGATATGACCGTTCAGATTAAACGGCATCCCGCTGTAATCCCACCACTTGATGCCCCATGCTCTTTCCATCAAAGAACCCGCCAGATATTCCAGCACTGAGCAGACCGTCATGGATATCAGGAAAACGGGAAGGGGCTTTCTAATCTTCCCGTCGGCCTGTCGTTTGCCGGACACCAGGTTTTTCAGTAACGGATTACGGAACAAAAGATACAAAAACAGACCGCCCGCTCCGTAAATCGGCAGCCAGGGGCCTGACAGGATTCCGCGGTTCACGAACCGTCCTTCCCGCACCAGATAGAGCACGACTTCCCAACCCCAGCCTAAAAAAGAGACCAGAAAGAACAACAATACATAATAATCGAACGAAACTTTTTTCTTATATTTACAGCCATTATTTATAGCCATGTTCCTCTCTCAATCTACGAGTTTGAGTCGTTAGACACAAACCTGTAAAGCAAATCGTAGAACTTTCTGGCATCTCGTCCTATGACGGACGGGATGTCTTTAGAAGTTCTTTTCACACTTGACCACCATGACTGCTATTCTATCCGGTTTTTCGGAAAATATCCGGGATTTACCCTGCGCTTCTTATTTTTCAATCATATTCGTAAGAGCAAAGCGAAAGGCACCCTGGACCAGGTGCCTTCAGCAAATCGTAGAAGTTCTCTTCCCCCTACGCCAATTCACTCAACCCCGTATAAAGGTTATAATACCGCCCACGCATCGCCAGCAGGTCATCGTGGTCGCCCCGTTCGATGATCTCGCCGTTCTCCAGTACCATGATCGCATTGGCATTGCGCACCGTCGAAAGCCGGTGGGCGATAACAAGAGTCGTGCGGCTCGCCATCAGCCGGTCCATGCCGTGCTCGATATGTTTTTCCGTCCTCGTATCGACGGAACTCGTCGCCTCATCCAGAATCAAAATCGGCGCCTTGGAAATAGAAGCCCTTGCAATGTTCAGAAGCTGCCGCTGGCCCTGACTCAGGTTCGCACCGTCCCCTTCCAGCATCGTATCATAACCATGCTCCAGACGCATGATAAAGGAATGCGCGCTCGCCATTCTGGCCGCCGCTTCCACTTCCGCATCGGTCGCATCCAGCCTGCCGTAGCGGATATTTTCCCTGACGGTCCCGGTAAAAAGGTGAGTATCCTGTAAGACCATCGCGATATTTTTCCGCAGGTCATCCCGCCGGATATCCTTGATCTCGATTCCGTCTATCAATATCCTGCCGTCTTCAATATCGTAAAAACGGTTGATAAGATTGGTGATCGTCGTTTTCCCGGCACCCGTAGAGCCGACAAACGCGATTTTCTGGCCCGGCTTCGCATACAGCGACACATCCTTTAAAATGGTTTTTTCGGGCACATAACCGAACGTGATATGCTCTACCGTCACGGCTCCTTTTACTTCCGTGCCGTTCTTATCCGCATAGGCCGGTACAGAAGCCGGAACCTGATAAAAGAGTCTGCCGTCTTTTTCCACGATTGCGACCGCTTCCGCATCGTCCGCCGGTTCCGGCTCCCTGTCCATCACATCGAAAACCCGCTCCGCCCCCGCAAGTGCGGAAAAGATTGTATTGACCTGCATGGAAATCTCGTTGATCGGCCGGCTGAACTGTCTGGAATAATTGACAAAAATCGTAAGCCCGCCCAGGTCAAAGCCTTTCAAAACACATAAGATACCGCCGATGCAGGCCGTCAGGGAATAGCTTACCTGGCTTAAATTGCCCATGACAGGCCCCATGATGCCGCCGAAGAACTGCGCGCTCATCTGCTTTTTGCACAAATCGTCATTTAGATAGGAAAATTCTTCTTCCGCGATTTCCTCATGACAGAACACCTTGACGACTTTCTGGCCGGTAACGGTCTCCTCAATATAACCGTTCAGCGTTCCGAGCGCCGCCTGCTGCTGCTTATAATATTTCCGGCTCCGTCCCGCTACCGCCTTTCCGGCACGAATCATCAGCGGAACCATAACAATTGTTATTATTGTCAGCCAGATGTTCGTATATACCATCAGCGCAAACGTTCCGACAATATTGATCGCACCGGAAATCAGCTGGTTTATCGTATTGTTCAGCATTTCTCCAACGGCATCCACGTCATTCGTAAATCGGCTCATGATATCCCCATGGTTATTCGTATCATAAAATCTGACCGGAAGCTTCTCCAGTTTACAAAACAGGTCATCCCGCAGTTTCTGTAACGCATTCTGCGAAACGGAGATTATGATACGGGACTGTAAATACTGTGCCACGATACCGACCGCATATATACAGCCCATCAAAAGCAGGGAGTGGAGCAATGTCGTCCTGCTGCCCTCTTCGGATACCAGATTATTGATGATTGGCCGAAGCAGATAAGAACCGGCAAGATTCGCGACCGTATAAAAAACGATGCAGAAAATGAAAATAACGAGTTTCCACTTATCTTCTCCGATATAGGAAAAAAGTCTGCCTATCGTCTTTCCCGCATTCTGCGGCTTTGCTATGGGCATCCCCGCACCGCGTCCCCGGGGACCGGGGCCGCCCGGTCCTGGTCCCGGCCCTTTTCTGATTTCCGGTCCGGCCGGACTTTTTCTTCCATATTTCTTTTCCAAACGTTCCAGTCTTACGTTGTCCATTATGCACCCACCTCCCTGTCCATCTGGGAATCATAGATTTCCTGATATGCGCTGCAGGATGCGAGCAGTTCGTCGTGGCTTCCCTTTCCAACAATCCTGCCTTCCTCCATCACAAGAATCATATCCGCATCCATCACGGAACTGATGCGCTGTGCAATGATCAGCTTCGTTGTCTGCTTCAGTGTCGTATGGAAACACTCTCTGATTTTGGCTTCCGTCGCCGTATCCACCGCACTGGTGCTGTCATCCAGAATCAGAATCTTCGGTTTCTTCAACAAGGCTCTGGCGATACAGAGCCGCTGCTTCTGTCCGCCCGAAACATTCACGCCGCCCTGCCCGAGTTCCGTCTCATAGCCATCCGGAAAATGGCTGACGAAATCATCCGCCTGCGCCGCCACGGCTGCTTTCCGAACTTCCGCCTCAGCGGCATGTTCATCGCCCCATTGCAGATTTTCCAGAATCGTGCCGGAAAAAAGCACATTTTTCTGCAAGACCATGCTGACACCGTTACGCAGATTTTTCAAGGAATACTCTTTGACGCTCATGCCGTCTACCAGCACATCCCCCTCGTCCACATCGTAAAGCCTCGGAATCATCTGCACCAGCGTCGTCTTGCCGGAACCGGTAGAGCCGATAATCCCCACCGTCTGCCCCGGTTCGATCGTAAAATTGATATCATCCAGCACTTTTTCCTGATTCTTCTTATAATAACGGAAGGAAACATGGCGAAATTCAATTTTTCCTTCTGTGACTACTCTGTCCGTACAGGTCGATGCTTCGTCCGTCAGATCGATTTCCGTATCGAGCACCTCACCGATTCTCCTGGAAGATGCGACCGCTCTGGAACTCTGCAAAAGCACCATCGCGAGCATCATAAGCGACATCAGAATCTGCGTCACATAAGTCGTAAACGCTGTCAGATCGCCGACCTGCATCGTCCCGTTCAAAATCTGGTTCCCGCCGAACCACACAACGGCAATGACCGTCACATTCATGGCAAAGGTCATGATCGGCATTTGGATAATAACGACCTTGAACGCATTCAAACTGGATTTCTTCAGGTCTTCGTTCGCATCCGCGAACCGCTCTTCTTCATAATCTTCCCGCACAAAAGACTTGATGACCCGGATATTGGTCAGGACTTCCTGAATCGTAGAATTTAGCTGATCCAGCTTTTTCTGCATCAGTTCGAACCGCGGAAAAGCAATGCGGATGATCGTCCCGATGGCAATCGCCAGAAGCGGCGCCACGATCAAAATGATGACCGCCAGAGAAGCGTTCATCATAAACGCCATGATAACGGCGCCGATCAGCATCCCCGGCGCGCGCAGCATCATCCGAAGCCCCATCATGATCAGGTTCTGCATCTGGGTAATATCATTCGTCAGCCTCGTGACGAGAGAGCCCGTGCTGAAACTGTCAATATTCGCAAACGAAAATTTCTGTACCTTCTGAAACAGATCCTTTCTCAAATCCCGTCCAAAATGCATGGCTGCCCTGACCGCGAACCAGGCGCCCCCGATTCCGCCTGCCATCATGATAAAGGCTGTCACAATCATCATGATTCCCTTGGAAACAATATAGCCGATATCATGATTCGCCGCTCCGACGTTAATGATATCCGCCATCATCGCGGGCAGCATGACCTCGCCGATGACCTCCACGATCATCATGACAGGTCCCAAAATAAAAGCCGACAGATAGGGCTTTATGTATTTTCCGTAACGCCTCATTCCTATGCCTCCTTCTCTCCGTTCTTTTCTACATCTTTGTTCTTCTCGACATCTTTGTTCTTCTCTGCATCTTTGTTCTTCTCGACATCCCTTTGTCCGCCGGCTTCTCTGACAGGCATTCCTTCCTGTATCCTGCTCAGATTCTGGTACGCCCTTAGCAGAAATCCATAGAACTGCTCCGTTTCCTCCTGACTGAATCCCTCGAACATGCCGCACTCTACCTCATCGAAAAGCTGTATGCTCTTGCTGATGACCTGATTTCCCCTGTCCGTAATGGAGACCCGGTTGCTGCGATGGTCATCCGCATCCATCCTGCGCGCAATATATCCACCCTTCTCCAGCTTATTCAGCGAAACGGCGACCGCTGCCGGAGAAATCTCCAATTTAGCGGCCAGCTCGCTCTGGGAACAATTCGGATTCGCCCCCAGATTCATCAGCAGACGATGCTGGCTCCGATAAATTTCATCATCCAGCGTCCGCAGCTTTTTCCCGATGCAGCGTCGCAGCATAAAATCCGTTTTACGGAAAATATCGGCCGTAGCATGATATAGCTTCATCCTGTCATCCTCCATTCCATAGTTTTCTTACCATCTTTATTATAATCAGCGCATTCATTGCCAACCGCCTGATTATTAGCATGTTAATTATTAATTAGTTAACATTTAACTCGTTAATTATTTTAACGCAGCAGTTTCTATATGTCAACCTCTTTTTCAACAAATACCGTTCATCTGGCATTGTAAAAAAATCTCAATTTGGCACTTTTCGCAATGCCACTTTGTCATATAATGGGAATAGAAAAGAGCTCTTGAAAAATGATGAAAAAAAAGAAAAGAAAGGCAAGGTTATTATCATGAAAAATACGAACCTTCAAAAAATTGTTCTGACAGGTTTATTTGCTGCCCTGTCCTATGTTGTATTTACCTTTTTGCAGATCAAGATTACGCTGCCCGGCGGAGACGCTACTTCCATCCACCTCGGCAACGCAGTCTGCGTGATCGGCGCGCTGCTGCTCGGCGGTGTCTACGGCGGCCTTGGCGGCGCCATCGGCATGACCATCGGCGACCTGCTCGACCCCGTTTACATCTTATATGCGCCAAAGACCTTTATCCTGAAACTCTGCATCGGCCTGATCACCGGACTGATCGCGCATAAACTCGGACACATCTCGACTGAAAAAAACGAAAAAAAAGTGCTGCTCTGGACGATTCTCGCAGCGGCCGGCGGCCTGCTTTTCAACGTCGTTTTCGACCCGCTCGTCGGATATTACTACAAACTGCTGATCATCGGAAAACCTGCTGCGGAGCTTGTTCTTGCCTGGAACATCGCTTCTACTTCTATCAATGCAGTCACTTCCGCAATCGTATCAGTCGTTATTTATATGGCGCTCCGGCCTGTGCTGAAGAAATCCGGTTTTTTCTATGAAATCGGCATCGACAGGAAAAGGAATACACTTGCCAAGGTGAGATAAAATAACAGCCGTACAGGTCTTGTACCTGTACGGCTGTCTGCTCTCACACGCTTTCCGGTATAATAACAGATGCAATTAAATAGATGAGCGCTCCGGTACCGCATCCTGCCAGTGCACAGAATACCCATATGATCCTGACAATGGTTGGGTCAATATTCAGATATTCTCCCAATCCGCCGCATACGCCGCATATCATCCGGTTCTCTCTGGAACGAGTCAGTTTTCTGTAATCATTACTCATTTTTTTCTCCTTTCTTCACCTGTGCATTTCAGATAATTGCGAATTTGTATCAAGACGTTAATCGGTAAAATAAATTTCAATACTTCCCATCGAACATTCTACGTCAAAGATTCCTTTTCCGCCGTTCTTAATCGTTCTCTCATTACCAAGACCGCTGTATCCCTCTCCATTAAGATCAATTTCACCCATTGCGCATTCCAACTGATAATCATAATCCGTTTCCGCGCCCTGCAGTTCCATGCTGATCGAGCCGACGCCGCATTCGATATCGGCATTTCTTCCAACCTTTCCTTCAATCGTCAGGCTGCCTGTTGACGCATTCAGGTCCACATCTTCCGCAGAAAGATTCTGGACGGAAAGGGAACCCGCACCGACTTCTGCAGAAAGCTCTTTCGCCGTGATCTCGTATATTTCCAATGTACCGGCATTGGCCGATACATCGATTTCATTCCCGTACAGGCTTTCTATCATGGCCATGCCCGCATCCACTTCCACATCAATTTCATTCGCTTCCAGACCAATACTTTCCAGTGTCCCGGCGCCGATTTCCAGATCGATCGAATCCAGACTCATACCTTTTGGCAGATACAGATATATGGTTCCTCTTGGCTCGCCGTTCCACCATCTATAGTTTTTTTCGCTATAAACCCTGAGCGTTCCGTTCTTTAGCTGATATTTTACCTCTCTTGCATCGGAATCTCTGGCAATCTGAACATAGTCGTCTTCCGATTCCTGAATGACCAAATGACTGCCGCCGACTTCAATATCAATATTTCGAATATCGGAGGCCTGATAGTCCGTTTTATCTGCCTCTCCGGCTCCGAGGCGGTCCGCATCGGACATCTCCTCAGGCCATTTCTCATCGCCCCACCAGAATTCATCCGCATCCGTAATATACCATAGACCGAATCCGCTGTACGCCAACTTGAAATTATGCCCCCAAAAATTAAAAGTGTGTCCCTGCCATGATTCCAACTGCCGGAAACCGCCCATAAATCCGCCAATAGCATAGAAAGCGAATCCGACAATAAACAATACCAACGCCGTTATCAAACACCCTTTTGTAAACTTTTTCATGCCGCTGCACCTCCTATATGAAAAATACCCTGTATTAATTTTACAACGCCTCTGACAATAACCGGTATAAGTCCTCCGCATATCATAACGGTGATCCAGAGGAAAAACAACCCGACCGCAAAGCAGATCAGTGCCGCACCAATCATACACAGACCGCCTAACGGCGTTCCGAATAACAACACGATGCCAAGTACGAACAACCCGATCCCGAGAATCAAAAGTACCGCCGCTACAACACCAAATCCCGCAAAGATACCGATCAGGCCGCCCAACAAGCCGACGATGACACCGAAAGCGCCGCCGCCGATGCCGAGCAGGAAAGGACTTGCAAAAATACACAGAATAACGATCAGCGCGATCATACCGCCCGACAGTTTCTTTTTCTCTCCTTTCGTTCCCTGATCCTGATAAGGCGCTTCATATGCTCCATGACCTTTATTTCCGCCGGTATTCCCATAGGCCGCATTTCCGTTGTTTCCCATCCGGTAGCCATAGCCGTTCTCCCTGTTGAACTGCTGGCTGCTGCCGGCTGCTGACCCGCCCGTCTGCCAGCCGCTGTCTGTCTTATTTTCTATCGGCTGTTCGGGATCCATCACCTCGTTGCTGCTTCGCTGCTCATATCCGGAAAATCCCTTTTCCGTAAATTCCCCCGCACTGCCGCCGTCAAAGAGTCCGGCCTTGATCGTCTTAGCGAGCTGTTCCGGTGTGCCGAGAGATGCGATCACGCTCTGCTCGTTTTCTGCTCCCGCATCGTCAAAATAATCGTTATAATACTGTATTGCTTCTTCTCTTTCTGCCGGTGCCATATCTGCTAACAATTCCGCCAGATTCTTCATAAAATCTGCTCTGTTCATTGTTTAAGTCCTCCCTCAAAAATACTGTTCAATTTCGCAGAATACCGATACCATTCACTGATATACAAATTAAGCTGGGCACGCCCCTTCTCCGTCAGCTTATAATAACGTCTGTTACGTCCTGCGCATTCCATATCATATACTTCCAGGCATTCATCCTTTTGCAGCCTGCGCAGCACCGGATATAATGTTGACTCGGAAATCTCTATGACCTGCCGTACTTCCTGTGTGATCTTATATCCGTAGGTCCCTTCCGCCTCACTCGATACGACCGCCAGAACGATTGCATCCAGCAATGCGGCGCCTGTATTAAAAACCATGCGATATCCTCCTTTCCCTTTTCTTACACATTTCATAGACCAACCTGCTTTCAGCTTCCCAATGCGGTTTTCAAGTTACTTTTCAAACCGGCATTTTGTTTTTACACCCATCTGTCTGCTTCAGCAGACACTCCAATTCAGCAGTTGAAAGTGCTTTTCTTTCAACTTAGATACTGAACAAAAATATAATATTATATGTCGTATAATATTGTTGTTACAGATACTATACGACATATAATATTGTTTGTCAATATATATTATAATTTTTATAAAAAAGATTTTATGTCCCGGTACGCAAAAACCTGCCGCAATCATGGGCAGGTTTTTCTCTCTGTTCTTCTTTCTGTTTCTTGCTTTATGTTCTGGTGCGATTCCTTGAAACTGGACTTGCTTTTTTTAAATCACTTCTATCACAAGCGCTTTCTTCGGACAGACCGACGCGCATTTCCCGCATGCGATACACTTCTCATAGTCTATGACGGGCGCTTCAAAATCTTTTTGGCTCAATGCGCCGACCGGACAGGCTTTCACCGCCGGACATTTATGATTCTGAGGACAGTTCTCTTTTCGGATTTCCAACTTTCTTTCCATAACGACTCTTCCTTTCCATGCTCAAAATAATAGGTGATTGCAAAACTATGTTTTCGAAGGCTCCCGTTGTACAAAATGGACAATCATAATTCAAAACAGGCCGCTCACGGACGCGCTGCCTCTTCTTATGACCTCAAAACACATTCTTCCATTGTGATACGGACATTTCCACGGTTCCACGATGGGCTTGCCGCTCACGGATTCCCCGTCCTTTGTCACATCCCAGAACCATTCGGAACCGTGCCTTCTGTCAATGATATGCGCTTTGATAAATTCCCATACCGCTTTCGCGCCTTCCAGATATTCTTTCTTTTCCGGCGCAAGTTCATAGCCATTCAAAAAGCCGACGATGGTTTCCGCCTGCACCCACCAGATACGGTTCGTATCGACAACACCCTTTTCACATTCATTGGCAAGGGAGCGGCCGTCAAATGCCGTCTTGTAGACCTGCGCGGTCAAATCCAGAATAATCGGGAGCATCTTATCTTCATATGCCTTTTCTCCAAGGACATCCGTTCCCCGGCGTATCAGCCATGCCGTTTCGATATCGTGTCCATAAGAATGCAGATCCAGAATGGAATTCATCTCTTTGTCAAAAAATACTTCCTGCCTGTGCAGTTCCGGATTATAGACTTTTTCCGCAAAAGTATCCAGAATCCATTCCAGCCTTTTTTTCACTTCTTCCGAATGGCTGACGCGGTACAGCTCCGTATAAGCTTCAAATACATGGAGCAGGGTATTCATTGTCTTATCCGCAATCACACCGTTCTCGGAAAGCTTATCGTTCTCAATCTCCACAAAATCCCGGTCAAAAGCTTCTTTATAACCGATTTCGTCCATACAGCGGCTTTCGATGATATGGAACAGCTCCATCGCCGTATCCAGTGCGCTTTTATCGCCGGAAGCGTCATAATAGGAAGAGAGGGCATAAATGGAAAAAGCCTGATTATATGTATGTTTCGTCGTATCCTCCGGCGTTCCGTCATACTGTACCGACCAGTACACGCCGCCTTTTTCCGAATCTACGCAATACTTCTGCATGAACTCATAACCGTGCCTCGCCTCGTCTAACAGGCTCTCCTCTTTTAAAAGCAGATACGCATTCGCAAAGAACCATGTAATGCGGCTGTTCAGAATGCAGCCCTTCACTGCCTTTTTATCGACTTTCAGGTCGTAGTCCATCCATCCGTAATAACCACCGTGTTCTTCATCCCGCAGCGCCTTCCAAAAAGGAATGATACAATCCGTTAAATTTGCCTTTATCTCTTCTACCATCATACCGTCCGAATCCTTTCTTTTCCCCTGAAATAGTTACTCCAAACTTTTCTTTACCGCCTTCAGTTAAGAATTAAGATTAAGAACTATTATAGCAAAAACCGCTTGAAATGTCATTCCTTATATTCCGACCGGCATCATAATTTTCCCGGCATTTAGACTTTCCCGGCACTATAATTGCAGCTGCCGCAGCTGATAGAACTCACCTTTCTTTTCCATCAGTTCGTCATAAGTTCCGTATTCCCGCAGCCCGCCTTTTCCGATGACCGCAATATGGTCGGCGTTCCGAATCGTCGAAAGCCTGTGCGCCACAATGAGCGTCGTCCGGTCTTTGACCAGACGTTCCGTCGCCGTCTGAATCTTTTCCTCGGAAATGCTGTCGAGCGCCGAAGTCGCCTCGTCCAGAATCAGCACTTTCGGGTCTCTGATAAAAGCCCTTGCAATGGAGATACGCTGCCGCTGTCCGCCTGAAAGATTGCTGCCGCGCTCCGTTACCATCGTTTCCACACCGTCCGGCATCTGTTCGATGACCTCTTCCAGATTCGCCGCCCGGATGATCTCCATCAGCCTCTCGTCAGAAATATCCTCTTTGCCATATGTAATGTTCTCCCGTATCGTCCCGGAGAAAAGAATCGGCGTCTGCGGCACTACCGCGATATTGGAGCGATAGCTTTTCAGATTGATGCGCTCCATATCCTGTCCGTCAATCAGTACCCTGCCCTCTGTCGCGTGAAGAAAACCGATCACCATGTTCAAGATCGTGGTCTTTCCGGCCCCCGACTCTCCGACGAAAGCGACGGTCTCTCCCTCTTTGATCGTCAGATTCAAATGCGAAAAGACAGGCGTTTCCCCATTCGGGTATTGAAATCCGGTATTTTCAAAAGTAATCTCGCCCCGTATAGAGGGGAGTTTCTTCTTATTATTATATTCTTCCACATCATGACACAGCATGACATCGCCGATGGAATCGACGGACTCCAGGCCCTTTGCAATCGTTGGAAGCAGCGTAATAATGGACGATACCTGCGCGACGATGGATGCAAAGTAAGTCTGGTACATGACCACCTCGCCCACGCTGATTTTTCCCTGACTGGCAAGATAACCTGTAAACCCGAGACACAATACCTGAAAAATCTGAAAAGCAGCCCAGCTAATCGACGAAAAATAGGACTGTACCATATCCAGAGACAGGCCGGAACTCGCAACATGATAAAGCTGATGAGCCATCTTGTGCGTTTCTTTCTCCTCCAGTGCATGAGCCCTTGTGACGGGAATCATCTCGATCATTTCCATCACATGAACGGATGTTTCCTCCATATCTTTTCGAAAAACCCTGTTATATCTTTTGATTTTGCCCTTAAACGCTGCCATAATGACGACAGCGACCGGAATCGTCGCCAGGAAAAAAACAAAAACGGTCATGCTCTTTGTCACCACAACGGCAAAAGAGACCGCAATATTCATGATAATGCTGAGCATTGAAATAAAAATCTGCTTCGAAAGCGTCTCTATCTGCTCCACATCCCGCATGATCTTGGACTGCAGCCTGCCGGACTGCATCTCATTATGATAGCTGATCGATAACTGCTGCAGCCGCCGCACGAGAGAGCATCTTAAATCCCGCTCCACGTTCCTGATCGCCCTCGCATAGAATAAGGTATAAAAATAATTCGTCAGAACATTCTGTGCGATCAGGACGACCATGATGCCCACCTGAATCATAATTTTTCTGCCTGCATCACCGCCCCGCTCTGTCGCAATATTCACAATATTGGCCGTCACGATCGGCAGGACCCAGGCCGGTGAATGCTTAATTGCAAAAAAGAAAATCGATAAGAAAAGTTCCAGATAATGTCCCTTATAAATACCGATCAGGGTTTTCAGGGAATGGTTCCGGTTCCTTTTAAAGGTCTCTAACAGCTTCTGCTCCGTCTCATCCAGATCGGCGTCCGGGTGCAGACCGTAGTGGGACCTGTTCTTTTCCTGTGTACCAACAAACTGCTCTTCTGATTTTTTCATTCCTATACTCCTCTTACGCTGAAAACTGCGCCATATAAAGCTGATAATAAACGCCCTTCTTTGCAAGCAGCTCCTGTGCATTTCCTTCTTCCACGATATGTCCGTCATCTACCACAAAAATGCGGTCAGCATGCTGAATCGTAGAAAGCCTGTGGGCAATGACAAAGGAAGTCCGTCCCTTTAACAGGTTCTCGATGCCGCGCTGTACCAGAATTTCCGTCTTCGTATCGATGCTGGAAGTTGCCTCATCCAAAACGAGGATTTTCGGCATGGAGACCATCGTTCTTGCAAAAGCGAGCAGCTGTTTCTGACCAATGGACAGACCGCCGCCCCGTTCGGAAAGTTCTGTATCATATCCCTTTTCCAGCTTCATGATAAAATCATGGGCATTGACGGCCCTGGCCGCCGCAATGATCTCTTCGTCCGTTGCATCCAGTTTTCCGTAACGTATATTCTCCTTTATTGTGCCCGAAAACAGGAAATTATCCTGCGTCATGATTCCCATCTGCCTGCGCAGGCTTTCGATGGAGACCTTTTTGACGTCTCTGCCATCTACCAGCACTTTTCCCTGCTGTACATCATAGAAGCGGCTGATCAGATTCACGATCGTTGATTTACCGGCTCCGGTCGGGCCGACCAGCGCGATGGTCTCTCCCGGCCTGATCCGGAAGCTCACGTCATCCAACACTTTTACCTTATCATCATAGGAAAAACTCACATGGTCAAATATGACCTCTCCCGTTATTTCCGGCATTTCTTCCACATCCGCCTCGTCCGCGATGGCCGGCGGCGTATCGAGTATTTCAAAAATACGCTCCGCTCCGGCAATGTTGGTAACGAGCTGATTATAAAAATTGCTGATATTCTGAATCGGATGCCAGAACATCGACAAATAGGTGCTGAAAGCAATGAATGTACCGACGGACACCTTATCCACACCTATGATCACGATTCCCGTAAAGTACAGGAGAATACAGCCGAGTCCCCAGGAAAAATCGATAACGGAGCCGAACGCATCGCTCAATCTGACCGCATCGATAAAAGCGCCCCGATGTTCTTTGATCAGCGTATCAAAAGTATCCCGCGTCTCCTCCTGTGCATGAAAACTCTGGATGACCCGGATGCCCGCCATATCTTCATGAATAAAAGCATTCAGGTTTGCCGACTTTTTCCGGAATGTCTGCCAGCGTGGATGGGCTTTTACTTCAATCCACAGCATCCCTGCGATCATCAGAGGAAGGGACAGCATGGAGGCAAATGCAAGCTTCGGATTTTTATAAATCATGATTCCCACCACCGCAACGATGGTAAATCCGTCCGGTATCAGCGTCGTAACACAGTTGGAAAGCACATTTTTCAGGGAATTGATGTCTCCGATGATACGGGACAAAATCTTCCCGGTCGGCCTGCTGTCAAAAAAATGAAAATCCAGTTTCTGAATATGGGTATACAACTCCTGCCGTATCGTCAACAGAATCTGGTTACAGACCTTCGCCATAATGAACATCCGCAGCTTGATGACCACCACGAGCAGCAGGTTCAGAACGAGTGCAATCAAAAGCAGTCTGTATAATCCCCCGATATCACCCACCGCAATATGCTCGTCGATTGCCGCTTCCATGATCAGCGGATTTAACAGGCTGACCACCACACCATATCCCATGATCACGAGTACCAGAACAATCTGCCATTTATAAGCGAGCAGATAGGCAAAAAGCCTTTTTAATGTCTGTATTTTACTTCGTTCCACACTTTTTTCGTCGTCTTTATAAGAATTGACCGCCATAGTCTATGCCTCCTTTCCTTCCGGATAGTCCCCATACTGGGCAAGATACGTCTCATAGTAAAGACCTTTCCCGGCGAGCAGGCTTTCATGGGTCCCCCGCTCCGCAATGCCGCCGTCCTGAAGCACCAGTATTTCATCCGCATGGCGCACCGCACTGATACGGTGAGCGATAATGATCTTCGTCGTGTCCGTCAGTGTTTCCAGCGTTTCCTGTATCAAATGTTCCGTTTCCATATCCAGCGCGGAAGTGGAATCGTCCAGTATCAGAATCGGGTCTTTTTTAGACAGGGCCCGTGCAATGCTGATCCTCTGCTTCTGTCCGCCGGAAAGGCCGACGCCGCGCTCTCCGATGACCGTATCGTACTGCCATTCCATCCGCTCAATAAATTCGCTCGCCTGCGCGTCCGTAGATGCTTTCCGCACCGCTTTAAAATCTGTCGTGCTCTTTTTTCCCAGTTTGATGTTCTCATTGATCGTATCCGAGAACAGGAATACATCCTGCGTCACGCTGCTGATGTTCGTGCGGAGCTGCTCCAGAGAAAGCTGCCTGATATCCACATCGTCAATGGATATCGTGCCGCCCGTCGCATCGTACATCCGCTGTAATAACTGCACAATGGATGTCTTTCCCGCGCCGGTCGCTCCCATGATGCCGAGTGTTTTCCCCGGTTCCAGCGTGAAAGAAATATCGTGCAGGATTTCATGCATATCCGCTTTGTGAAAAGAAACCCCGTCAAAACACACTTTTCCCTGAACCCTATCCAGTATGACCGGCTCTTCGGCTTCCCGGATGCTGGGCGTTTCCTGATAAATCTTCTTAATCTTCTTATTGGAAGCCACCGCCGAGGAAAAACTGTTGGTCAGCCATCCGAGCATCTCCATCGGCCATACGATATTGTTAGAATATTCCACAAAAGCCGTCATTTCGCCGAGAGTCATCTCTCCGGCGATGACAAATCTTCCGCCGACCAATATGGTCAATAACGGTAAAAGCTTGGAAATAACGGAAAAATAAGGATCATATTTCACGAACAGCCTGGACTGCTTCATATTCAGTTCATAGTACCTTTTGTTATGAGAAAGGAATTTTCCGATCTCAAATTTCTCTCTGGCAAAGGCTTTGACCGTCCGCACCCCGGCCAGATTTTCTTCCGCCACCGTATTCAGAACCGCATTCTCTTCGCTGATCTCTTCGTAGACTGCGCCCAGCTTTTTCTCCATGATGATCGCAATCGTACCGCAGAAAAGCATCGCCGCGGTTGGAATCAACGCCAGCTTCCAGTTCAGCATGTACATGCAGACCAGTACAATGCCGGTATGATAAAATACTTCTATCAGAAGCATCCCGACGAACCCGAGCGCATCCCAGATAATGTCGATATCCTCTTTCACGCGGGCCATCAGTTCCCCGGTATTGGTCCTGTCAAAAAAATCTGCGCTAAGCGACTGAATATGTACGAACAGGTCCCGGCGCATTTGCGCCGAAATTTTGGAACCAACCCGGTCAAAAGTAAATTCTTTGATATACTGGAAGGTACACCTTCCCACGCCGATGCCGAGAAAACCGAGCAGAAGAAACTTCAGTTTTCCCATATTTCCGCCGACGATAACATCATCCACAACGGATTTTGTCAGTCTCGGCGCCATCATATCCAATGTCACCGCAATCAGAAGCGAAGCCACCGCCAATAAATACGGTATTTTATTTTCCCAAATATAAGTTGATATTTTTTTCATCGTTATAACTATGCTCCCTTCTCAGCACGCGGGTTTGGGCTGCCAGGCACATACTTGCCGGTTGAAAATTTCAATTTTCAGCCTTTCCCCCTTGAATGCACCGCACACAAAAAAACAGCCGCGGCTGAAATAGCCCACGACTGTTCATCTTTCTATTCTGACTTCGTCCATTTCCCGGTTTCCTGGCTTTTCTTCCTTTTCATCCGTTCATAGACACGCAAATATAGATGCGGAGGCAATTCCATGTCTTTTCCTGTTATGCAGTTTCACACCAAATCCTAACTCAAATCTTCTATTCCGATTTAACTTAATGTATCCTGACATTTCCTTGACCTCCTTTCTTAAAATTCATCTTGCTGTTTACTGTGACGTGCTTTCTATCATAAAGGATTATACTGTAAAAGTCAACTATCCTTTTTGAAAATTTTACTTTTCCATCTTCCAGAAAGCCGCACTGTAAGGCGCCAGTTCACTGCCGCCGCCGAAATCGTGCTTTTCTCCGGTCAAAAGATCGACCGCCGTGCCGCAGCCCGCGTCAAAATGCGCCGTATAGCTTTCGCTGTCCGCATTGATGGCAACGAGCACGCGCTCATTCTCCGACTTTCTTTCAAAAATACACTGTTTATTCGTCAATACGACCGAACGGAACGCACCATAATTCAGCGCTTCCGAATCCTTCTTCGCTTCCGCGAGCGCATGAATCCAGTCACACAGTTCATTCCACTCCGGCGCTGCAAAGCAGGCTCTAAGCGCCGGGTCCCCTTCGCTCTTCTGCGCCTTTGCTCCCCATTCACTGCCATAGTAAACACAGGGGATTCCCGGCATACCAAAGCAGAGCGCATAAATAAGAGGTAGGTGTTTCTCATTCGTCAGAATGCTCGCTACCCTCGTCACATCATGGTTATCCACAAAGGACAGCATATGTTTTCCCCGGTATAAAGTCCAGTTCTCCGGGCCGAACTGCCGCAGCAGGGAATGTACGATTTCAAACATATTCATGCTGTTAAAACTGGAGAACAACCCCTTATAGCACTCGTAATTCGTGACCGAATGCAGCATACTGTCATTCATCCACTGATTATAATCGCCATGCAACGTTTCCCCGAGAAGATAGAAATCCGGCTTCAATCCATCGCAGAAACTCCGCAGCCTGCGCAGGAAATCGTGGTCGAGGCAGTACGCAACATCCAGACGCAGTCCGTCGATGTCGAACTCTTCCACCCAGCCTTTGATGCTGTCAAGAATGTGATTGATCACATCTTCATGGCGCAGATTCAGTTTTACCAAGTCATAGTTGCCTTCCCAGCCCTCATACCACAGGCCGTCATTGTAATTGGAATTGCCGTCAAAATTGATATGGAACCAGTCCTTATAGGGAGAATCCCAGCGTTTCTGCAGCACATCCTGAAAAGCCCAGAAACCTCTTCCCACATGGTTGAATACACCGTCCAGAACGACCTTGATGCCGTTCTCATGCAGATTCTTACAAACCGCTGCAAAGTCCCCGTTGGTTCCGAGACGGCAGTCGATCTTATGATAATCTCTCGTATTATATCCATGCGTATCGGACTCAAATACCGGAGAAAAATAGACCGCATTGATGCCAAGTTTCTTCATATGCGGAATCCAGTCATTCACTTTCAGTATCCGGGACTCTGACACGCCGTCATTCTCAAAAGGCGCACCGCAGAATCCTAAAGGATATATTTGATAAAAAACACTTTCATAAGCCCACATTTCTTTTCCCTCTTTTCACATTTTTTACTTTTCTTTTTCCCTATCACGAAAAAGTACTACTGGAAAAGTATAACACATTTTCGACAAAATAGAAACAGAAAGATTTCACCGCCGGTTCTTTCAAGTTAAAATCCGTCCTCCGGCCAGGCAGCACGCGCACCCTATGGCACCTGCGGCGGCACGCTCCCGCTCCGCGAAAACCCGTAACGGTACTAAGTTCAAAAGCCACAAGCGTCTTTTTCACTAAGTACCGACGGTTTTCCAGGGTCGCCGCAGGTGCCATAGGGTGCGCGTGCTGTCTGGCCGGAGGACGGATTTTGACCTTTTCACATCGTTCCATCCTTCAACCGATACAGCCGGAATCCTTCATTTTCTACAAAAAGTTCATATTTCCCTTCTATCTGCTCTATCATCATCGCGTTCTGGAACACTGTGGAAGCTTTTGTCACAATCCACTTGGGCGGCTCGCTTTCCATCATCTTTCGAATATCCGTTTCGATCTGGGGGGACAGCTGCATATAATGTTCCTGCCAGCCGCAATATCTGCTGTATGGCATGATATCGGCGATCAGGAACCATCTCTGGTGACATTCATAGCCCCATACAGAATCGCGCTCTTCTTCTGGAATATATGCCGCTGTTTCCGTCACATACCGGTATTCCGTATCGTTACCAATCTGCCAGTAAATTGCCATGCCGTCTCTCGCCATCCTGCGGAACGGATAATAAAAGCACAGCAGGACCGCCGCTGCCAGAAATACCTTTTTCCAGATTTTCCGGTCTTCCTTCCACGCCTCCGCAAAACGCCAGACCCCCAGCATCATTCCCGGAATCACCAGTATATAATCGTGCAGTGTGCTGTTCCCCATGCCAAGTGTGACCATCATGCCTGCCGTATTTAGCAGCACAAGCAGCCACAACCGCCTTTTCTTCTGTCCGGTGAGAATGAATACGGCAATCGTAAAGAAAAGCGGGAGCAGAAAAGTTCCTCCCACGCCAATCTTAAAACCTTCGGTCCCATAAACAAAACCGAATACAAATACAGCATAAAGCATGCTGTCAATTTCTCCATAATATCCAAAGTAAATGAGAGGCGGTACGAACGCCGCTCCGATTCCCAAAAGAAAAGCTATGGCATTCCACAGCAGATTCTGCCATTGTCTGTTGATGATCAGATAAATCGTTATGGTAAGAACGGCCGCACATATCATAACGGCATTCGTGATCCTGATCAAAGCGATGACGCCGAAACATACGCCGTAAATAAATCCATACACGGGCTTATGCGACTCTTTTTCTTCGACAATGAAATCCAATGCCAGATACATGGTCAGGAACAAAAACGGCAGGCTCCATTCTTCCGTCAGATTACCGCCCTCGATCGTAGGCGCCAGCACGACGTAGAACGGAATCAGAACTGCCAGACTGCTTATCATTCCCGTTCCCTTAAAATAACGCCGATAAATCTTCTGCCCCAAAAATAAGGCACAGCCCAGACTGATACACTGTAACAGGAAAATGCCCACCCTGTCAGGCCAGAGAAGCTGCCCCGCATATTCTATAAAAAACAACCACGGCCCCTTCATATCAAAAAAATCCCGATAAGGAATATATCCCTTCTTCATGCCGGCTCCCACAAGCTGGAAGAATGCAGAATCCCAGCCATAGGATTTCGGAAACAGCGGGCTCGTCATATAAGAAAAGTACATCAGACATACGATGCCGCTGAGCCAGATTACCAGCATACATCCCCATTCACGTTTTTTCTTAGTGTCTATCATATTATCTTTTCCTTTCATACACGCTCTAGTGTATCATAATTTTTATCAATTTGCCAGTGAGTTTTCCGCCGATATGGCATCCAGCCGGCTGATTACCGGCATTCCCACAACAATGGCCGTTCTCTATTGACCGAATCGGTATCTTTTTTCCTTAATCGATTAAATTGACCAACTTATCCACAGCTTTTCTGACGTTTTTGTAAGAAAAGCAACGAAAAAGATAAAGAAATCCCCAATTTCCACAGAGTTATCCACATGTGACACATCTGTCATTAATTTATGACTCTTATTCCATATTTAGACAATTTCATAAAAATATCAAAATATTCTATACATTACCAATGGAGATATAGTAAACTAGATTGAAAAATCAGAGATTTTTCAATCGCAAGTTTGTGCTTGCGCCCAAACTCGCAGGTTGAGAGAAAGGCATGGTGATTAGATTGAAAAATCAGAGATTTTTCATAGACGATTTATTCGTCTTGCGAATATTGGTGCCAAGACGCTTTCAGCGTCGGCGCAAATATCGCAGGTTTTGGGAAAGGCATGATTATTAATGGTTTGTGCCGCCGCAGGCGGCATAACAGAAAGGAAGTATCAAAATGGTCAAAATCGGTTCACATGTCAGCATGAGCGGCAGGGAAATGCTGCTCGCTTCCGCAAAAGAAGCTGTTTCTTATGATGCGAATACTTTTATGGTCTATACGGGAGCGCCCCAGAATACGAAGCGGAAAGAAATTTCCGCCCTGCAGATAGAACCTGCATGGGAATATATGAGGGCCCATCAGATTCAGGAATTTGTCGTACACGCGCCCTATATCATCAATTTGGCCAATACGGTCAATGCCGAAACCTATGAACTCGCCGTAGAATTTCTGGCTTTGGAAATCGAACGCACAAAGGCGATGGGCAGTCAGGTTCTGATCTTGCATCCCGGTTCCCATGTCGGGGCCGGTGTCAAAGCCGGTATTGACCGAATCGCTCAAGGGCTGAATGAAGTATTAAACGCTGACTCCTGTTATATCGCATTGGAAACAATGGCCGGAAAAGGCTCTGAAATCGGACGCAGTTTCGAAGAACTCGCTGCAATCTATGACAAAGTAACCTATAATGACAAACTGCGCGTCTGCCTGGATTTGTGCCACTTAAACGATGCCGGGTACGATGTAAAAAATGATTTCGACGGTGTCATTGACCGGTTTGATAAATCAATCGGGAAAGAAAATGCAGCAGTCATTCACATCAACGACAGTAAAAATGAGCTGGGCGCAGGCAAAGACCGCCATGCCAATATCGGGCAGGGAACAATCGGACTGGAACCCATCCGCTACGTCGTGCACCACCCTGCATTCCTGCATCTCCCGAAGATTCTGGAAACACCCTACATACCCTCTCCCGAGAACCCGGAGAAGAAAGTCGCTCCGTATAAGGAAGAGATACAGATACTGCGATAATCAATCTCTCATTTTGGCTGTGAGGGCTGCCGCAGCGTGGGGCCGTGGAGGGACGGCGGAAAAAGTTTCCCCTCCAAGGCACGCTTTCGCTCCGCTACAGATAATTTACGAAGTAAATTTTCTGTTGAATGTCAGCGGTACTAAGGATTTTTCGTCGCAAGCTCCGCAAAATCCAAGTGCCGACGTTCTTAAAGGGCCTTTTTCGGGGAAATCTTTTTCCGCCGTCCCTCCACAGCCCCACGCTGCGGCAAGCCCTCACAGCCATTCATTCCAGAACCGCTCTATCCGCCCCGCAATTTGTCTGGTCGTTACGACCTCATAATTGCTCCACTCACGCGGAAAAAGGCGTTGGTATGCAGGATTCAGGAACCGCTCGTCCAACAGGACGACAATTCCCACGTCGTCCATCGTACGGATGACGCGCCCTGCTGCCTGCAGCACTTTATTCATGCCCGGATAGCGGTAGGCGTAATCAAAACCGTTCTCCCCCCATCCGTCGAAATATTTTTTCAGGATTTCTCTCTCGTTGCATACCTGCGGCAGGCCGGTTCCGACGATAATGGCACCGATCAGGCTGTCGTTTTTCAGGTCGATGCCTTCGCTGAAAATGCCGCCCATGACACAGAACCCTAGCAGGATTTTCTCGTCTTCCTCTTCGATATCCATGTGAATCACTTCCGTCAGGTCACAGTCCTCATTTCCGATGAAACGTCCAAGAAACTCTTCTCTGGAACGCTCATTCATATAATCTTCCTGAATGATGCACTCAATCTGCTCCTTCGTAAAATATTCCATAAAGCTTTCATATACCTGTCTGAGAAACGCGTGGGACGGGAAAAAGACCATATAATTGCCATGCCGGTTTTTCACAATTTCATAAAGATAGGAAGCGATATTATAATATTCCATCTCGCTGCGCCTCGTATATTTGCTCGTCACATCGCTTCCGATATAAAGCCCCCTCTTTTCCGGCCGGAAAACGGATTTCGCATAGACCTCATAATCCCCCTCTTCCGCGCCGAGCAGCGTCTTATAATACTGAATGGGCAGCAGCGTCGCCGAAAAAAGAATCGTGCTGCGCCCCCGCATCATACACTCCTGAAGATTTTGGGCCGGATTCACGCAGAAAAGCTTTAAAATGAAGCTTCCATCCTGCTCCAGCTGGGAATAAGTCACATAATTTTCATCCACCAGTTCATAGATGCTGAGGAAATGCGACACTTCAAAATAAAATTCCAGGACGGCTTTCCGTATCGGACTCTCCTCGTGGTCCTCCAGATAATCCTCCATACTGCTGTTCAGCCTGCCAAGCGCCATCACAAAGGGAGCAATGGAATCTTCTACCCGATAGTTTTCACATTCTTTTTTCAGGATGAGCAATTCTTTATTGCACCGTTCGAGATTCTTCACCAGAACAGGCGAATAGTCCTTCACTTCTTTTTTCAACTGTAAAAAGTCTTCCTTCCGCAAAACGGCGCTGTACATCTCCCGCCCACGCTCCACCAGATTGTGCGCTTCATCGATCAGAAACAGGTATTCCCCTTTATTTCCTTCCGCAAAAAAGCGCCGCAGATAAACATGCGGGTCAAACACATAATTATAATCGCATATGACAGCATCCGAATAAAGACTCATATCCAGGCACATCTCAAAAGGACAGACCTGATACCGCCTCGCATATTCCTCAATTTTTTCCCGATGGAAGCTGTCCGTCTGCGTCAAAAGCGCATACATCGCATCATTGATCCTGTCATAATGTCCTTTTGCATA
Source organism: uncultured Lachnospiraceae bacterium (assembly GCA_947178125.1). Taxonomy (GTDB): domain Bacteria; phylum Bacillota; class Clostridia; order Lachnospirales; family Lachnospiraceae; genus UBA3282. The sequence continues at coordinate 1,030 of CAMWXB010000004.1, read as the reverse complement.
CGGGCATGCCTCCGGATTGCATTCCATTTCCTCCAGGAAACAGATTTTTTCCTTCGCCGTCAGGATTACCGTTTTGAACTGCAGTCCACGCTCCCGCAGTAATTGAAAAGTATCTTCTGCAACAGTCCTCGTGATCGTTTTGGCCGTCAGATAGAAAATCTTCTCTCCGATTCCCTCTCCCATCGCTTTTACCGCCGGAAAAACGGTAGAAATCGTCTTTCCGACACCGGTCGGCGCTTCGATGAACAGTTTTCTTTTATGATAGATCGTCCGGTACACATAAGAGGCCAGTTCTTTCTGTCCTTCCCGGTATGCAAAAGGAAAAGAGAGCGCCTTAATGGAAGCCTGCCGGATTTCCTGCCATTCGAAACTGTAATCTGCCCATTTTTTATACTGCTTCATGACTCCGTCGAACCACTCCTGCAGTTCGGCGAGCGTATATTCGAAATGAAAATACCGGATTCCGGCGCCGCTTAAATCATTCATCTCCGTCATATCCAACTGGCAATAGGTCATTCTGACACGAATCGATTTCAGCTGATTCTGCGACGCATAGATATAGGCATAGCATTTCGCCTGTGCCAAATGCACCGGAACGGCCTGCTTCATTTTTGCAAGGTCATGATAGGTTCCTTTGATTTCATCAATCGTAACGGAAACACGCTCCTGCCCCTCCGACGATTCCGGTTCGGCCCCCTCATCTTTCCGTTCCTTTATGATGATGCCGTCCGCACGCCCTTCCACGATAATGTCATAGCATTCCGTCGGATACCGGTATTTCAACCCGACCTCCGCATGATAGTCCGCTCCCATCCGCTTCTGAATCATGCGATGGATGCGTCCGCCCTCCTGCATGGCATCCGGCGACGAGGCCCTTCGATTATCAATATCACCGGAGCGTAGAATGAACTCCACCAGACTCCTGACCGAAATCCGAATTTCCATACGACATTTTCCTTTCGTAAATCATTGTATCGGCAGGAAATCCCGCGCCGCCTGTGCAGCGGAATGTTCCTTTGGAGGCACGCTT
>CAMWXB010000003.1 GCA_947178125.1 uncultured Lachnospiraceae bacterium | reverse complement strand
TTTTGTGAAGATTTCACAAAATTTTATAAATGTGAATTATATAGTTGCAAGTCAGCTAAAATATCAATACAAGTGCATCCGCCGCCTGTCGGGTTCCCGCCGCACCTGCCGGAGCATAGTTCCCTTTGGAGACACGCTTGCGCTCCACGAAAAACGCAGCGGTACTAAGCTCAAAAACGGCAGGCCGTCTTTTCGCTAAGTGCCGGCGTTTTTCCAGGGTCTCCGCAGGGAACTATGCTCCGGCAGGTGCGGCGGGAACCCGACAGGCGGCGGACTACGTTCACGGCAGCGTCACATACCCATCTTCATCAATCTGCACCGTCTGCGACATTCTGCGCATCTCTCCAAGCACTCTCGCTTTTTCTTCACCTTCGAGCAGGCTCGTCTTGCAATTGTTCTGTATGCACGGAATGAACTGAAAACTCTGCAGGCCCTCCGACGATATCGTCACTTTTACCATGCCGGTGTCCAGCTGCTTTGAATTGAACCAGAAATTGCCGAGGCTGTATATCACAGGGACCCCGTCTATGATATCGATTTTCTGCAAAATATGCGGATGGTCTCCGATAATGAGGTCCGCTCCCGCCTGGACCAGTTCCGGAGCCTGTTTGTTCTGCGCCCAGTCGGTCTCTTCCTGATTTTCCGTTCCCCAATGCACATAGACGATGACAAAATCGCTCTCTTCTTTTGCCGCCGCCACGGTCTGCAGAAGCCTTTCACCGTTAAAACAACGGAAGACACCCGGAGAAGTCTCCGTCGCGCCTTTTGTATCAGGATTATCCAGCCTTTCTATCTGTGTCGCAGAAATAAAGGCAATCTTCATATCATTGATAATAAAATAGACCGGTGCGGAAGCTTCTTCTATATTCACTCCCGCTCCCACATAAGGAATGCCTTCTTCCCGTAAAATCTGCATCGAGTCCAACAGCGCCTGCTCCCCGTAATCATAAGCATGGTTATTGGCAAGCGATACGATATCCACACCAAGTTCCGTCAGATAAGATACTGAATCAGGCCTTGCTCGGAACGTAAACTGCTTCTCCGGTGTCGGCGCGCCTCTGTCCGAATAGGCAAATTCGTTATTGAGCATCATAATATCGGCGCTCTGCATCTCCCCGATCAGTTCCGGCTCGATTCCGCTGCCGATATCCCCGCCGTTCTGCAAAAGTTTCGCCATCACACTGTAATTCGGGTCAAAAAGGATATCTCCCGCAAAAGTAATGGTCACGATATTTTCGTCAAAAGCCTCTTTTGCATAAATATTATGCTCCGCCATGTATGCCTCATCCTGCAGGATTTCCGCATACCGGCTGCTTTCTACGGGCGGTTCTTCCTCTGCGCTTTGGTTTTCACTTTCATTTTCGCCTTCCGCTTCTATATCCTCTTCCTTTTTTACGACAGGCTCCTCCGATATCGTTTCTTCCGCCAATTGAAAATTCTGCCGGACAGGCTCCTCTTCCCTATAAATATACTGATAAGCGAGCAGGCAGAAAAGCCCTGCCGATACGACGAAGATCAGGGTGATGCAAAAAGGCGCTATAAAGCCGGAACTTTTTTTTCTACGCTTTTTTCTATGTTTCTTTCTGCTCATTCTTGTTCATTTCTTTCATACTTATTATCATACACAATCCTGCAAAAATGGAAATTCCCAAATCCCGGTATGTCATAAAGGCGTGTACATAGGAATGATTCATCGCCGCCGCATACCAGATAAACGGAAAAACTGCAATGAGAAGCCAGGCAGCCACCAATTCTTTTGACACTTCCAGACGGCTTTTTCTCATACCGGCAAAAATCAGCGCGATTCCGCCCAGCACCGCCAGCACATAAGGATACTTGCATAAAACGCCTATATTTTCAAGCACTGTTTCCACATAACCGATCGGCTGGTCCACAACATTCCGGCCGGTGCGCTCTATGATCGAACCAAACGCCTCCGCAAAAATGTTTTCTTCTGTCAGCAGAGTCCCCAGAACCCATTTTTCAATCCAGAATCCGAAATAACCGATTCCCCAGAAGACCGAATGCAGCATGACTGCCTTCACGGCTCCTTTCTTTTCCTCCGATACGGTCATACAGAGCAGCAATACCACGAGCGGCATTCCCAATGTAAAAATCGGATAGGTCAGAAAGTCAAAAAAACTGGTGCACATACCGATGACCAGAAATACCATCTTGCCATCCATCGCCGGATACTTCTTCAAAATATAAATGGAAGCCGCCGCCGCGATGAGAAATACCCAGGAATACTGCATCGACTGTCCGATTTCATAGAAACCGATGCAGAACATTGTAACTGCCAGCGCAGGCAGAAAACGAGCCATCTTTTTCCGTTCGAACAGCATACACAGCCAGATTAACAATGACAGTTCTGTCAGTTTTAAAATTCCCCGGATATCACCATAATCAAAAAAGCACAACAGCGGTTTTAACAAAATCAGATAGCCATGCCAGTATCTCGCATAAGAACGCCTGTAATATCCTTCTGTCCCATTCAGATATGCGATCATACTTTCGCAGACATTGCTGACCTGCCCTTCGTGATAGCCATAATAATAAACATTCAGACTTTTCTGAAAAACGGATTCTTCTCCATCATAAAAAGCATTGCGGAACATCCAGGCATCCGTATAGTTATCCAGCGTCGTCGCTTCATAACCGGCGACAGTCTGCGGGGACGGCCCCTCTCTTTCAAAGATTTCAATGGAAGCTCTCGCATTCGCCAGCATCCGGTCTGTCGGAAGCGCATAGACGAGCATTAACAAAAGGATTCCCGCGATTCCGCCCATGAATAGGACTATCAATACCTTTTTCATATCTTTTATCCAAAAGTACATCCCTGTTCTCCAATCACTGCTGCACCAGCATTTCTGTTATGCAAAAAGATTCCTACCGTTTCCAGCAGGAATCTCCTTAAACAGATTAGTATTTTGCCGTACTTACTTTGATGCCAGGGCCCATCGTCGTAGAAAGCGTAATGCTTCTTAAATACTGTCCCTTTACTGCAGAAGGCCTTGCCTTTGCAATTGCTTCCATTAATGCATCGAAGTTTTCCTGCAATTTTGCTTCATCGAATGAAACTTTACCAACAGGTACATGGATAATGTTTGCCTTATCCAGTCTGTATTCAATCTTACCTGCTTTGATATCATTGACTGCTTTGGTCACATCCATTGTTACCGTACCTGCCTTCGGGTTCGGCATCAGGCCTTTCGGACCAAGCACCTTACCAAGACGGCCGACAACACCCATCATATCGGGCGTTGCAACAACAACATCAAAATCCAGCCATCCTTCATTCTGAATCTTGGGAATCAGTTCGTCGCCGCCTACATAATCAGCGCCTGCCGCCTCTGCTTCCGCAACTTTATCACCTTTGGCAAATACAAGAACCTTAACGCTTCTGCCTGTGCCGTTCGGCAATACTACCGCACCGCGGATCTGCTGTTCCGCATGACGTCCGTCACAACCAGTTCTGATATGAACTTCTACGGTCTCATCGAATTTTGCCGTAGCTGTTTTCTTTACTAATGCAACTGCCTCAGCCGGCTCATATTGAATCTTACGGTCTACCAGCTTCGCAGCTTCCTGATATTTCTTACCATGTTTCATGTCCGTTCCTCCATACTCCTGTCTGTCTGCTTCAGCAGACATTCAAATCTATCGTTGAAAGCGTTTGTCCTTCAACATTTACTCTTCTACTGTGATGCCCATACTTCTTGCAGTACCGGCGATCATGCTCATGGCTGCTTCAAGACTTGCCGCATTTAAATCGGGCATTTTAAGTTCAGCAATTTCCTGAACCTTCGCCTTGGAAATCGTTGCAACCTTTGTCTTATTCGGTACAGCCGAACCTGACTTAATGTTGCATGCCTTTTTCAAAAGAACCGCAGCCGGCGGAGTCTTTGTAACGAAACTGAAACTTCTGTCTGCATATACTGTGATAACGACCGGAATGATCACATCACCTTTATCAGCAGTTCTTGCGTTGAATTGTTTGGTAAATTCAACAATGTTGACGCCGTGCTGTCCGAGTGCAGGACCGACCGGCGGCGCTGGTGTAGCTTTACCAGCAGGAATCTGTAACTTGATATATCCTTCTACTTTCTTTGCCATAATGGCACCTCCTAAATAAAATGTGGTATAGGCGAACACATCTCCTTCAGCATTTTCACAAGCCCGCAAGAATCAATATTTCAGCAAAGCCAAAATGCGATTCTTGCCACTTCGGCTCCGCCGAAGTGCTGTTCTCCCACACATATCTAAACCGCGTAAGCGGAATAAATATCCTATTGTAAATTTCTCACTTCCGCAAAACTGATCTCTACCGGTGTTTCCCGGCCGAACAGTTCTACGTTGATCGTTGCCGTCTGCTTGCCGTAGTCCATTCTCTGAACAACACCGACCGTATCCTTCCAGACACCTGCAACGACTGCAATGGTATCTCCTTCCGCAAAATCGACCGTTACATTCTCGACTTTGATGCCGAGCGGCTTCATTTCGGCTTCCGAAAGCGGCACAGGCTTGCTTCCCGGCCCTACGAATCCCGTAACGCCTCTGGTATTTCTGACAACATACCATGTGTCATCATTCATGACCATATTGATCAGGACATAACCCGGGAACATTTTTTTCTGGACATTCTTCCTGGCGCCGTTCTTCATCTCCATAACTTCCTGCATCGGAACCCGGACCTCCAGAATCTCTTCTTCCAGATGTCTGTTTTCAATTGTTTTCTCAATATTGGCCTTTACTTTATTTTCATACCCGGAATAAGTATGAACAACATACCAATTTGCTTCTGCCATACGATTACCCCTCACTCTACAATGTTGTCAGGAAATCAACGCCATACTGAAGTGCAAAATCCAATATGGTAATGATGATTCCTACCACAACTGAAATCATGACTACCGCAATAGACTGTTTCAAAAGGGAATCTTTATCCGGCCAGGTGATCTTCCGAAATTCAGCTTTTACGCCATTCCAGAATTTGACCGGTTTGGATATTTTGTCTGATTTTGCAGAATCTCCCATAATCAATACCCTGTCCTTTCCACAACTTCACAACAATATATTATTTGGTTTCCTTATGCAGTGTGTGCGTCTTGCAGAATCTGCAATATTTCTTTGTCTCCATTCTGTCCGGATGGGCTTTCTTATCTTTCGTAGTATTGTAATTACGCTGTTTGCATTCTGTACATGCCAATGTGATTCTTGTACGCATTCCTGTTACCTCCGCTTACTTCTATTTTTGAGCATAAAAAAAAGACCTGAATTCATCTTGTTTGTATACTATATCATAGCGTTTTTTTTTCGTCAACCAATTTATTTAAAAAAAACGCAAAAAATTCCAAAATGAACTTAATTATCTATAAATATCAGCCGATATGATATATAAGATATGTTGCAGCATGTATTGACTCAGGAACGGGGATGAATCATGAATATAATGAACACGAATCAATCGGTGGGCTTCATGCCCGTCAACCAGTCAACCCAGGACAGCCGTGAAAAGAATATTCAGAAGCAGATCATAAGCCTTCAGGAAAAAATGCGGGACATTACTTATAATAAGGAAATGTCTACTGAAGAAAAAAGTGACCAGAAGAAGGCTCTCCAGGAAAAAATACAGGACCTGAACAGCGAACTTCGGCAGTATCAGCTCCAGAAACGACAGGAAGAAGCTGAAAAGAGAAAAGAAGAAGCTTCCAGAAAGCAACAGGAAGAAAATGCGCGTGCGGAAGAAAATGCAAAAGCCGATGACGATGCGGAAAATACCGGGGAGGAAATCGTCCTTTTTCCGGAATCGGATTCGTCCAAATCCATTCTTTCCAATTCTAATACCAAAGAACACCTTGCCAGTCTGCAGAAGGTGCGGAAAGATTTGGAAGGTAAGCTGCGTACTGCTGCATCGGAAGAAGAAAAAGCCAAAATTCAAAAGCGCATCAACAAAGTTTCAAAAGGCATGGGCGTAAAGGCAAAGACGATAAAAGACGCCATTGCCGACGGGCAGAAAAATGTAAATCCACAAAAGGATATCCAAAAGACAGCCAAAAAACAAAAAGAGGATTCCTCTATGCCGGGTAAAGTCATCATCACCCAAAAAAGAGATTAACCTTGATTGCAGACTCAGTAAATGTTAAAATATAGGCACATATATATATTCAATCATCATTCCGGCTTACGGCAAAGGACAGCCCGCCGGCATATACATGATATCGGATTTCACGGAAGAAAGGAGGAATATCATGGCCTATAATATCATTGATAACCATTCCAATATTTACAATTATTATGTGACGACTTATGCTTCAAAATCGAGCACTCCTTATGATACCCATAAGAAGAGCGAACTGCGCAGCGTCTGTAATTCCATTGTAAAAATGAACAAGGAAGCTCCAATCTATATCCTTGATACCAGCAGAGAATCCTGTAAATTCGCTGTCGGCATGAAGGAAAATGCGAGGGAGCTCCGCAATACCATTGCATCTCTCGGAGACCTCAATGAAGATGAAATGCTGAATAAGAAAGCGGCTTACTCCAGCAATGAAAACATTGCTTCTGCCACTTTTATCGGTGCGGCATCGGATAACGCGAGCGCTTCTTCCGTAGAGATTGAAGTTCGCTCCCTTGCTACATCGCAGGTAAATATGGGTAATTATCTTCCCGGCGGTGAAACGGTGAATCTTGCTCCGGCAACCTATTCTTTTGACGTAGGGATTGACGACCTGAATTATGAGTTCCAGTTCACGATCAAACCGGAAGATACGAACAGAGATGTTCAGGACCGCCTCAGCAGACTGATCAACAATGCCAATATTGGCATTTCAGCCAAGGTCGTATCCAATGATGAGAACCATTCCGCTCTGCGCCTGGAGTCAAACGCGACCGGATTAAGAAATCATAAAGAAACTATTTTCGATGTATCAGACCATCGTACAAGCAAAACTTCCGGTACAGTCGAATATCTTGGTCTTGACAATATTGTGGAAGCCGCTTCCAATGCCAGCTTTCTGTTAAACGGCGAGGAACATATGTCTCCGTCCAATACGCTGAACATAGGCCGTATGTACAATGTAACGCTGAACGGCGTCAGCAGCGAAGAAGGAGAGACCGCTTCTATCGGACTCAAGACAGATGTTGAATCCCTGACCGAAAATATCAATACGCTGGTGAAAGGATATAACTCTTTTCTCCAGGCCGCGGCAGAATACAGCGACAGACATCCGAAAAGCAATCGTATCGTTCAGGAAGTCGGCAGCATTTCCCGCTACTATGCGCGTGGACTCACTTCAGCCGGTCTGAACTTGAACCTCGACGGTACCCTGGAAGCAGATAATGAAGTAATTCAGAAAACAGCGATGGACGGCGACGCCAGGAAGGCATTTTCCTCCATCATGGATTTTACCCATTCGCTGGTGCGTAAATCCAATCAGATTTCGCTGGATCCGATGAATTATGTGAATAACATTGTAGTAGCATATAAGAATCCCGGTAAGAACTTCGCAACGCCTTATATCACAAGCGCGTACAGCGGCATGATGTTCAACAGTTATTGTTAAAAAGCAAAAAGATACTGGATATTTCAGGATGATATCCAGTATCTTTTTTTGCTTCTACTTAGAAGCATTTTATCACATCTTCCAACACGTCAAAATAGTCCTCAAACGTTTTGCAACAGCAGCCAGGGTCATCAATGACAATGCCGGGGCTGCGCAGACCGGTCAGCGAAAATCCCATTGCCATACGATGATCGTCATAGGTCTCCACTATGGATGGTCCCGGCGTGCCCGGATGGATTTTGATGCTGTCTTTTTGTGCTTCGCACCGAATGCCCATTTTAGAAAGTTCCGCAGTGATGGCAGCAATGCGGTCGCTTTCCTGAAAACGGATATGCCCGATACCGGTGATAGTGGTTGGGCAGTCAGCAAATGGCGCAATGGCTGCCAGCGTGATCGCCTGGTCGGAGCAGGCGGACATGTCGGCCGTAATCCCGCGGAATATGCCGTCTGCCGGCGGCTCCAGCAGGATGCCCTGGGGCGTATCCACCGCCTCGCAGCCCATTTTTTCCAGAAGCCGGATAAATGCCACGTCTCCCTGAAGGGAGTCAAAATGCACATGGCTGACTCTTACCGGAAGATTCAACAAAGGGCTCATGGCATAGAAATAGCATGCTGCCGATACATCCGGCTCAATCCGGTAATCCAGAGCCCGATAATGCTGTCCTGCCCGGGTCAGAAAGGCGCTGCCCGAAAGCTTTTGTACACATACGCCGAACTGCTCCATCATTTTCAGGGTCATTTCGATATAAGCCATTCCGTGGGTTCCTTCTATATGAGTCGTAAAGTCTTTTTCACACAGGCAGGAGGCGATGAGCAGAGAGCTCAAAAACTGGCTGCTGCTGTCGATGTTAATGGAAATCTGCTCTTTTCGAAAACCATGGCCGCGCAGAGTAAAGGGAAAATGCTCCTCTTTCGCATCTGTATCGTAAAGAATCTCGCAGCCCAGTTCCTTCAGGGAATGAAGCAGCGGAGCCATGGGACGTCTGCGCATTTGTTCCGAGGCATCCATATAATATACGCCCTCGGAAAGCCCCAGAAAAGCAGTCAGAAAGCGCGCTGCAGTTCCGGCGCTGCCTACATACAGGCTGGCCCTGGACAGGGGAACTGTGCCGCCAAGGCCGCGGACAGTAATCAGGCGGTCACGCTCGTCTGCCTCTGCCTCAAAGCCCAAATCCTGTACACATTTCAGAAAATGTCTGGAATCATCGGAAAAAAGCGCCCCCCGCAGAGTGGAAACGCCCCCCGCCAGGGTGGCGAGCAGGAGCGCACGGTTGGTGATGCTCTTAGAGCCGGGGACACTTATCTCCAGCGGGCATGCCGGCATGCCCTTCATCTGTATGGAATCATATACGCATGGAACGGAATATGCCGTCATGTCAGCAACTTTTTTCATTCTGTACCTCCTGAAGCCATAGGTTACGGCAAAAGAATTTTTTGACATAATCATTGTATCCATCCTGACAATATCTGTCAATTCGTATCACGTTTCCAGATTTCCGTTCATGATCCATGCCTTCTTTTTTCTTAAAGAGGGATATTCCCATGTTTCTTTTCGGGCAGTTTCACCTGCTTGTTTTTCAGTCCGTGCAGCGCTTTTAAAATAGCTTCTCTCGTCTCTTCCGGCTTGATCACTTCATTGACATAACCCCTTGCCGACGCGACATAAGGATTTAGGAAACGCTCTTCGTATTCCGCTTTGCACTGTTCGCGCATAGCCGCCGGGTCCGGCGCCGCTTTGATCTTTTTCTTAAAGGCAATATTGACCGCGCCGTCTGCTCCCATTACCGCGATTTCCGCAATCGGCCAGGCATAGACGATATCCGCGCCCATTTCTTTCGAGTTCATCGCAATGTACGCTCCCCCATATGCTTTCCGCATAATGAGAGAAATCTTCGGTACCGTCGCTTCCGAATAAGCATACAGGATTTTGGCCCCGTGGCGGATGATACCGTTATGCTCCTGCGCTGTTCCCGGCAAAAAGGCCGGCACATCGATCAGGGTCACGAGCGGAATATTGAAGCAGTCGCAGAAGCGGATGAACCGTGCGATCTTATCCGAAACATGGTAATCGAGGGAACCGCCCATTACATTCGGCTGGTTAGCGATAAATCCTACGACTTTGCCTTTCATACGGCCCCATCCGATGACACCGTTCATGGCAAACTCTTTCTGCACTTCAAAAAAGCTCCCTTCGTCCACGATACAGTCGATGACCTCTTTGACATCATAAGCATGTCTGGAATTATCCGGCACGATATCCTTGATCTTGGCCGCTTTCGCCCGTGCCGCATTCTCCGCTTTATTAAATCTGCCAAATACCCTTCCGACCCCTTGCGAAGGACTCTGCCGTTCTTTCGTATTGATAACAGGCGGCTTTTCACTATTGTTGCTCGGAAGATATGTCAACAGCTTGCGGACTCCCATCAGACATTCGCTCTCCGAATCATAAGTAAAATGAGAAACGCCGCTTTTCTGTGCATGTACCTTCGCACCGCCCAGTTCTTCTACCGACACCTCTTCGTTGATGACGGTCTTTACGACATTGGGACCGGTAATGAACATTTTGGAAATGTCTTTTACCATAAAAATAAAATCACAGATAGCCGGCGCATAGCAGGCACCGCCGGAACAGGGTCCGAGAATGACCGCTATCTGCGGAATCACGCCGGAAGCCTGCGTATGCCGCAAAAACATACCGCTGTATCCGCTCAATGAAGAAATTCCTTCTTCGATACGGGCGCCGCCGCTGTCGTTGATACAAATGAGCGGTGCGCGCATCTGCATCGCCATATCCTGAATCCTGCATATCTTAAAAGAATGATACTCTCCGAGCGTACCGCCGATTACCGTAAAATCCTCGCTCGATACAAATACCAGCCTTCCGTCGATTTCACCATAACCCGTAACGACACCGTCTCCGGGCACACGTCTTTTATCCAAATCAAAGTCATCGATCCTGGACTCTACAAATCCATCCACTTCCACAAAAGTATCCTTATCGAGAAGTACCTCTATCCGCTCTCTCGCCGTCATTTTTCCGCTCTGATGCTGTTTCTCGACTCTGGCTCTTCCGCCGCCCGCAAGGGCCTTATTCCGTCTCTCATCCAATTCCCGAATTGCCTCATCCCAGTTCATCCCAAAAACCTCCTGATCATACATACTCATACAATTAGTCTGAATTAGTTTGAATTGCCAATACTTTGATTATCAAAGTTTTTAAAATGATTATAGCAAATCTTTGCTTCTTGTCAAGAGATATGCGGGGAGAAATTGGAAATCAGAAATTTGAAAAACAGCCAGGGCTAATCCGCCCTGACTGTTTCTTCTTCTACCATCTGCAAAGCCGCCGCGATCACTTTGTCCATGTCATAATACTGATAGGCTCCCAGACGACCGCCGAACAGGACCTGTGGCTGTGTTTCGGCAAGTTTCCGGTATGCGGCAAATAAGGTATTATTTTTTTCATTGTTCACCGGATAGTAGGGTTCCTCTCCCGGCTTCCATTCCGTCGGATACTCTCTTGTAATAACCGTGTCCGTCTGTTTTCCGAACTCAAAATGCTTGTGCTCTATAATCCTCGTATAGGGAGTCTCCCTGTCCGTATAATTGACGACCGCATTACCCTGATAATTATCACATCCCGGCAGTTCCTCCTGCTCAAAACGCAAGGCCCGGTATTCCAGATGGCCCAGCCGGTATGCAAAGAACTCGTCGATCATACCCGTATAAAGCACTTTGGAAAAAGTATTTCCCTGCTTATCGGTAAACACCCCATTGTCTCCCACAGGGGCAGACTCTATATATTCCTGATAGCTGACGCCCGTCTTTACTTCGATGCCATGCAGCATCTTCTCGACAATCTGCGTATAGCCGCCGATTGGAATTCCCTGATAAGGGTCGTTAAAGTAATTATTATCGTAGGTAAAACGCAGCGGCAGCCTTTTGATGATAAAGGCCGGCAGTTCCTTACAGTCACGCCCCCACTGTTTCTCTGTATACCCTTTGACGAGCTTCTCATATACATCTTTTCCTGCTAGAGACAATGCCTGCTCTTCCAGATTCTCCGGCTCCTCGATATGAAGCGCTTCAATCTGTCTTGCAATTTCAGCCTTCGCTTCCGCCGGCGTCACAATCCCCCACATCTTGCTGAACGTATTCATATTGAAGGGCAGGTTGTACAATTCATCGTGATATCTGGCAATCGGTGAATTGATGTAATGATTGAAAGACGCGAACTGTCCGATATAGTTCCATATTCTTTCATCCGATGTATGAAAAATATGTGCGCCGTATTTATGCACGTTGATATTCAGAACCGATTCCGTATAAATATTCCCGGCAATGTGATTCCTTTTGTCAATGACAAGGACTTTTCTGCCTTTTCGGTTCATCTCATACGCAAATACGGCACCGAACAGCCCGGAGCCGACAATCAGATAATCATACTTCATTACTGCTCTACCGCCTGATATTTCTCAAGCTGCGCGTAATCTTCCATCAATTCCAGCGCTTTCTTTCTTCCAGTCTTATTCAGTTTGATATAGTACTGCATGACTCTGTTCTCCAGAATTTTACTGCCGAGCGGGCTCTTCTTGTCGAGCGGGGAGAAATCGACCGGATTCAGATTCAGCTTGTCACACATCCTGATAACTGTTCCATACGCCATTCCTTCGATACCTCTGTCGAGAGCCGTCACGAGCGTAGAATAGGGAATCTCCATCTCAATTGCGAATTGTCTTACACTCTTATACTGCGTTAAAATTTCTGTCTTCAAAATCTCTGCCTTGGTCATAACCAGTCCTCCTTAAAAGTAATCATTATACTCACCGAGAAGATAATCCCCCTTATCTCCCATGATTTATTATACTTTACCACATAAATCAGGGAAAAGGAACCACTTATTCCGCTATTTTAACGAAATTTCGTTGCTTTGGTCAAAATAGTGAAAAATTCGTTCAATTTATTGGTCAAAAAGTATAGAAACCTCTGATAAATCTTATCGTAAATCACAAACATCATTATTGTCGTAATCCACAGAAAATGATAAAATAGTTTTATAAAGTTTTTATTATCAGCGAGAGAAAGGCCTGATCACTACTATGTTACCTATTTCAGTCTGCATGATTGCAAAAAACGAGGATATGCACATTGAAGAATGTCTGAAAAGACTTCGTCCCTGCAAATTTGAAATCATCGTTGTCGATACCGGCTCCGTAGACAGAACGATGGAGACCGCGCATAGATATACGGATAAAGTCTACCACTTTGACTGGTGTGACGACTTCAGCGCCGCCAGAAATTTTTCCATCAGTCAGGCGTCAAATGACTGGATTCTGACCATCGACTGCGATGAATATCTGGAAAATATAAATCTCGCCGATATCGGAGAAGCGCTTGAAGACAATCTCTCTTCCGTCGGCATGATCGTCCGCAACAACCCTTACACGCTTCAGGGAGTCCGTTCCATCATGTCGGAACGCATCGGCAGGCTTTTTAACCGGAAATACTGCCATTATGAAGGCAGTATCCATGAACAGGTGACGACTCTGGACGGCAAAGAGCCGGATACCTTTCCGATTCCTCTGACCTTTTATCATGAAGGCTATGTGGCGGAATCTGAAAAGCGGATGCGCGCCGCCCGGAATCTGGAAATGCTTCTGCACGACCTGGAATTGAAAGGGCCGAATCCCTATATTTATTTTCAACTCGGCCAGAACTATATTTCCCTTAACGATTTGGAGAAAGCGGCGCATTACCATAAACTGGGACTGGAACTCAATGCCGACCCCAATTCTGCTTTTGTTCAGAGTATGACAGAGACCTATGGTTACTGCCTGATCGAACTGGCCAAATATGACCTGGCGCTCGCCTTAAAAAACAGATATGCGCAATTCTCCCATCATGCCGACTTCGTGTATATGATGGGCGTCATTTACATGAAAAAAAATATGTGGGAAAAGGCGCTCCGGGAATTTGAAAAGGCGACCACCCTGACTTCCTACTCCCGCAAAGGCGTCAACAGCTACCGCGCCTATTACAATATCGGCTCCATCTATGAAACATTGGGCGATAAAGAAAAAGCCAAAGAATATTACCAGAAATGCGGCGACTATAACAACGCTGTGAAAAGACTGGAAGAACTGTAACTACTCACTGTGCCCTGCAAAGGTTGGAAGAATTAGAACAATGCTCCCGATATCCGTTTGTATCATTGCCAAAAATGAAGAAAAACATCTGGATGAGTGCCTGAGAAGATTAAAACCCTACCATTATGAGATGGTTTTGGTCGATACAGGTTCCACTGACAGCACGCTGGAAATTGCCGCAAAGTATACCGACCGGATTTATCACTTCGATTGGGTCAATGATTTCAGCGCCGCCAAAAACTATGCGGTCAGTCAGGCTTCCAATGACTGGATCCTAAGCCTCGACTGTGACGAGTATCTGGAGCGCATCGATGAAAAGCATCTTTCCCGCTTAATGGAACAGTACCCCGAAGATGCCGGGCGGATTCTGCTCCGTAACCGTTTTCAACAGGGTGGACAGACTTCCATTGAAAATGTGCGGCTCTGCCGCTTTTTTAACAAAAAATCCTATCATTTTACGGGGACGATTCATGAACAGGTAACGCGTAAGGATGACGTTTCCGGTATCGTAAAGGTTTTTGCGGCTCCGATTACGGTCCTGCACGTCGGCTATGACGGTTCCGAGGAAGAAATGCAGGCCAAATCCCGACGAAACATTACCCTGTTAGAGCTGGAACTGGCCTCTGCAGGCCCTGATGCTTACCTTTACTACCAGTTAGGACAAAGCTGCATGAAGCTGAAAGATTATGAAAAGGCTTATGAATGGTTCAATCTGGGACTTTCGATGGATATCGAGCCTTCGCAGGACTATGTACAGAATATGGTGGAATCCTATGGATATTGTCTGCTCGATATGAAACGGTTTCCAGAAGCTTTGCAGCTTGAGAATATTTATGATATCTTTGCAGTCCGGGCAGATTTCGTTTTCCTGATGGGATTGATTTATATGAATAATGGACTGTTTGCAGAAGCTGTCGAAGAATTCAAAAAGTCTACTACTATGGAACAGTTTTCAGTAGAAGGAATCAACAGCTACCGCGCGTATTATAATATTGGCGTTATTTATGAGTGTACCGGGCATTTGGATGAGGCCCGGAAGTATTATAAAAAGTGCGAGGGGTTTGAGATGGCGAGAGTGAGGCTGCGGGAGATGGGGTGACTATTCCCCGCGCAGACTCTGCACCGTCTTCACAAGCCCTTCCCGCATATGTACCTGTGGTTTCCAACCGAGTGCCGTTATTTTCTCCGTATCCAAAAGCGCTCTCGTCGCCGTCGAATACCCGGCCTGCTCCGTTATATCCGGCACCTCAAATGTAACCTTCACACCATTATCTTCTGCCAGCCATTCCGTAATCTGCCGCAATGTCACTTCTGATTCCAAATCCGAAATGTTATAGGACTCCCCCCTTTTTCCTTTCAATAATACAGTCAGAATCCCTATTGCTGCATCCGGCGCATAAGTATAAGAATATAGCTGTGTTCCCGCACTTTTTAAAATAATCTCCTCGCCTGCCGCCGCCTTTTTAATAAATTGGGCAATCGCCTTGGAATCCGACGAAAGCATTGTCGGCCCATAAATCCTGCTCAGTCTGGGAATAACAAAATCAAGCTGATGCGTCTGGCCATAGGCATTACACAACGTTTCTCCTACCCTCTTACTCTCAGGATAGCCGGCGCGCAGTGTGTTACAATCCAGATAACCCAGATAATCTTCTTTGAATCTGTACACATCGCCCCGATTCTCTCCATAGATTTCTACCGATGAAAGGAAACAGAAACGTTCTGTCCCATGAGCAACCGCATAATCCAGTAAATTTTTCGTTCCGATGACATTGGCCGTAATCGTCCCGATAGAATCTTGAGAATACAGTAGCGGATGCGTATTACTCGCTGCATGAATAATGTAATCCGCCTGTCCGCATTCCGGGATTTCCTGATTGACATCGCAGGCGATATAGCGGAAAAAATCCTGATGCCAGTATTCTGCAAGCCGTTTCTCTGCGCTTTGACTGTTGCGGCTCAACGCAATAACTTGAATATGCTTCCCGGCAGAATGAGCCTTATTATATTCTGCCAACAGGCCGATGATACATTTCCCGATCATGCCGGTAGCGCCGGAAAGAAGGATTGTTTTACCGGAAAGAGGTGAAAGGGATAACCATTCGTTTGAGATGATTTGTTCTTTAGAATCTGTCTGTTTCATTTTATGATTCTCCTGTTCATGAGTTGTTCAATTACAAAAAAATGAAAGAATTTACTACTATTGTCATCAAAATGTGAGGGCCGCAGAGCAACTTCATGTCAGCCATTTTTTCCCCGCATATGCAATCCTTAATTTATCCCTATTCTTTAAAAAATAAATCGTTGTCAGATTTTCTCCCATATATCCCGCAAAACGGTCAGTCCGCTCCCAGCCTTTCGGCGTTGTAAGCGCTTCCGCCCTCTCCAGAACGGAAAAAAGAAAACTGCAATAATCATCGAATACTTCCGCTCTGGCAATCAGCATATTAAAATTAAAGAAAGACTGCTCTCCATTTTCAATCAGCCTTTGATAGGCTTCCAAATAATCCGGGGCAGTTTCTTTCAATGCCTGAAGCATTGCTTCCCAATCCGCTTCTTTGATGTAACGGGTATGCTGTGTGGAAATATTCGGATAATGAATCGACGGATAAGGAAGAATTACATCCCAGTCGGCCCGCCTTTCCAATAATGACTGCATCTGCCCATCATCAATCTCAAAAATACGCCGGTAATGGCATAAGCCTTTATAAGCCGCCTGACTGTTCTTCCAGGCGTAATAGGTCGCTGTCAGTTCACAGTAGTTGCGGTTCTTTGCAGAAATATTTTCTCCGGTATTGTCACACAGCTTAGCGATACGCTCTTCTGTTAAATCTGCACCGACCTGAATTGGACAGACATATGAGGACGTTTGTTTCGGATGCTGTAAGACACGGTCTACATGGCATTTAGCCTGGAAGACCCGGATGTCTGCTGCATCGTGCGAAAATGCCGACTGATGGAAAACCGTTGTATCTGCTTCTGCCTCATTGTTTTCCTGCTCATACTGTGTATTGCTTTGCGTTTCAATAAGGCTGCTTACCGTACAGCAATCCGGCAGACTGCTGTAATAGGCGTCCATAAATTGATTCTCTAGCACACTGGTAAACAAACAGATGTGAGAATCTTCTATTCCCATGGAATGCAGGGATGCTGCGATGGCGGAATGATGCGTTTCCGGAGCAACGACAAGGTAGTGTGCAGGAAGAACAATCGTACCCGACGTGTCACATTTATGCTGCCATTCAGAGAGTCTTTTAACCGGAATGCCGTCGATTTCCAAGGGATTTTCATCTACTTTTCCCTCTGCGACATCCGAAACTAAAAAGAAGATAGGAGTTTTCCGATACAGAGTTTTGACCGCAGTGTAAATGCTCATGGCAACGATGCCGGCACCGTAGATACAGAAAGGATTTGATAGTATAAATTCCAATGATTCCCCTTTATCTTTTTTTTGCAATTTTAATTCCATAATATATATCCCTTTATTCCATATTTCAATAAATTTTCCTGAATAACTTTGCCTGTAATTCCCTCAACCGCAATAATAACTCCTATATCCTGGATGTCCAGGTTCATTTCAATAACTTCCGATAAGCAAAAAACATTATACCCTAAAATCTCCTTTTCTTTTGTCTGTCCATCTGAAACAATAAATCCCTCTATAGCAATATTTTCATTTTGCAATATCTGTGCAGTTCTCTGCCCGACACCGCCAGCACCATACAAATATATTCTTTGGTATCCTCTGCAAACAGCAAACAATCTCTGTACAAAATACGAAGTAAAGTCCGTAATTTTATTTTCAAACTCATTAATTGTCAGCATCTCTTTCACTAGCAAATCTTCATTTATGCCCTCAAGTCCTGCGCATCGTTCTCTGAATACCCTGCCAACATAATATCCTTCCATATTTGCTTCTATAGCTTTCCGCTTTCCCCAAAAACTGCCCGCTAAACAATCGCTTATATTTTCCTTCTCATTCAGAAAAACACTAAAGCGCATACAAGGAGCCAATAATGCGCCCAAATACTTATCTTTCTGCAGAGAATATATGATATTGGAAACATATATCGCATTAAAAATCATATTTTCACACAAAAGCCTATTCGCTGAAATCGCTGTACATTTGGGGATATTTTTCTGATTTCCCACCTCCTGTAATACACAAATATACTCAATTTCGGCAGGAATCTTTAAGATTGCTTTTTTTACATGACTATCCTGTATACAAAGTACTTCTTCGGGCAGTCCTTCCAAATAATAATTCATAAGCTGCAGAATACTTTGATCCTTTACCACAATAATAATCGCAATTTTTCCAAATTCAGTATGTGGATTATCTTCTTTCTCATCAGATAATATATAATTCAATTTCAATCGCTCAAAAATTTGTTGCTTGGTACAATTATTCAACATATAGTTCAAAATCAAATCAACATTATAATCCGTATTTTGATCTATATAATCTATTGCCTTTCGGAAACTGCCATTCTCTGGTTCCAGTGATTGGGATATATCTTTCCCTGTAATACACTTTTTCTTCAAAAATGGAGCTTTTCCATACTTTATTAATTCATAAGGCAACACCAGATACGGCGTATATGCATTTGATTCTAACTTTCCTTTGAAAAAAGAACACTCTGTAAATGTTCCCCATGTATATCCTAAAGTTTCAAAATATGGAGTAAAATACTGCTCATGATTAATCACTACCTGTGTAACATTCCATTGTTCTACCTGCATCTTGTCCCAGTAATCCCAAAATACCGGGGCTTTTATCAGCCTTTTTTTTATAACTATAAAAAAAGATTGGATAAAGGCTGGTACAATTCTATTACTGGAAGTCCAAAAATCTATTGTTTCAGGTTGAGATGACAGTCCCCAAAAATCTAATTTTTTTTCATTCATAATACGAAAAATATCTTCAAAGGAAATAAAAGGGCCAAAAAAAGTATCGTTACACAACACGAGCTCATCATATTCCTGTACCTGTCTTTGGCCCAAACAATCTATCAGTATATATCTAAAGGCACCAATATCATATCCTTTATTATTCCGTATATAAATATCTTCAGAATATTCCTCCAATTTCTGTCTTCCTTCTTCAGATAAATTCCCATTACAGACAATTACCAAACGTTCAAGACATTTTTTTAAATCTGCCAAAAGATATAATACATACTCCTCAACTATTCCATTTTTTTCATAAAAGGCAAAAATACCCAATCTTCTACCGTTCACTTGTTGCTCCTCATCTTAAAGATAATATACATTTGTCAAACCACTACTGCGTATCATATCAATAACTTCCTGCTGCCTTTTTTTAGACAAGGCAACGATTAAACCACAGTCTTTATAATCTGACAGTAAGTATTCGGAGAATTTCAAAACCTTTATATTATCTGATTTTGTTTGCGGCTGTCCATCAGATACAACAAAGGCTTTTATTATTTTTCCGTTATCTTTAAGTATCTGCTCTACTTTTCTCCCATAAACTCCATTCCCAAAGATATAAAACTTTTCCTTCTTGTTAATGTAATCCATAAATTCTGGTTTTAACATTACATTTTCTTTATTAAAAATATCCGGCAATTTACCAACCACTTTCATTTTATCTATTTGTTCTTTATATTGTGATAATTTAAGAGAAGCATATTCCCTTGTGCAAACTGTTCCATAGGAGTACTTTTGAGGATTATACAAACACTCTTTCCTACACCAGAAGCTCTCCATGTACAAATCCTGATTCTTACTCTCCATTCGCTTATTTCTTATAAGTGGATATAAAATTCCCAATTCCTCATGCTGCCTGAATGTCTGAATTATATTTGCCAGGTATCCTTCGCTTCTCAACATATTATCGAGTAGATCATTCTTCCTATATATATTATCAAGTATAGTATCCCCCTCTACACTATCAATATCTATCATTCCAATATAATCAACTTCTTCTATATTGCCAAAGATGAGTTCTTTCGTTTTCACCTCATATTTCATGATACTTTGATTCAGCCAGATAAATTCTTCCTCAATCTGATGAATATCTCCCCGTATAAATAAAACTATTTTACTCTTCTGAGGAAGAGGCGCATCACTACTTCCAGAAAGCACATAATTCATATGAAAGGCCTGATATAACTTGTCCTTTTCTATTATCCGAATCAAATTATCCCATATCAGTTTCGTATCATATTCTGTATGATTCTGAAGAAATTCAATTAACCTTTCCGCTTCTTCTCCCGCAACCGCCTGTAAATTTTCATCAATTAACGCTTTCTTTTTAATAATTGGACACTTATATTCTTTTACCAATTCCAATGGAGTCAGATAATACGGGTTAAAATTCAATGTATTATCAACAGGCGAATCTAAGTCCTCTGTTTTCGTATATACATCCCAGCAATAACCTAATTGAGAAAAATACTCCGTAAACCTCAATTCAAACTCCATTATTGCATCAAGAAGCCCCTTGTTTGACAAATCTAATTTATCCCAGAAACTGAAAAAATCAGTATTCACGAACATCCTCTTACGAATTGCCACAAAAAAACTTTGTATATGTTCCGGAATACAGCCTCTAACCGCATCATAACTTTCAGGATGTCTGGTAATCCCCCAAAAATCTATATTTTCATTATCCATTTTTTGAAACATATCTTGAAATGAATACACTGGTCCATAAAAAGAATCGTTCAATATAATCACTTCATCATAAAACTGCAATTTACCATGCAACAGATATTCCAATATAACGCTTCTCCATGCCATAATATCAAAACCATTATTTTCCCGCACAATAATCTGATGGGTAAACTGCTCCAGCTTATATCGTTCCTCCTCTAAAACAGTTCCATTGCATACAATGACTAATTCAGAAATATGTACCTTCAAACTACGCAAAAGAAAGGTAATATAGTCATCTACAATACCTTCCTTATCATACATTACAAATATAGCCAGTCTTTTCAATTTATATTGATTCAATTGCTTCATCATTCCTTCATATAATCAATTATACGCCAACCCTTGCAATTACCTGTTTTGCATAATTCTCGTCCTCAATCTCTATAACTTCAGCCGGCGGCAGCTGCGAAACATATTTACGCGGGTTTGGAACTTTAAGTCCGACACCTGCCTTATACCACTCATAATCCATATCAATCTGCCCTAAATCAATTGCCTGATATCCTTTCTTCGCCAAATCATATACTAAAGGTTTAGCCGCAGGTCCTAAAACTACCAAAATCAGACTATCTTTATTGACTTGCTGCGAAGCTTCTAAAATAGCATCATAAGAAGCAAACGCATGCTGTGTAGGGCATAAAATTCTATGCAATGACTTCACATTATCCATAAGGTCATTATCATATCCGGTTCTCGTTTTGTCGCCTTCTATTATTACTACATCCCTGTCATTCCATATACGTTTTATCATATCAACACGTTTCTTTGTATTCTCCTTATCTCGATAAGGGAAATAACTTTTAAAAAGATATGCATCATAATATATTTTATCCTTTTTCAACAATGAATTATGTAGTTCTCTGGTTTTCTGTGTCATATAATTTCGGATTCCATCTGCTGTTTCTTCAATATATATGTCCAAATCTCCATAATTCCTTGCTATCGCAACTATAATTTTTTCATCATTAGATTGTAATACCTGTTTTAGACGTTCAGCCAAAACATCATTATAGTCCTGATAACAAGGATGATTCTTCCTTGATATTATTCCAAATTCCCCATCCCCAAAACGTACAAGTGAACATCCTTCTTCAACTATCCGTTCGACTGCATCTTCACCATCTAGTATAGTCGGAAACCAATACTTCTCTTTTTCAATTTTATCTGCTACTTCATATCCAATATTATTAAATCTAATATTGAACAAATACTCTAGTTGCTCTACTCTTTCTTCCAACAAATTTATTCTCCATTTTTGTATATCAAAAATAGAATCATATTTCTTATCGCAGTCTTCCGGTCTGAAATAACAGATTACTCTGTCCGAACTTATACCACTCTTGGAAATTTGATACAAAATTGCATTATATTTCTGTATTGTAACCACAATATAGTCAAATTCCTGTTCAATTACATCATGAAAAGCATATATAGATTTACCCTGATATCTCTTTTCTTTATATTCGGGATTATTATCAATAAATCCAGCTATTTCCGAATCTTCTCCAACAAAACTATCAAGCGCTTTCTCGCATCTTTTACCAATTCCCCAGAAAAAAACTTTCATATTAAGCATCCTCGCCTTCACTAAATATATTGTGGTTTTTTCCACAAAATTTTTTCTTTTGCAATTCCGAGACTTACTAAAGAATCACAAATCACATGTGCCGTTTCATCATTATAAATAGCAATTATAATATAATCGTACTCACTTTCAGCTATTTTTTCAATGCCATACACCTGTAATCCAAGCCTTTGATACTGCTCATGCTTTTTATCAATCCATGCCGTCAGTTTGCAACATTCTGTCTTGTTAATAAAACGATAATAATCGCTTCCAACATCCCCAGCGCCATACAAAATAACCTTACTTTGCGTGTCAATGTTTTCAAATGGAAATTGATATTGGGCATCATTATCCGCATCTTTAGACAATATTTTATTCACTTTATATATTTTCCCTAATTCTGCATAATTAACATTTCTGTCTCGATCCAGGCTAATATATGTATCAAAGTTCTGTAATAATTTTTCGTAGATAGGAACCTTATCCCCATTGATATCGGTTAAAGAAAGCAGCTGCGCAAAATTTAATAATTTGGAATTATCTAAGAAAAACATCTTTAAAACACGGTAGTATGTAAATTCCTCGGGTATTGGGAAATCGTAAACCCATTCATAATCTATTACTTTTCTTCCATTTTCTGAAAGAATTATATTATCTGCAATACAATCAAAATTAGTAATGCGAAGAGCTTTATCTCCCACCAGACTTTCTGCATCTCCAAATATTTCTTTAAATTGCACAGACTCCTCAAACACTGTTAAATTGCTTTCGTTCCCCCGTAGAAACGTTCTCCACTCCTGCAATGCCAGTCTGATTTTTTCATCAGACTCATTTGCATATATCAAGCTTCGTAGATAATCTCCGAATGTTCCTCCTTCTACATATGGGAAATATATCCTGCCATCTTTCATATCATTATCAACGATACACTCACCATATATCTGTCTTAGGGTTTCATAATAATCTGCAATCTGCCTGATATGTTTCTTTCCACAGTTATATACACTCTCCTTAACAGCATACCTACTGCCGTTTTCTTCCACAATAGAGGTATATATCTGAAATTCAGGCTGTCTTTTTTCTGTTGACTTACAATATAAAACTCTCATAATTACCATCCTATTTTTTTAA
The DNA here is from genome assembly GCA_947178125.1 of uncultured Lachnospiraceae bacterium. GTDB lineage: Bacteria > Bacillota > Clostridia > Lachnospirales > Lachnospiraceae > UBA3282. The sequence continues at coordinate 89,456 of CAMWXB010000003.1, read as the reverse complement.
TGCAATCAGAAATGAATTAGAAAAAATTTTAAATTCATCTTTCATTACCAAGCTGTCAAGCATATGCGATTCATTAAATATTTTTCTTCGTGATGACGTATAATTGCTTCCTATTTCTTTAAAATCACCTCTGCGCGGCAAATAATCATCTGAATAGACCGCATGCGGGAATTTATAATCCGGGTAAGGATAAAAAAATTTATATTCCGAAAATCCGCATCTCTCAAATAATTCTTTCAGTTCATAGTATGAAAAAGTTCTGACCCGGGCACCATCAGGATATCCCTCAATTCCCACATATTCTTTATTCAAATGATCTTCCTTACATCCGGCAAAATATTTGATCCCCAGACGGTTTTCTATTGCAATATATAATACTCCATCACCAGCCATTTTTTGTCTTATGTCCGTCAGAAAATCTTCATATGGATTGGCAGTATGTATATAATAACCAGCATACTCCAAAACGCCTATTAATGTAATGGCATCATATTTCTTTTCGAATTGAATATCTTCATAATTTCCTACATTTATTAAAATATTATCATAATTGCGATGACGATACGCATTAATCATGGAACGCCTGTATGACAGTTCAACACATTCTACAGTCTTTCCTTTATCCGCCAAAGCACCTGTAACAGCCCCACAGCCCGCACCGACTTCCAAAACAGTGTCATCTTTTGATATATCCATTATCTGTGCAATTAATTCACGCTCCTTGGAAAGATGATAGAACACTTCAAAGCGGCTGCTGTCACTTATATATTTGTCAAAATCTTTCCCCGTCTTTACAGCCTCTAATATATCATCTTCAATATCACCATCTGAATATTGGTCATTGCCACTATATTTACATAAATCTAAAATAACGTTCCCAATTTGCAGTTTCCGATTATCCATACTCTTTACCTCGTTTTTAATAAAAAGTTCCAATAAGCCTGCATAAATTCCTTTATACTTCCACACCCATGCATCAATCTTGAAAATTCATGCTCCATTTTCGACCGTATGCCATAAGAAGCTCCTCCCGCTCTAAAATTCGCCATAACATAAGGACAATGATGAAAAACAACCCCGTTGCTTTTATAAAAGCGTAACATCAACTCATAATCTGCCGAAACCTTCAGCCTTTCTAAAAATAATCCATACTTCTTGTAAGTTTCCCTTGTAACAAAACAGGTAGGGTGCGATATCATTTTTTCAGAAAGGGACGTATGCTTCACCCGAGTATATCTAACTGTTCCGGTTTTCTCTATTACTCGTAAGTATCCATATATTACCTGACAATCATCCTCTGTCATACAGGAAACTGCCTTTTCTACAGCATCAGGCTCATAAAAATCGTCACTGTTAATAATTCCTATCAAGCTTCCTTTCGACATTCTAATTCCTTTATTCATGGCATTATAAATACCGGTATCCTTTTCACTTATATATCTCAATCGTCCATTAAATAAAAGAACATATTCCTCTATTATTGAAATTGTCCCATCTGTAGAACCACCATCAACAATGATATATTCTATTTCCTCATATGACTGTTTCAATACACTTTCTATCGTATCCCTAATTGTCTTCTCACTGTTAAAACAGACCGTAATAATTGAAACCATAATACCCTCTTTTCATCAAATCTATAATTCATATAAGATATCTTCCAAAGAGATAATAGGACAGTCTATTTTATATGACACCTTATTTCGAATCTCATCAAAAAAGAAAATAGGCGTCACTACAACAGCATCAACTTCCGGGAACTCATCATCCATTGTAATAAGATCAATTCCTGTATATATTTCATCTGCCCTTTGATCAATTCCGTATTTTACGGTAATATTACTATCCTTCAATTCATTCAGCAGTCTTTCCCCTGTATAACTCATTCCATAAACAGCAATTGTCCTATAATTATTCTTAATAAAAAAATCAACCAGACTCTTTCCTTCCTGCTTAATCTCTACCCATCTGTTCATCATCAGATAGAGGGCCAGATGTTTGTCTGACATCTGCTTTGTTTTACTTGTTGTTTCACTGGCTGCCTTACTTACAACGACTGCACCTGCAGCTACACCTAATACTGTTGATATTGTTGCAATCATTCCTTTTTTCATATAAGTTAAACCCCTTTCCTTATTTGACTATTTATCCTACCATGCTCTTGCGGATAAAATAAAATAGTCCCTATTAAAACGCTTATTCATCGCTTCGAGTTTTTCTATCATTTCCCCTTGTCCATTCACTGCCGCAATAAATATAATGACATCCTTTTTACTCAATATATCATCCGGATTATATATTATATAATCATAAAACTCTACACATCTCTTAGAATCAATAAAACCTTCTATAGATATTTGCGGAAAAAAAACTGAAACCATTTCTTTCACTATTATTCCATATTTCCCCGTACCCCATATATATAGTTTTTTCCCCCGCACACTCATATCACTAACAATATCTGTGATATAATACAGATACCATAACTTATTGGATATCTCTTCTAAATAAGTAAATTCCGCCCTATTCTCATTAAATTTGCTGATAATTTCGTGAAAAGATGCGCGAAAATCATCTATTTTTATTATGCTGTCTTTACTTTTTTTGTCTTTTCTATAATCATCCAGAACGTATCGATAATATTTAATTAATTGCTCCGATACAGTATTGGGGGCATGATTTTCCAAAAAAGTATTTCGAGAATTAATAAGAACTTCTTCTATTTTATTATTTTCAATATCCTTTATAATCTGAATTATTTTTTCATATATAGCATCCGCTGAATAATCCCTTGTCAGATATCCATTTTTTCTATCTTCAATTACTTCCGGAACTCCAGCGACCGGAGTTGATAAAATTATAAGTCCATTCGCCATTGCTTCAGATACTGCATTAGGATATGATTCCCTTGTGCTTCCACAAATCAAAACTTCATTCTGTAGATATTCATTTTCCATATCCGTACAAAAGCCTTTGAAGATAATTTTGTTTTGCAACTTATTATCCTCTACATATTTCATACATTCGTTACAATATTCTCCAACAGCATAACCACATATAGTAAGTTTGCCTTCCACGCCACATAATAACGCCTTATGAAAAGCTCTAATGACAGATAATTGATTTTTCTTTTTATAAATTGAGCCAACACAAATAAAATTAATCGTTTTCTTACTAAAATCTTTCTTTTTAAACGCACTACATGCTATTGTTCGAATACACATAGAATCCGTATTTAAGTATCGATTCCATAGTTTCGCATAATACCATGAATCACAAAGATGGTAATGTGGAAATATATTCATATATTTCAAACTGAAAAAATCAGGAAGCAACGGATAAACATTCATAATATGAGGCTTCCTTATTTCTCTACTTATTAATTCCACGAGAGGGTTTATCTGTACTGAATGAAGCAAATCAGGATTATTTTCCACTATTACATCCCTGAGATATTCATAATTTTTGTCAATACTTATAATATTTATATCCTCAGGCTGCGAACTGATCCGATATGTTTCCCATTCATATTCAATGCCAAAATCTAAACATATTTTCCGATATTCATCACTCATCTCTTCGCCATAATAATTGGAAAAGAAAACAATCACCTTATGTCCTAATTTCTTTATTAATACAATTTGATGCAGCAACGTGGCACACGCTCCACCAAAACCTCTTCCATAATCCATAAAATATGCTATTTTCAAATTATATCTCCCGTTCTCATCTGTATACTCTTTCCTTTATAATTTGAATTAAAACCACAAATCAGATAAATCCCTACTAATAAAGCTCTCTAATTTTCTAACACTTCCATCATAATATTTTTCTACTTTTCTTCTCTGTTCTGCTGTCATTTTAACTCCGTATATTTTTTCCGCTTTCTTATATTTTTCCTTTAATTTTGTATATTCACTATAATTTTCATATCTTCTATTTCTGATTTCTTCCATACTTAAAGCGTACTCTGCCGAATACCAGTCATGTAACGTTTTCCCTAATTTATATCCCTCTATATCCGCCATTACAAAATCGCCTTCATTTGCTAACGGCAGTTTTTCAAATTCGTATTTTTCCGAAGCACCAATAAATTTCAAAATATCATTTACTATCACTTGAGGATTTTGAATAAGTTCCTCAAAGATAACTATTTTAATCTGCTCTTTTGGATATAACTCACTAAATTGCTCAATCCAGTGTGCATATTCCCAATCAAGTAGAGTCTCTTCATGTATACCTCGCTCAAACCACACATCAAATATTCCTATATCAAATCTGCCTCCTTCTCTTTGATATGCCGCTTCCATTCCCGCCATACCTTCCCGATTATTCATTTTAAATCCCGAAAAAGCAGCATTAACAGGATTTCTAACCAAAAAAAATATTTTCACTTTATCGCCAAAAAAATCATATACTTTTCGAGCGGTATACGCAAATGAAGGTTCTATCATTCCTACTATCTGACCTTCTCTAATTTTATTAAAAACCTTATCAATCAGCATTTCCTTAGCATTTTTCACAGCATCACACCATTGAAAAAAACCAGTCTCTTTTACTACGGATAAATATACACTATCTATTGGCTTTAACGCACTATATAAAGAGGTAGTTCCGCACTTAAAAAAACCAACACACAAAAAATCCACACCGCTATATGACACTAATGTTCTCTCATCCATTTCGACGGTCATATCCATATATAACTCATCTGAAATATAACGATACCGCTTATTATAACAATTAACAACTTCCGCCATATCTTGCTTATAAATGTAAGAAGCAGCAATCAGCACATAACAGTCTCCACACTCCGGAAGAAAAGACACTGCCTCATGAATTTCTATGCCTTTATATTCGCAGTCCGTACTCTTCTTGGTCACGACAATTCCTATTATTTTCTTTTCTTCTTTTATAGATATCATATAATCAATCAAACATTTGCCAAAATCACCTGCGCCATAAATTACAATGCTCTCTGCCTCTTGTATACACTTATTTAAACTTTCTATATTCAATAGATATTTTGCTGCCTGCTCCATTATTTAACTCCTTTCATAATAGTCTCTAGGATTTATATTTCATATAATATATCTTCCAAAGAAATAATCTTACATTCAGTTTTGGCTGACAACATTTCCTCAATTTCATTGTAAAAAAATACAGGTGTTACAACAATAGCATCAACCATAGGAATATTCTCATCCGGTGAAATAACATCAACTTTCGCATATATACTAATTGAATTTTTATCAATAGCATATTTTACTTCAATATCTGAAGTTAACAATTCATCAAGCAGTCTCTCACCTAAATAACTCATTCCATAAATTGCTACACTCTTTATTCCGTTATTATGAAAATAATCTACAACAGACTTTCCCTCCTGCTTCGTTATCATCCACTGGTTAAACAGGCACATTAACGCCAAATGCTTATCTGACATATTTTTCCATTTTTTGCTTTCTTTCTGTTGCTGCTTATAAACTGCTACTCCTACTGCACTTCCGACCAATGCACCTGTTAAAGTTGATAAAATTGTTCCTATTCCCTTTTTCATATTCATATCCCCGCTTTTCCGTATACTTATTTTAATAATTTTTCTATTTAAATAAACGTTCTAAATAAGTCTTCGAATTAAATTCCTCTATAATGTTTTCGTAATACCTTATAAGCTGGTCATATATCTCATCAGGCGCCAATCGCCTGATTGTTTCTTTTGCCTTTTTCCCCATCGCTATACGCTCTTTATCAGTTAAATTCATAAGATAATCAACTGCTCTGATCAATGCCTTCACCGAATCTCTTTGAATAAGCAGGCCATTGTCTTTATTCTTAATTAATTGCTCAAAGCTTGCACCATATGTTCCTATCACAACTTTCTCATATGCCATAGCCTCTATACATGAATTAGGTAAATTATCTATTCTGGATGGCAGAACACATGCAAGTGCATGCTCTACTACAGGGAAAAGCTGCTCATGACTCAATTTATTCAAATAAATTACTCTTCCTTGATATTTTCTATTCTGCTCTTTCAATATATCCGCAATACTTCGTTTAGAGCCTCTAAATCCGTGGTCTATTCCTGCATAAACCATATACAATTCCGGATATTTTTCCATGATTTGTTCTGTTGCGCGTATTCCTAAATGTGTTCCCTTTAATAATGAAAGCGAACTGTTAAATAAAAGATACTTTTTGTCCTTTAGCAGCTTTTCATAAACGCTATAATCCATTTGAATATCTTGGTGCTGATACGGAGATTCTATAACATTGAGCGTTCTTCCTGAACGCTTTTTCAAAATCCTGGCACAGCATCTGCTAGGAACAAACACACCATCTGCATGTTTTATGCAATATAGCTCCATCTTATCTTCCCAATTTTTTTCCACCATAGCTTTATCATAACTAAAATCCGGTAAAGCTGCATTGCGTAAAAAAGCATTATCAGAAGAAGCTCTTACCACCGTAGGAATCTTATAACTCCTAAAGAATCCAACAGCTTGACCACTAGCTGCTTGTACTATATCTATTTTCTCTTTCTTATTTAGCTTTTTCAATTCACAATATATCCGCCAGCAATTCTTTAAAACAATCATAACCCTTTCTAAATCGGATGAGGATGCATTATTCTTTTTAGCCTTAACACATATTACCTTAATTGCATTCTTATAATAAAATTCTCTATCTTCTTCAGATAATATTATTATAGACACTTTATGGCCCTTACTTTTCATAATCGTAGTAATATTATCCAAATAAGTCGCCAAACCAGCATAAGGTTTTTTTTCAGTTACAAACTCATTTGTTAAATATGTAATATGCATTCCCCTTATTCTCCTATTCCATAATATCAGGCCTTTATTTCTTTCCATTCCTTTTTCCATATATCTACAACAAGATCAGCGCTATTTGACCTAAGCGTAAAATAATTTTTTGGAACGGCAAAGCCACTTTTATGCCTGTCTAATATTTCAGAAGGTATTACATCACGATATGCATCCTTTAATATCGCTTTTAAATTATTCATTGAACTACATTCATCTTCAGCCAATCCGAAAACATATTCAACTAACCTTCTATTTAGAAGCGGAACCCTTGCTTCTAAGGAAACAGCCATGCTTGCCCTATCAACCTTTGTTAAGATATCACTTGGCAGATATGTTTTAAAGTCCAAATATCTTACCCTTGTCATCCTGGGTAAATCTTTTACATAATACTTCTGGAAAAACCATTGAGTATTATAATCTTTGCCTATCTTTAAAATTTCTCTAAATTCTTCATAAGCCTCCTTGCCATATCTTCCAAATGTTTTACAATATGTTGTAAACTTTGTTTGTGTAATATCTCTTATTTTTGAACTAACCATATCATGACCTGAAAAAATACTATTCACAAATCTTTCAAAATTATAATTATCATGTAGATATCGGCCTTCCTGCTCACAAAATTTTTTATGTGTCTCATATCCGCCAAAGAGTTCATCGCCTCCATCTCCCGTTAGAACTACGGTCACCTCCTCTTTAGCAAATTGTGAAAGGAAATATGTAGGATATGCAGACGTATCTGCATAAGGCTCATCGTATAATTGATATAATAGTCCTTTCATATCTGAATAATTATTTTTATCAAAATATTTGACTTTATGATTAATAGAATGTTTTTGTGCTACTATTTCCGCATACGGTGTTTCGTCATATGCCTTCACTGGAAAACCAATTGAAAAAGCCGCTATATTTTTGTTCACCTGACTACATTCATATGTAATAATACTGGAATCAACTCCGCCACTTAAATATGTTCCCACATTAACATCTGCCACCATTTGCTCCTTTACAGATTGAGCTATTAAATAGCGAATATCTTCCCTGATAGATTTACGATTCCTTTTTCCATGCGCATTTGTATTTACATGCAGCCTCCAATAACGCTCTTTTTTTATAATCCTTTTCTTTCGCAAATCATAAACCAAATAATTTGCAGGTTCTAATCTGTATACATTCTCATATAAACTTTTAGGCTCGGGAATATAACCACAAAAAAGATAATCATAAATAGCGGTATTATCCACTTTCCATTGCCAATTATGGACGGCAGCAGCCTGAAACGCTTTTAGCTCTGAAGCGAAAGCGAACATGCTATCCTGGTAATAATAATATAAAGGTTTAATTCCATATCTGTCTCTGAAAATTTTCAGTACCGCTTTCCTCTTATCATAGATTACAATTGCAAACATTCCATCTATGTAGTCTGCGAATTTATCACCATATTCCATATATGCATATAGGATTACTTCCGTATCTGACGTAGTTCTGAATTTATATTTTGAGGCCAAAGCATTCCTTATATCTTCAAATCCGTATATTTCCCCATTAAACAGTATAACAACCTGCCCATCCTCAGACTCCATTGGCTGCATTGCCGCCATAGATAGATCCATTATGGATAATCTTGCAAACGCCAACGTACATTCCGCATATTCAATTACTTTTTGCGCATCTGGTCCTCTATGCTTAATCGCATTAATCCCTGAAGAATAATCCCAATTCGCTATATTTCCACCTAATATTCCACACATATTATCACCATGATCATTTAATTGTCTGTTCAAAAATCAATTGCCCTATATCTTCAGCTACTGAAAGCTGACTGGGGCTTTGATTTGTTTCTACAATTTGTAAAAATCTATCTAAGGTATCCAGATTCTCATTTTCAGTACATATTTTTTCTCCCATAAAATCTTCTTGTAATACTTCCTTCAAATAGGTAACTTCAGTTTCGGAAACTGTAAATTCCTTTCCTAACATACTTCTGGTCGCTTTATCGTAAATTAACAGCATATTTCCCCTGCATGGATATATTAATACTTTATCATCCAAAACAGTATAACAATTATAAATATTCAAATGATTAAGATTATCATTAACCAGGCGATATCCTTGTGGCATTACGATCGGATCATCTATTGTTTTCTTTTCTTTATTCACATGTAGAATACTCTTTAAAGAACCATTCAGTACCAGTATTTCATCTTCAAGAAAAATCATAGTTGAATATGGTCTGTATTTTGGTTCTTCCCATATTGCATTCTCATTTTTATATACCTGTAATGTATCATTTTCTCTATTCCACTCATAAATATCCGTTGAGCATCTTGATAAAATCCAATAGCTATTCCCATCATAACATACTGAATATATGTCTATGTCGGCGTTTAATGTTTTGACAGAGATAATCTGCTTTGTGTCTAAATTTACCTCTACAAACCGATTAGTTCCAAGCATACTTATCAATACGCAATTATCGTTTATTAAAAATACACTGCTGCAGACAGAATCATCCTCAAATAATGAACTTAATTTTCTATCCTTTTCAACATTTTGATTTTGCAAATTAAATACATATATTCCATTTTTCAAGTGCAGTGAGAAAATATATACCAAATTATGCTGCCTTATAATACCTGCAGCTGCAAAAAATTTCCACCTATAACCATTCATAGGTATGCTTTCTTCATGCCGTTTCATAATATCATATTTCATAATGACATTCGTACTGTGAGGAAAGAAATAAAGCGCATTTTCATGATAAAGGCTTAATTCACTTAGCACTTGAATATTTTTACGTTCGAACGAAAAATTATGAACAAAATGTATAGAAAAATCCTCTATATCTAAATAAAAGAGTCCATTAAAGGTAATACTTAAAAAATATACTCTATTTCCTACCTGACAACAATCAAGTAATTTCAAATACACATTAGAATCTTTCATAACCATACTCCATACAAAATATTATTACCCTCTGCTATCGCATATCAACAAGGAAAAGATTCCATCCATATACTCGCTTTGGTGAAGATATATTTCTTTCAGCGGTTTTGAGCGCGTAAGATATTGCCATATTTCCAAATGTTTTTTGGCATAGTTCTCCCAAGTCCAACCTTTTACCGCTTCTGTAATTTTTCTTTTTTCCTCCTGAATCTGTTTTAAAACATTAGTAAAATCTTCAATGGTACTACATGGATAAGTCAATCCACCTTTTGCATCCAAATGAAATCCCTGCGGCGTAACAATTGTCTTTACACCAGCTGCCAACGCATCCAGATATCCCATACCGCCTTCATCAAAACCGGAAAAAAACCAATAATCCAGACTGGGCATCAATTCTTTATATATTTCCCTGTCAAAATCAGGATAGTAGTCAACCTCAAATCCCATTTTTTCTAACTGACTAACTGTTTCATCCCATCCATCTCCCATAATCCTCAGCTTAAAGAAACAGGCATCAAGCTGTTTACATACCTGCAAAATCAAATCATCTCTTTTTCTGAGATCATAATCCGAATGACAACGATATGTAATTCCTATTACTATTTTCCTTGGCTTAATATCTCCATCATGGGCCGGGTTTACATAACACAATTTATCTCTTGGTATTCCACAAATCGAAAGCATATTTAATGTATACGAAGACATGCAGATCCCGGTAACACCATTCTGCGCATGATACTTTATTCTTTCTTTATGGAACAAACAATCTGAATGCGTAATCATTGTTGTCCTCACAGTAGTTCCGTTTCCATAAATTCTGCTAAGAAACTCAAAATGCACATAATGATTTATATCTGCTTCAGGGTCTTCTTCGCTCGATATATAAGCCTCCTGTCCCAGTCTACATAACTCCTCTTGCAATTTTCTTGTAAACTTACCTAATATCCAATCATCATTTCTTGATACAATACATATTTTTAATTTATCCTTAGCATTCAAATGATATAAATAAGGTGAGTCATCATAAGTTGAACAAGCCGGATTATCGAAAAAACAAAATACTTCTGCGTCTATTGGTAACCGGCCTAGCATTAAGCATACATGTTCTGCAACACTCTTGTTCCTGATACAGATAATAATAATCATTTTTCCTTGAATTTCCACAAGTTCTTCCGGCAATAAACATGGAATATTTTCAATTAGTTCAATACTTTTTGCTTTTTGATCACAAAAGTAATCTATACGGTCAAAATATTTATAATTTTTCCTTGCTTCATATCCAGCTCCATACATAATAACCTTACAATCCGGATTGTTCCTAACATAATCATAATAATCATAATTTAAGTTTACATTCACCATATTATTCATCCTTATATCACATATGTTTTCTAAATTGCTCTTGCAATAAAATAGCTTGTCCATGAATTATAGTCCGTTTTGCCAAGCGTTTTGCAATCTAAATTATCAATCAATTCAAAGCCAGTCTCTTTTAAGTAAAAATTTAATTCCGGTCTAAAAAAATACCTCATGCTGTGTGTTTCATGAATGACTTTCGTCTCTCCGGTTTCTTTATCAATAATAAAGACTTCATAACAAACATCTACCACATTATCTTTGTCATACATAATTGGCCTTGCAATTCTTATCAGCTTATTCTTCTCATCCTCTATATCTTTGACCCTGACACAAGGTTTATCATTTAGAACCCCCGGTCCATACCACACATCAAATAAAAACAATCCACCTGAATTCAATGCGCTTCTCGCAGAACGGAAAGCTGATAAGATATCCTCATTCCTATTTTGATAGCTCATAACATGAAATAATGATATTACCGCATCATATTGTATTTTAGATTCAAATTTCCGAATATCTTCCGTCGAAAAAAAAATTCCCATATCTTGGTTACGAACATTATTATTGGCAATCTCAATCATAAGCTCACTCATATCGATTCCTGTACAATGATATCCCATCTTAGCAAGCTCTATATCATGTCTTCCCGTACCACAGCCATAATTAATAACTGTTGAAATATCTTTCCCATATTTTTTTAATAAAAAATCAATCTGCACTGCCTCAGCCACATAATCTTTGTCCTGGTAAAATGCATTATAATAATAAGCATAATCCTTAAATACTTCCACATCTGCCTCCTACAAACTTAAAACAATCCCTGTATTTTATACAATTACCTTCTCCATTATATCTCTTAACGTTACAATTACTTTATCCATCTGTTCCTTCGTTAAGGCTAAACCACTCGGAATATAGAATCCCTTCCTTGCCAGATATTCTGCATTAACATAAATTTCTTTAGAAAATAACCCAGCGTTCTTGTATACGGGCTGCTCATGCATACACCAAAAAAATGTTCTTGAACCAATACCCTTCTCTGCAAGCAGTTTTTGTACAGTCTGATTATCACACTGAATACTTTCGTCTAATACCAGACCATATACCCAGTATATATTATCAGCATAATCGGTCTTTTCAACAGGGAGTATTAAGCCTTTTACATCACGCAGCTTTTCAGTATAATATCTTCCCATTTCCCTTTTACGCTCTATAAATTCATCCAATCTCTCTAACTGCGCCAGTCCTACCGCTGCCTGCAGATTAGTAAAACGGTAATTATCACTTATTTCATCATGCACATACCTAACATCTTTTCTGAAACATAAATTTCTAAGCATACGACATCTTTCTGCTAATTTTTCATCATCAGTAACAACCATGCCGCCTTCTCCGGTAGTAATATGCTTATTTGGATAAAAGCTAAATGTACTAATATCCCCAAAGCTTCCACAAGGCCTTCCTTTATAAGTCTGTCCATGCATTTCCGCCGCATCCTCAATAACCTTTAAATTATACTTTTGGGCCAATTCAAGAACTGCATCTATTTCCACCGGTAATCCATACAAATGAACAATCATAATTGCCTTTGTCTTATTTGTTATTTTAGCTTCTATTTCATTCACATTCATATTCCATGTATGCAAATCACTATCTACCAATACTGGAACCGCTCCCAGTTTGGTAACTGCCATTGCACATGAAATAATTGTAAATGAAGGCATAATAATTTCATCGCCCGCCTCAATTCCAATTGCCATAGCAGCAACTTCCAATGCCGCAGTGCCATTGGATACTGCAATGCCATATTTCCTATCAACAGTTTCACTCATTCTTTGTTCAAACTTTTTTACAAAAGGACCTTCCGCCGAAATCCATCCTGTATCAATACATTCGCACAAATATTTTTTTTCATTTCCGTTTAATAGCGGTTCGTTTACCGGTATGAAATCCATAATTTCTCCTTATAAATTATTATTCTTTTATTTTTACTTCTTCCTCAGATATTCCAGCAAAACGCTTCTTATCCATTTCCCCGGAATATGGCCCCTGCTTTACTTCTATCATTTCCACTTCTTCCAATACCTGAAATCCATGACCTCCTGATACCAATAAAATTACATCCCCATAATTCAATATACGACTTTCAAGATAATCTTCATAATCATCATAAAAATCTACCCTCAGCTTTCCCTTTTTAATAAACAGCACTTCCTGAGTAAGTACTACATTCCTATGAATCATATTATGTATATGCGCATCTATCGTTTTTCCTGCAGGATGATGCATATAAGCCACCTGCTGTGAATACTCGTTTGAAGTAATAAAATCTACTCCATCACATACATAATCATTTCTGATGATCATTGCCAGCAACTTTTCTTTCTTTTTAATTAATTCCAATTTTTCCATATTTTCTCACCCACTTATTTTCTTGCCGTACCAGATAAACCAGTCCATCTGTCGGCTTATAATTAATTAAACCTTTATCTTTCATACCAGCTTCAAATGAAGTATATAATCCACATTCTTCACAAATTGACGGCAATTTCCCATCTTTAAAAGCGTTTCTGAATTTTATAGCTTTAGGACTTCTCCAAATTTCCTGTAATGTGTTTTTCCTGCAATCTCCTATAACATATTTGCCCAGCCAGTCAATACAGCCGCATCCCAACACTTTACCATCCGGCGTAACTGTCATGGAAACATTGGCATTACTACAGTTTTCTTTTTTTCCACTGTTATACTTCAATAGCAGTTTTGCGCCTTTGGGAAGATCTTCTTTCTTGATAGACCCAAACCAAGAAAAAAACGTATCCTTTATATCATAAATGTTAAACTTACGACTTAATTCTTTATATAATTCACTTCTCAATAATTTTTCCTTATTGTTTGTTCTAAAACATATATCAATCTTTACCTCTAACGAATTTTCCTCTTTAATTCTCTCAATCCTTTTTAACTGCTCCATAAAAACATCAAAACCATTAATACCAGCCATGATTTGATAAGTTTCCTTATCGTAGCCTTCTACTGAAATCTGAAGAAGATTGAATAACCGTAAAATATATAACAATTCTTTATCACTGTATCTTTTACAGGATATCAGCGGTGTAGTACCATATACCCATAATCTTTTTTTATACTTTTTAATAATTTTCATTCTGTCTATTAATATAGGATCCGAAAAAAAAATCCGACTGCATAGAGCTAATACCCAAACCGCCGCCCCCTAATTGAAAATACTGCCTGACAATATTTTCAAATAATTTATTTTCCATAATAGTATATTCCCTTTTATATATACGATTACAACAGAAAATACACTGTAGAGGACATACATTTATTGTCTCAATATTTATATCTAATGGTCTTAGTTTTACTATATTATGTATATGCAGATATGCTATTTCCTCCAATATTCCCACTACAAACACCAGCCTTCTTTATATTAGTTTATATACAACCACATGATTTATTTCTCTATCACAACTAACCCATATGCCCACAAAGGACCATACACTATTTCTTGATAATCTTGCAGTCCGATCTCAACCCAGTGGTTATTAATACCGCGTCTCAAAATTCTAATCATGGAATTACTTCTATTATTTCTTATCCAATCATCCAATAATTCATTATATCCAAGCGGCGCTGTTATAAGAAAAGACTTCGCTTCTTCTACAATCTTTTCTATTGCATCAATTACATTCTTTTCCTCAGACATACCGTAATCGCAGGTTCCAACATGTTCAACTGTTGAAATTGACAAAATATTTTTTTCTTTAAAATCACACTCAAACAATGACTTTTTGTTATTTACCCTATGGTGTAAATCCGTTGGATCAACTATTTTTACAATTTTTTTATCATAAAAATAGTATGGTGTTACAGCCCCAACCTCAACAACTTCACCACTGCAGCATTTAAGCCACTCTTGTGCTAATGCCAACTCTACGCTTCGCTCAGTCATTCTTGAATCAACATATCCACAGTTAAAGGAATGTTCAAACAATTCATATTTTTTACTGTTAAACATGAAACTTTTATCAGAAAAAACACTATCATTTTCAAAATAATCAAAAACATCCGCCTCTATATCAAGTTTAATTAAATCATTGTAAATACTTAATACAGAGAATTTCTTCGTTCCTATACAAATAATAATTGTTGCACGTTTACCGCTTGTCTTTACCACCTCCTCCAATTTCTTCTAATAACATCTTACCAAAAGCTGCTGCTCCATAAATAACAAGCAATCCTTCATTTTGCTTATATATATCAAATATATTCTCATGTCTATTTCTAAAACACAAACCACCTATATTATTATTTATCATGGCTAAAAGCTCCTTTCATATTATAAATTATAAAGTTTTGAATTTCCTCGATTGATAAAGCATATCCCTGTATTCAGCCTCGTTATAAGGTTTTGGTAAATTACAAATATATTCAGATTCATCCGACTCAAATAAATCAAAACAAATATCATAACCCAAATTATCAATATTTACATTCAATTCCTGATGGTTAATAACAGCCATTGCACAATCGCCCACGACAATATTATTATATTTTCCACCATTGAGCACTTCATACTGTCGTGTAAAAAATGTATTAGCAATATTACTAATTAACGTTCTGGCAACATAAATATATTCAATCCCTGTGTCGGCAATCTCTTTTATCAAGTCAATATATGAAAGAAAATACTGCATCGTTCCAATCACTAAACAAATATCTGATTCTTTTAATAACGAGACAGCTTCTTCATTCAAGCACTTAGAATCTGTTTCATCATTCTCGTGAAAGTAAATATTCCCCGGCAGGTGTAATTCCCTGCCATTTTTACAGTTTTCTCCGAGCTCCACTACATGATATTCTAAATATTCCCTACCAAAAAAACTTTCTATGCGAATGTAATTCTCTCCTTGCCCTCCCCCAATATCCACGATCTTTAACTTTTTCCCCTCTAAAATTTTGCTCCTGATAAGCGGCAGCAAAGGAAACAAATATGCATCGGCATTAACTAATGATATTCCTGCTTTCTTAATTCGTTCCATTCTTTTTTGTACACGCGGTATCATAACTTCTTTACTAAAATCATACCACTCCTGACCTTCCCATGCATTTATACCAAATGTCGGTACATCATATGCTGATGAAAACACCCCAAAACATCTTTCTTTCCCCGCAACCCCTCCTATTTTATATTCTTCCATTCTATTACTTTCCTCCAATTTCATCATTCTGTTGCACCACATACTTTTTTATTATTTTCCAAATTTCTTCTGCAATCATATGATTACCATGTTCATAAACATGACAAAAATCCATGTATACATCTTCGGTATCAAAAATCGCCGATAAGTCATACATATAATCATGCGTATCTGCTACTTTTCGTTCTGTCATCAATTTTCTAAAATTTTTCTGGGCATCTATCGCTCGCTGGTGCCTGCATATGTATTCTGCATTAATCCAAGACTTATCCCGTAATGTTAATGCCGATTCTTTCTTACTTAACAGCATAGGCTGAAGAAAACTGAAAAAATTAATACCTCTGCTACGTGATATTGCATACATAAGTTCCATATTATTAAGCCAAATATCAAAGGGAGTTCTATTTTCTGAAAATCCCGAATTTATTTGACACTCATTTCTATCAGCCTCACGAGCCCATGATCTGCTCCATACAGCATTATAAGCCTGCTTACCATTATCCAGATTTTTAGCTTGTCTTGTTCCGGCGAATGAAAGAGCTCTCTTTAAATATGCAAATTCATAAGGTTTTTCTGTAAGTTTTACCGCATCATTTACACCATCATATACTATTACCATATCAGGATTTAAACTTAGAATATCCCTTAACAACTTAATTAATTCCATGGTCGAAGTGTACCCATCAGTGCCCCCGTTAAATATGGTTACACTATATTTTTCACATTTTGAATATAGAAAATCTACCCATGATGTTACCGTACAAGCTTCAGAATCTGTAGTGCTTCCACCTAAAACAGCAATCTTATAATCATCAGCATTGTTATTTCCCAAAATTTTAATTCCTGGATATTCCTCATTCATTATATATGTATATCCTAAATTCATATCCAACATTTCATTTCGAGAAAAATTATAAAAAATATATGGGTTTTCTATCCATACATAGTCTACAGCTTCACGAAACCCTAAACATTCCAGTTTGTTGATCAATTTGGACCAGCCCTCTACCAACAAAATCAAATAATTCTCTTCATATAATAAATCTTCTATACACATTTCTTCTGTATTATCAGTAGTATCTCTTATAATACCAACCGTAAATCCCAACATTTCCATAACTGCCTGATATTTTTTAGATAATTCATAATCACCATATAAATATAGATTTCTCTCCTCAAAAAATTCTTCCAAGAACATTACACTCTTCAAATTAATATCAATATCAGAATCTACGAAAATAGCATTACTACTTCCCCCATAAGGAGTCTCCAAAAAGAAACGCTTATTTCCATCAACATATTTTGTCACTATCTCATCTATCTCTTTATAATACTTTCCAGCTTCTATCACATATGTATTCTCAGATAACTCTGTAAGATAAGTTATATCTCTGACTAACACATCCTCAACTTTATTACCGACTAATTTCTTATTAGAATCAATAAAACAAATCACTTCAATATTCACGTTTCGTAAGAAATGCAAAACTTCCACACCAATCATGCCTGCGCCAAATATCACCGCTTGATTTTTATCAAATTCAGGATTTAAAATCATAGGATCATGATATATTATTCCTTTTTCACGAGTATTTTTATCATTTGTCTCTCTTGTAGTGATGCAGATAACATTATCACAGCCCCGAATATCATCAAATGAGAGCACTGGTTTATGCCACAAAGTTGTTCCTTTATATTCATCGCAAATGAAACCGTCTATTTTAACAAATGACGAACATAATTGAACAAATAGTTGAGACGCTGCCTTACCATTGCCTAAGATATAATATTTAAAGTCATTTAGGAGTAATGGATTGAGCACATAAAGCGGCTCTAAATTATTCTTCATAGAGCACCTCCTAAAAATTATAAATGTATGGGGATAATTCTTCTGCATCCCCAGTTCCATTAACCGCTTCACCAATTTCTTCACAAATCTCTATCCGATTTTTATAAGCACCAGCTAAAACAGTTGTCATTATTTCCATCATATAATCTTCTTCATTCCACATTTTTTCCAGTTCATTCCTTAATTCCGGCAAATCCTGAAACTTATACTTATGCAAATAATTCCCTGTCTCTTCACGTTTTGTAAAATAACTATCCTTATTTGAATCAATAGGAGTAAAGATCTTTTCTGTTAACTTAATTGAATCATATTTACACGCCCATTGAAATAAGCGTTCTTTCTCTTTGATATTTTTATCCATGTTAATTCTGCTCCTATATAACTAATCCAGTTCATATGTTTTATGCCAATCTTCCTGCTCATTCCATTCGGGCTGTTCCTCTTTATATAAAACGCAATTTTCTAATACAAGTACATCCATCTCTGTTCGCATAAAACACTTATATGCATCCATTGGCGTACATACTATTGGTTCACCTCTTACATTAAAAGATGTATTAACCAATACACTACATCCGGTTTTTTCTTTAAAGGCCTTTAATACTTTATAATAATATCCATTCCTCTCTTCAGACACTGTCTGAATTCTTGCGCTATAATCCACATGGGTAACAGCCGATATATCTGACCTTTTTTGTTTTACAATCTCCAGCATATTATTATCATATTTTATTAGATCATTTTGCACATTACTTGCACACCTTCTATTACTTTGCACGTTTTCAACCAGTAACATATATGGACTTTCATCTTTAAGTTCAAAGTATTCATTTACATCTTCTCTTAATACTGAAGGTGCAAATGGTCTAAATGATTCTCTATATTTTATCTTCAAATTCAGCTTACTCTGCATTGTTTCAGATCTTGGATCAGCAATTATACTTCTATTACCCAATGCACGTGGACCAAACTCCATTCTTCCCTGAAATAAACCTATTACCATACCATTCGACAATTCGTCAGCAATCTTATCAAATAATACGTCATCAGAATATTCATGATACATTATATTATTTGACTTCAAATATTCCTTAATGCTTAAATTGGAATAAGCAGGACCTAAATAACTTCCATTTTGTGAATCCATACCATTTATTTCCCGTTTAATTCCTGCATAATTATACGCGGTGTATAATGCAGCACCTAAACTGCCGCCTGCATCACCAGCCGCCGGCTGTATCCAAATATTCTTAAATATTTCGGAATTCTTTATTTTTCCATTTGCAACACAATTTAGTGCCACTCCTCCTGCTAATACTAAATTATCTATATCTTCTCCATATTCATTCTTTGCATGTTTTACCATTTTTAAAATAATATCTTCAGTAACTTTCTGTGCCGAAGCCGCAATATCCATTTCTCGTTTTGTTATTACTGTTTCTGGTTCTCTTCGTCCTCCCCCAAAAAGTGCTCCGAATTTATCATTTGTCATTGCTCTTCCATACTGAAAATCAAAATATTCCAAATTTAATCTAAATGAACCATCTTCTTTTATATCTATTAGATGTTCACGTATAGTCTCTTCATAAATAGGCTCTCCATATGGCGCCAGACCCATAAATTTATAGTCACCGGAATTAACTTTGAATCCGCAAAAGTAAGTAAAAGCACTATATAACAATCCTAATGAATGTGGGAACTTTATTTCCTCTTTTATAATTAACTCAGCGCCTCTTCCAACCCCTATAGTAGTTGTTGCCCACTCACCTACTCCATCCAGTGTAATAACGACAGCTTCTTCAAATGGAGATGGATAAAAAGCGGATGCGGCATGCGATACATGATGTTCGCAAATCAGAATCTCTGCATCTGTATCCAGAAGATTATGTATTACGTTATGTATCCATATTTTTTGTGTAAACATAGAAATATAGCTTCGCTCTATTACATCTCTTGAATCATCCCCTGCAGCTAAAATGTTCTTCATATATCTATCTAAAGTCAAAAGCGGATTATCATAAAACACAATATAGTCAATATCCTTTGAAGTTACATTCCCTTCTTTGAGGCAAAATTTTATTGCATTATAAGGTATACCCATATCATGTTTTTTTCTTGAAAATCTCTCCTGTTGAGCCGCCGCCGTTATTTTCCCATCAATAACCAAACTTGCTGCAGCATCATGATATAATGCAGAAATTCCTAAAATAATCATTTACCTTTCTCCTGTTCACGATTATACAAACTTTTTCACCACATATCATCGCAAGTATTCTTTCCAATGCTCAAAAAACATCTTTTTCTCAGCTTCCGTATAAAAATAATCCATATATTCATTTTTAGAATAATAATGTTCCCAAAATGCCCGTGGTATTTTTACATGTTCTAAATAATTTTCATATGCATACCGATAAGATTTTTCTTTACCTGTATTAGTATTCACTAATTTATAATTCTCTACTTCAAGAAAATCACCAATTACTTTTTCCAGAGAACTTAATTTTTCCAATTTCAATAATAGTATTGAAATTCCATCTTTCTCTATAATTGAATATCCAAGATCTCGATCAAATGGATAATCATATATATTAACATCTAATATGTCTTTAAACTCTTTGTGGTACCATTCAAATTCATCCTCTTTATTGGGAATTGAATAAAACTTGCTTTCCAACTCCTCCAGCGAACCATAATTCTTAAGAAAAGACTCTCCGTTTTTCCAATAAGACCATAGCAAAGAAATCTGCCGTGCGACCGGTTCTCTAACAATCGAAATCACTTTACCTGATGTCTTTTTTATCATGCTCTTCACCAAACAATCAGGCAAATCAAGTACTGCAAAATTATGCACATGAACACCGAACACGCCTGCGGCTCTGGCGCCCACATATATCGATGTGGAAGCAACTTTCTTACTTTGATATACATATACTGAATTGTCCGCTATTTCGGCCAATAATATCTGATTCATCATCTTACATAAATTACTCAAGTAATTTATTCTTCCTTGCTGCGCTTCTATCTTCATTGATAAAAGTTCCTGCTTAGTCTCCCCCCTGCTTTCAATACTCTTATTCTTCTTCACAAAACTTAAAATTGCATCCATTGCATACCTGGTATATAAATCAATATCCTGATACCCCATTGATATAATCTGCCCCATAATGCTTTCCTGCACATTCTCATTATCCGTTGGTATTACAATTGCAATTTCTACTTTGGAATACTCTGCAATTTTTTCTGGACTAAAAACTGGGATTTTTCCCCATACGCCTACCTTAGTCTTATCTGAATCAACAAAGCTGATGTCTTTTGTCTGCTCGTACATTCTTTCCGCTAATTCTTTTCCTCTCTCACCCAATCCCCAAATCACAAACTTCTTTGTATACAATAAATTAATATTTCTGAGTAACTCATGATCCTTTATCATACATTATTCCTCTCATTTTCTTCTAACTTTTCTATTAATAAAGATACTGCATCGTCCAACGTGATTTCTTTTGTGTCAATTATAAGATTGGGAGATTTCGGCACCTCATAGGGACTTGTAATGCCTGTGAAATTAGGTATCTCGCCATTTCGCGCCTTCTTATACAACCCTTTAACATCTCTTCTTTCACATTCCTCAAGAGACGTGCTGACGTACACTTCAAAGAAATCATCTCCAATAATCTCTCTGGCATTTTCCCTATCTTTCTCATACGGTGAAATAAATGCCGTAAGCACAATAAGCCCTGCATCATTCATGAGTTTCGCAACTTCCGCAATTCTTCGTATATTTTCCACCCTGTCCACTTCAGTAAATCCAAGATTTTTATTCAATCCCATGCGAATATTATCACCATCTAAAAGCATTGTATGTCTTCCCATTGCCACCAGTTGTTTCTCTAATTCATTAGCAAGTGTAGATTTTCCTGATCCTGACAATCCTGTGAACCACACCGTTCTAGTCTTCTGGTTTTTCTGCTCGGAACGAATTTTTTTGGTAATATCAGTCTCATGCCATACTAAATTATCTGAACGTCTAAGAGTATGCATCACCGTTCCGCAAGCTGACGTCATATTCGATACTCTGTTAATAAAAATGAAACTTCCTAAATCTTTATTATGATCAAATATATCTACAGCACATTTTTCAGAAAGTATCACATCACATACAGCTAATTCATTTTTATAAATATGCTCCGCAGGAATTTGCTCTCCACTGTTCACATCTATTTTATATTTAATATTCATCACTGCAGCCGGAAGAATTTTAGTTCCTAATTTTATCCAATAATTTCTCCCTGGAATTAGTGCTTCTTCATCCATCCAGAACAGTTTGGATGTAAATATGCCAGTTACTTTCATGCTGGTATTTTTACAAATTACACATCCCCTGGATATATCTATCTCACTATCTAATTGTATTGTCACAGGCTGTCCCATCTGTGCTGTTTTTACTTCTTGATCCGTCACATAAATCCCCGATACTTTTGCATGCTCACCACTCGGCAATACTATAATATCATCTCCAACAGATACCTCTCCTGCATTAATCTGCCCCTGAAAACCCCTGAAATTATGATTCGGTCTACTGACTCTCTGTACCGCCATAAGAAATTCTTCTTGCTTTGAAAAATTAATTAATTCAATATCCTCAAGATATTCCAGCAAAGTTTCCTCTTGATACCATAACATTTTAAATGAATGTTTAGTAACGTTATCGCCCTCCGTAGCTGACACCGGTATCATTTTGATACTATCCACATCAAACTCTCCCACAAACCTCTTAATATCTCTGGATATTTTGTCATAAATATTTTTATCATAATGAACTAAATCCATTTTATTAATGGCAAAAACGAAATGTTTAATTCCCATCAACGAACATATTCTAATATGACGTCTTGTCTGAATTAACATTCCCTGCGTAGCATCTACCAGAATTACAGCAACATCTGCAAACGAAGCTCCCACTGCCATATTTCTTGTATACTCTTCATGGCCCGGTGTATCCGCAACAATAAAGCTTCTCTTTTCCGTAGTAAAATACCTATATGCTACATCTATTGTAATTCCTTGTTCCCGCTCTGCCATCAACCCATCCAACAAAAGAGAATAATCAATTTTGCCTTCGCGGCTTCCTATTTTACTATCTAATTCCAATGCTTTTTCCTGATCCGCAAATATTAATTTTGCATCATAAAGCATATGCCCTATCAAAGTAGATTTTCCGTCATCTACACTACCGCATGTGATAAATTTTAATAAGCTCTTCATTCTAGAAATATCCCTCTCTTTTGCGCCTTTCCATACTTCCCGCAGCCTCATGATCTATTACTCTGCTAGTCCGTTCGGAAGTAATTGCCTGTAAGGTTTCTTCAATAATAGCATCCAATGTATCAGCCTTCGACTCTACCCCTCCAGTCAATGGATAACATCCTAATGTCCTGAAACGAACCTTCTTCATTTCAATTTTTTCACCTGAATTCAGTTTCATTCTGTCATCATCTACCATAATAATATTTCCATCTCTATATACAACGGGTCTCTCTTTCGCATAATAAAGCGGAACAATATCTATATTTTCCTGACGAATATATTGCCAGATATCCTTTTCTGTCCAATTCGACAGCGGAAATACCCTAATAGACTCGCCTTTGTTAACCTTTGTATTATAGAGCCTCCACATTTCCGGTCTTTGATTTTTAGGATCCCATGCATGCTGGGCATTTCTAAAAGAAAATACTCGTTCTTTTGCACGAGACTTCTCCTCATCCCGTCTTCCGCCACCAAATGCCGCTGTAAATCCATACATATCCAATGCTTGTTTTAAAGCCTGCGTTTTCATAATATCAGTATATGCCGAACCATGATTGAAAGGATTTATCCCCTGTTTTACGCCATCCATATTCGTATATACCAACATTTCTATTCCAAGTTTTTTAGCCGTCTCATCTCGAAACGTTATCATTTCCTTAAATTTCCAAGTAGTATCAATATGCAAAAACGGAAATGGAGGTTTTTCCGGATAAAATGCTTTCATTGCCAAATGTAGCATAACAGAACTATCTTTTCCAATTGAATAAAGCATAACCGGCTTCTCACATTCAGCAGCAACTTCTCTCATAATATATATTGCTTCTGCTTCTAATTGTTCCAAATGCGTTAACTCTCTCATGTTTTCCTCTTTTCATCCTTACCATTTCATTTTATTCTCTGAACAATTAATAATATAAAAACCTTTTGAATTCAAACAATCCTCACGATTATATCTCATCGGTGTGTCGTCCATTTGTCTAAAAATCGCACCAGCTTCTTCCACGATACATTGCATGGCTGCGGTATCCCATTCCATAGTTGGATTAAAACGATAATAAATCTCCGCATCACCTTTTGCAATTATACAACCTTTTAGAGAACTTCCAATTTTTACATAATTAGTAAGATTATTTATCCTTATCAAATTATCCATTTCTGCACACCCATGTGAATTACTCATTACTACTCGAATATTTTCTTTTCTATCTGATACCTGTATTCGTTTTGTTTCTTCATTTATTGTTAAGTACGCTCCGCTATTTTCTGACGCCCAAAATAATTCCTTTGTTACTGGAACATATATTGTTCCCATAACAGACCTCCCTTTATATGTTAATGCAATATTTACTGTAAACTGTCCATTACGTTTTATAAATTCCTTTGTTCCATCTAATGGATCAACCACAAAACAATAGTCATTTTTCAGCCTCTCCTTATTATCTTTTTCTTCTTCAGATAAAATCGCATATTCCGGAAAATCTTTGGACAACATCTCCACAATAATTTTATTAGCCTCTTTATCTGCCATTGTAAGTGGTGACTTATCATCCTTATATGTCACATCAAACTTTTCAAAATTATATATTTTTATGATTGCTTCTCCTGCTTTGATTGCCGCATTTTGTGCTACTTTCAGTTCTCTCTCCCACTTCATTGCTTATCACCTTCATACAAATAATCAATATCACTTATATCAAAATAACATGAACTTATTGATTTTAAAAAATCATCTTGCTGCAACCATTGCTTCACATCGTGTAGCATCAATAAAGTCTGCGACAAAATCTGTCTGAGGATGCATGCAAATTTCTTCCGGTGTACCAATCTGCTCTACATTTCCCTGATTAGTAATAATGACTGTGTCCGCCACTTCCATAGCTTCCTCTTGATCATGTGTAACAAAAATACTGGTTATTCCTACCATTTCAATCATTCCCTTAAGCCAAACACGAAGTTCTCTACGCACCTTGGCATCAATTGCTGCAAACGGCTCATCCAGCAGCAAAAGCTGCGGATTTGGTGCCAATGCTCGAGCAAATGCCACTCGTTGACGCTGCCCTCCTGATAACTGGTGTGGATAACGACTGCCTAATTCTTCCATGGAAATTAATTGTAAAAGTTCCTCTACACGATTTTTAATTTCTGTCTTGCTCTTTTTCTGTACCTCAAGCCCAAAGGCAATATTGTCAGCCACAGTCATATATCGAAACAGCGCATAATTCTGAAATACAAATCCGATTCCTCTTTTGCTTCCCGGCATATCATTCACTTTTGTTCCATTTATCAGTATATCGCCCGAATCCGGTTTATCCAACCCGGCAATCATTCTTAAAATAGTTGTCTTTCCGCTTCCACTAGGACCAAGCAATGCGGCCAAATATCCTCTTTCTACTCCAAAACTCACATTGTTGGAAGCATGAAAACCATCAAAAGTCTTATTAATCTGCTTCATTTCTACATACATATCGACCCTATTCCTCACTTTTTCTTCCATTCTACGAAGTTTTTAGCTATCAATATTAATACTGCAAGTATTACCAATATTGATGATACTGCAAAAGCCTCTGTAGTATTGAACTCATTATAAAGAATCTCCACATGAAGCGGCAGCGTATTCGTCTTACCCCTTAAATGACCAGAAATTACTGATACTGCGCCAAATTCTCCCATCGCTCTGGCAGCACACAATATAATTCCATATAGCAACGCCCATTTAATATGTGGAAATGTTATTCTGCGGAAAATAGTAAAGCCATTTGCACCCATAAGTGCTGCCGCTTCTTCTTCATCTTTTCCCTGAGCGTTCATCACTGGAAATAATTCACGAAAAACAAACGGAAATGTAACAAATATGGTAGCCAAAATAATTCCCGGTACTGCAAATACAATTTTTATACCATGATTCTTCAAAAAATCTCCCATCCATCCAATATTTCCAAAAGTTAAAATAAATGCCAAACCTGCAATTACCGGAGATATAGAAAAAGGAATATCAATCAATGTAGCTAATAACTGACGCCCCTTGAAATAGAACTTTGACAAGAGAAAAGAAGCAAACAAACCAAATATTGTATTTATAGCTACTGCAGCTACAGTCGCTAACAATGTAAGCTGCAGTGCCTTAATTGTGTATTCATCCTGCACAGCTTTCCTATAAGCCATCCATCCATCTTTTAATGCGTTTACGATTACCACCACTAAAGGCAGAACCAACATGACCAACAGAAATAGTGTACAAATACCTATCAATGCATATTTCACAGTATTATTCGAAACTCTGCTCGCAGGTTCCAATACTTTCTGTATGGAATTTATTCCATCGCCTACAATATCCTGATCATAATTCCTTTTTTTTTCTTTCATTATGTAATTCCCCATTTCACCAAACACATTATGTTCTACTAAATTTCTGCATATAAATCTGTAAAGAATTTATCAAGAACATCAGAAAAAAAGAAATCAACAGCAATACAAGCGCAATTGCAGTAGCATCTTCATATTTATATTGTTCCAGCTTACTCATAATCAGAAGCGGCGCTATCTGAGTCTTATATGGAATATTGCCAGCAATAAATACTACGCTTCCATACTCTCCAATTCCTCTTGCAAATGCAAGGCCAAAACCTGCAAGCAACGCCGGGAACAATTCAGGTAAAACTACACGAAAAAAAGTATATGTTCCACTTGCTCCAAGCATCATTGCGGCCTCCTCATACTGCCTGTCCAGCTTTTCCAAAACAGGCTGTACCGCCCTTACCACAAATGGAATTCCCACAAATATCATAGCTAATGTTATACCAATTCGCGTATATGCAATCTTAATACCAGCTTTGTCAAAAAAAGAACCAATCCACCCTTTATCTGAATAAAGATATGTAAGAGAAATACCGGCTACAGCAGTCGGCAATGCAAACGGTAATTCAATCAGGCCATCCATCAAGCGCTTTCCCGGAAAATCATACCGCACTAAAACCCATGCAAGCATCAAACCAAACACTGCATTTATCAAAGCTGCAAAAAATGCGCAAGATAAGCTGACAACATAACCAGATACAATCTGACGGGATATAATAATATTTACGAATTCTTGAAAACTGAGTTGACTGGCACTAATAAATATAGATACTAATGGAATTAATACAAGCGTTCCCAGCATAAAAAGTGTTACCCCTAAAGAAAGTCCAAATCCCGGAATCACTCTGACGCCTTTCTTATTCTTTACTTTTATAATCTGCTGCTCCATAAAGTAAAATATTCCTTTCCAGACTGTCTCACTAATAAAATGTAAATTGTTAATAAATCCATGCTGAATAAAATTTCATACTAATAATTATGCCTTTCTCACAACCTGCGATATTTTCGCCTCAGGCATAAATTCGCGATTGAAAAATCTCTGATTTTTCAATCTAATCCTCATATATCTGGTCAAAAATTGCACCATCATCAAAATAAATCCGATATGCCTCATCCCATCCACCAAAATCATCAATTGTAACAAGATTCATATTAAGATCAAACTGTTCCGAAAATTCTTGCAAAATATTTTCCTTAAATGGACGATAATAATGATTACCCGCTAGCCTCTGAGCCTCATCACTGTATAAATACTCCAAATAAGCCTCCGCTACTTCTCTAGTTCCATGTTCGTCTACGTTACTATCCACTATCGCGACGGATGGTTGTGCCAAAATACTGATACTTGGAGTTATAATTTCATACTCATCAGGATATTCTTTAATTGAAAGATATGCCTCGTTCTCCCAAGCAATCAACACATCACCCTGACCATTCTCTACGAAAGTGTTTGTTGCTCCTCTGGCGCCCGAATCTAATACCAACACATTTTTATACAACTTTTTCATAAATTCTCTGGTTTCTTCTTCATTACCACCATCTTGCACCTCCTGATAAGCCCATGCAGCAAGGAAATTCCAACATGCGCCACCTGATGTCTTTGGATTTGGTGTAATTACTTCTACTCCATCCCTTATCAGATCATCCCAATCTTGTATATTCTTTTCATTTCCTTTTCGTACCAGAAATACAATCGTTGATGTATATGGAGAACTATTACCAGAGAATTCATTCAACCACCCACTGTCAATCATTCCACTTTCTTCAATTGCCGTAATATCATGAGCAAGTGCCAATGTTACTACATCAGCCTCATTACCTTCTATTACAGAACGCGCCTGTGAACCAGAACCTCCATGTGACTGAGTTATCATAACATTCTGCCCATTTTCTCTTTTCCAGTATTCACAGAACAATTCATTATACGCTGCATAAAACTCTCTTGTAGGATCATAAGAAACATTTAACATTTCTATATTTGCATCATTATCTGACACAACATCAGAAGCTTGGCTGCATCCTGAAATTATTGCTGTTAACAAAACAATTATTAGTACATATAAACACACGCGTATTTTTCTTTTTTTCATAATTCTTCACCCTCGTCTACATTTTGCAGCATTAACGGTTTTCCTGTTTTTTTATATAAATTTACAACACTGCTATTATCCCCATAATATGCATCACTTATCGCGATAGCCCTATTCAGGTCTGCACTATCATCATAAATCCCCCATCCTTCTTCCCTGTATTTTCTCTCAATTTTCTCATATTCTGCCCACAACTCTGGTCTCATGGACTTTATTGTACTCGGTATCAATGGATGTGGTCTCCAAAAAAGCGCAACCTTATACTGCCGTTCCTTAAAATATTGAAAAACATTTCTTATTTTTTTCAACATGCGTCCATTATGCCTTAATAAGGCATTAATACTTGTATTATAAAAAACAATCTTTTTCCATGTTCCATCCGATTTCTCTATAACTCTTAGCCACTCTTCAGGTATTTCCAAATCCTCTTTTTTAGTATTTTTCATCTTATCCAATTTAGGTGAACCAATACCCAGTATTTTATGCTTTAACATATTCTGGTCTATCGGTAACCTCACTGATTTTGCGGCTTTAATATATTCATTAATATATATCTGTCGCATCTTTTCAGATTGAACGATAACTTTATGTGCGTAAATAACTCCTGGTACAAAACAAAAGTGACTCATCCCATCTATCCGTTTTTGGTCATCCGGTTCTATTTCACCCAATATAAAATAAGGTATATAAACTAAGCAGTCTGTATAATTTTTAAGATGCCTGCTATAAAACTCCTCTGGAACACAGGTAACATTATTAAATTCATCATATGGATTATGAATATAAATAACATCTGGACGTCTTTCTTCCACATTATATATTCTATAATCCGTAATTTCTATATTCTTAGGATATTCGTTGCCTTCATAATGCATTTCTCCCAAGCTTCTATCCATTTTTCTGTCATAATATGGAATTGGCACTACATACGCATCACAATTTTCATCTTCTTTCGCTGCCAG
This sequence comes from uncultured Lachnospiraceae bacterium, assembly GCA_947178125.1. Classification (GTDB taxonomy): domain Bacteria; phylum Bacillota; class Clostridia; order Lachnospirales; family Lachnospiraceae; genus UBA3282. Next base: position 59,540 of record CAMWXB010000003.1, on the reverse strand, counting down.
ATATACACTTTCCATAGAATCCCACATACTTACCTTGTATGGTAGAAATACGACTTCTTTACGCACCGACATATGATTGATTTCATTTTCGGCCTTTACCAGAATACTTTCCAGTGATTTATAGGCTTTCTGCGCGGATATTTCCTCTAATTGCATATTAACTTGATACAATTTTTCGCAATATTTTTCTAAATAAGCGACAGCAGCAGTCCCCGTTCCCTCCATCCGTTCAATTGCTTCTCCCATCTGAATTGCCGCTTCCTGACAATCAGATAAAGCACTCTGAACTGTCACATAGTCTTTTTTCTCCATCCTACCCTTGCTTTCCTGATGAAGAGTGTGCAAACTTACAACAATATCTAATAATTGCTGTTTCTGAAATTTACGCATAGTATAACCACCAGCCTTTTTACAATTTATATTTTCTATATTATTGGCAAAGTGCTATTAAATACTAATACACGATATAATTAAATACCTGCCATTGCATACTATTGCAAATAGCAGGTTCTCTCAATCCTATCTCTGCATCCATGCAACATCACGCAATCCTTGCTAAAAATGAACTATAAACAGAACTTATTACATTTTAACTAACTGATGTATATATCGGCAAAACGAAATAAAACATTAGTTATTGCTTTACTCCAAGAAACTCAAATTTATTAAACGCCGAAAAAAACGTAATTATGTGACTTTAAATCACAAAACTAATACTTTCAAAATTTGCTTATTTGGTGCAACAAAAACTCTTTTCTTTTCACGCACTTTTTTATCCCCAGAATATATAATTACGGACTATGTTTGCTATGAACATCACATAAATCTTGTTTCCTATAAATCTATTAAAAATTTATTTTTATTTTAGCAAAAAAACACTACTGTTATAACATTCACATAGCATATCACTTTTTGTCTTATTCCTGTACCAATTCTGCAATCTATTTCACCCAATCCTCTCTCTTCATCTTGAGCAGTGCCTTAAAAATCTCCACATCCTCCATCGTCGTAATCTTCAGATTCTTCTCAGAGCCCATTGCAAAGTAAAGCGTCTCCCCCAAATCAAGCATCAGCGTGTTCGTATAAACAGCGTTCGTAATACCCTGTTCCAACGCTTTTTCATGAGCGTCCATCACGGTTCCATATTTATACGCCTGAGGTGTCTGTACGCGCATGATATGATTTCGGCTGATACCTGTATCCCCCTTAATTCCATCATTAGTTTCGACAATTGTCTCCTGGCAACGCATTGCCGCAAGACCGGAACCATATTGCTTACATTTTACAATACAGTCGGATATGATTTCTGCAGAGACCATCGGGCGTATTGCATCATGAATGATAACAATATCATCCAATTCACAAACACCTTTTAATTCCCGCAGAGCGTTTCTGGCGGATGCCTGTCCATTTTCTCCACCGCATACTACTTTCTGTAATTTCGTAATCCCGGCTTCTCTCGCATACGCGCTCAAAATCTCATGCCAGCCTTCCAGACAGGAAACAATAATCCCATCGATATCCGGATGCCGCTGAAAAGCTTCCAGTGTATAGATAATGATTGGCTTTTCATATACATTAAAAAACTGTTTGGGAACATCCTGCTCCGTTCTCGTTCCGCTGCCACCAGCCAGCAATAGTGCTATATTCATCCGTAAACCTCTGCTTCCTTTTATAATCTACCGCTTTTCACGTATTTTCCTTCTCCGCTTCCTGCCGCATCTTGTACAATGCCTTAAACATTTCCACGTCTTCCACTGTATTGATCTTCATATTCAAATCGGAGCCCTTTGAAAAATACACTGATTCGCCCAGCTTTGAAATAACGCTGTTGGTATCTACTTCTCCTGTAATCCCTTTTTCAATTGCTTTTTCATGAACATCCCAGAGTTTATCCATTCTGTATGCCTGCGGTGTCTGAATTCGAATAATCGCATAACGCGAAATACTATCTGTTCCTACCAGACCATCCTGCGTTTTCATAATGGTATCCATCGTCCGCACTGCCGCCACCCCCATACCATGGATTCGGCATACTCTTAAGCTGTCGGTGATAATATCCTCTGATACAAAAGGTCTGATAGAATCGTGAAGAATGACCATGTCATCATCGTGGCATTTTTCTTTCAAAGCAAGAATACCGTTTCTTGCGGATGCCTGTCCGTCCCGGCCCCCCGGAATGACCCATTTCAATTTAGTGATATTAAACTGTTTTGCGTATGCTCTGACCATTTCCTGCCAGCCATCCAGACAAGAGACCATGATTGCATCAATTTCATCATGTCTCTGAAAAGCCTCCAATGTATAAACAATTACCGGCCGATTATAAACATTCACAAATTGCTTGGGAACACTCATTTGAAATCTTGAGTCTGTTCCGCCTGCTAAAATCATAGCGATATTCATGATTATTTTCTGCTCCTTCATACTCTACATATTATAAAATAAGATATATATACTTTATAAAATATGTGCCGTTCTGTCAACCTAAAGTACCACACATAATCAACGCAAAAAACCTTCACTCTTTCCAAATCCCCAAACTTTTGCTATACTATTTGCATGGAGGACTGGCATGAAAATACTATTCATCGAATGGGCAAGCTATGGAAATGAAGATATGAAAGAGGCATTCCGCAAAGAGGGTCATACCCTCGTCTGCTTCCCTTTTTTCAACAAAGATGCAAGAAGCGATGGTTCGGCCGTAGCCGGACTTCCTGCCCTTCTCCACAAAGAAACGCCGGATATTGTCTTTTCTTTCAACTACTTTCCGATTGTTTCCAATGTCTGCAAGCAGGAAAACATCCGCTATATCTCGTGGATTTATGACAGTCCCTATGTCATGTTATATTCGTACACTGCCATCAATCCATGCAATACGATTTATGTCTTTGATAAAGATGTCTATCTGGAATTTCATAAAGCCGGCATTTCCACCGTGCATTACCTGCCGATGGCCGCGAACGTGGAACGGCTGGATACGCTGCTTCCTGATACAGCCCATTATGCTGATACCAATCATACGAATACAAATAGATTGAAAAATCAGAGATTTTTCAATCGCGAATTTGTGCCTGCGGCCCAAAGTTCGCAGGTTGAGAAGAAGGACATGGTTATTAGTATGGATAACCGCAGCTTTTTATACGACATCTCTTTCATCGGCTCCCTCTATACCGAGAAGCATAACTTCTTCGAACGGATGACCGGTCTGTCCGATTATACCAGAGGTTATCTGGATGCGCTGATGTCCGCGCAGATGAATGTGCAGGGATATAACTTCATACAGGAATCATTGTCTCCTATTATGGAAGACTTATATTACGCACTCCCCATGGAACCGAATCCTGACGGCGTGGAAACAAAGGAATATCTCTATGCACAGTATGTCATCAACCGCAAGATTACAGGACTGGAACGATATGACCTCATTCAGGCCATCGCCGGGAAACATCCCTTTGACTTATTTACGCATGACAGAAACTTCCAGCTTCCCGGTCTCACCAACCACGGCTCCGTTGACAATTACCGGGAAATGCCTCTTGTTTTCAAGCAGAGCAGAATTAATCTGAATATATCGCTGCGCAGTATTAAGAGCGGCATTCCACAGCGCGCTTTCGATATCATGGGCAGCGGCGGTTTTCTGCTCAGCAATTATCAAAATGACTTTCTGGATTATTTTACACCAGGCGAAGATTTTGATTTTTATGAAAGCAAATCGGACTTGCTAAATAAGATCGACTATTACCTGGCCAATGAGGCCGAACGCCTCCAAATCGCCCGAAACGGACACGATAAGATTGCTGCGGCGCACACCTACCGCCATCGGGTTCGGGAAATGCTAGATTGAAAAATCAAAGATTTTTCAATCGCAAGTTTGTGCTTGCGCCCAAACTCGCAGGTTGTGGGAAAGGCATGATTATTAGTGTGAAGAGAAGTTCTGACTTGCGAAGCAGTCTTGCTCATACAGCTAAAGCCTGGTTCCCAGGCTTGGCTGTTTCGCAAAGTCAGCGTAGTTGACTTGGAACTTCTATGGATTTGCAAAGCAAATCTTCTTCACACCGAAGAACGCCCAAAATACATGCTATTCTCCATGACAAGCCTGCGCCAGACAAAAAGAAAGGAGTCAAATGGAAAAAGTAAGCATCATCATACCGACCTATAACAGGGCCGATGTTCTGATCACATCCATACAGAGCGTATTGCAGCAGACATATACTGACTTTGAACTGCTTATTGTTGACGATGGTTCCATAGATAACACTGACATCGTGGTAGAGTCTATTCATGATGAACGCATACGCTATTTGAAAATGCCTGAGAACAAAGGTGTTGCTGCGGCAAGAAATGAAGGCATCCGGCAGGCAGAATATGACTATATTGCTTTTCAGGACAGTGACGATTACTGGAAACCGGATAAACTGGAAAAGCAAATGGCCTTTCTGGCACAGAAGCCGGAAATCGGCCTGCTCTACTGCCCTTATGAATGCCACAAAGCCGACGGTACTCTCCTTCTTGTTCCTGACCACAATATGCCGGCAGACGAAAAACAGGGGAATATCTACCGTTATATGCTGCTTCGAAATACAATCGGTACGCCCGGCGTACTGGTACGCAGACAATGTTTTGAGCAATCCGGCCTTTTCTGCGAATCTCTGACCTGTCTGGAGGATTGGGAGTTATTCCTTCGGATTGCCAGAGACCATGAAATTGCCTTTCAGGATGAACCGATGGTACTCGTCAATTTGAGCACGGACGGCGTATCCCACAATATTTCCGGCTACTATGAAGCAAGATGCTATATGCTCGCCGAACACAGGGAAGCGCTCCTGCGATACGGTATTTTTCAGGATGTCACAAAAGATATTTTAGAGTCCGCTGAAAAACTGGGTATTTTAGCGCAGGTATCCAAAATCCTGCAATATTTTCTACAACAGACATGAGAACTGTACTAAACAGATAATATTACCAACAAATAATATAGAAGGAGAACTTATTATGATTCCTATATCAGTCTGTATCATTGCCAAAAATGAAGAAAAGAATATTGAAAAATGTCTGGCTCCTCTGGTGCCCTACAACTTTGAAATTATTTTTGTAGATACCGGCTCCACCGACCGCACAAAGGAGATTGCCCGAAAATACACTGACCTTGTTTACGACTTTGAATGGGTCAACGATTTCAGCGCCGCCAGGAATTTTTCCCTGAAAAAAGCATCGCACAACTATGTACTGGTTTTAGACTGCGATGAATTTCTGACCGAAATCGATCTGGATGCCATTTGCCAGGCAATCGAGGAGCATCCCCGCGGTGTCGGTATGCTGCTGCGCCACAGCTACTACAATAGTGGCGGTATGCAGGTATCTTATCCGGACCGCGTAGAACGGCTCTTTCATAAGCGGTATTATCACTATACCCTCTCCATTCACGAACAGGTCACAAATTCCCAAACCGGCGGTACCATTTATGAGCGTTATGATATTCCGCTCACGGTAGATCATGTCGGCTACTGCGGCGGTATGGAAAGTATGCTGCAGAAAGTGGAACGGAATAATACGCTGCTCCTGAAGGAAATTGAAAAAAATCCGAACGATCCGTATTTTTATTTCCAGATAGGCCAGTCCTACAATTCCATAGCAGATTATGAGAATGCCTACATTTATTACAAAAAGGCCTTTGAATTGCCAATCGACCCGCGTCAGCCCTGGCTCCCGGTAATCGCGCAGTCTTATCTGCACTCTATGAATGTCACCGGACGTGCCGAAGAAGCGGTTGCATTCTTTACCAAACGATACGATGAATTCTCCAATGATGCCGGCTTTCTCTGCTCACTCGGCGCCGCTTATCTGCAGCTTGACCAGCCTATGAAGGCTATGGTGGAATATGTAAAGGCGATTCAATGCTCCAATGCCCGGGAAGAGGGTGTAAGCACTTTCCTTCCTTATTATAATATCGGTCTGATCAATGAAATGCTGGGAGACATATCTGCTGCAGTTTCCTTTTATCAGCGTTCTGCTGCATATGGCTATCCGTTAGCGATCGAGCGGCTGAATCTTTTAGGCATCAAAACGAAACCTCAGACATGACTTACGCCTCCGACACCGTTTATCATCAGATACAGAAAGGATTTTCTTTAAAATGCACCCTATCTCCGTATGTATTATTGCAAAGAACGAAGAAAAAAGAATTGAAAGGTGCCTGTCTTCCATCAAACCCTATGGTTTCGAGATCGTCGTTGTAGATACCGGTTCCACCGACCGAACAAAGGAAATCGCAGGCAAATACGCCGACCAGGTACTTGACTTTGTATGGTGCGACGATTTCAGCGCAGCAAGAAACTTTTCGCTGCGCGCAGCATCAAATAACTGGATTTTTATGCTCGACTGCGACGAATGGGTCAAAAAAATCGATGTGGAAGAACTGAACTATTTTCGTAAACATTTATCGAGCAGTGTCGGTTCCGTTTCCAGAGAAAACATCGTCACGGAAAACGGCATTCCCGTTCTGAATAATACAGACAATACAGAACGGTTTTTTGATCGGCGGCTCTATCATTATACCGGTATGATTCACGAACAGCTCACACCCAAGCGGGGAACTGAAATGACCGCTTATCTGCTGCAGACCACGATTCTACATAGCGGATATGATATGACGGAAGAAGAACGCGTCGCAAAGTATACCAGAAACTTCACCCTGTTAAAAAAACAGCTCGAAGGAGAACCCGAAAATCCTTATCTCTATTATCAATTGGGGAAAAGTTGTGAAATTATCGAAGACTATGCGACTGCCTGTGACTATTACGGCAAAGGCCTCTCCTTTGATTTAAACCCGGAACTGGCCTATGTTCAGGCAATGGTCGTTTCCTATGGGAATGCGCTGCTGCGCACCGGAAAACAGGAAACTGCACTCGGTTTTGAAAGCATTTACGACGCTTTTTCTCCCCTGGCAGACTTTGTCTACCTCATGGGCAATATCTACAAAGAGAACCAAATGTATGAACAGGCCTTTGAACAGTACCAAAAGGCAATCGGACTACCCCTGTGCCGGCTGGAAGGCGCGAACAGTTTCCTGCCCGTTTATCAGACCGGAGAAATCTGTGAGATTCTCGGCGATATTCCCGCCGCGATATCCTGTTATCAGCAATGTGGAAATTTTGCTCCCGCCGTCAAACGACTGCAAATTCTACGCAGCCTGAACAGTTGAACTACAGCCTGGTCAAGCAAGCTTAAATAGTGAAACAAAAAGGAGAACTCTATCATGATTCCCATTTCCGTATGTATCATTACCAAAAATGAAGCCGAAAATCTGGATAAATGTCTGAAATCGCTCAGTCCCTATCCTTTTGAAATCGTCGTTGTGGACACCGGCTCCAGCGATAACTCAAAAGAAATCGCCCGCAAATATACCGATAAAGTTTTTGATTTTGAATGGATAAATGATTTCAGCGCCGCCAGAAATTTCTCCATCAGCCGCGCTTCTCACAATATGATCCTTGTTCTGGATACCGATGAATTTCTTGTAGAATTCGATTTCGACCAGATACAGCAGCTCATGAGCGAACACCCTAAAAGCGTCGGCCTGATTAAACGCCTAGACTATTTTGAAACTGACGGTGAAAGACATTGTCAGACGACCATCATTGACCGCCTTTTCAACCGGAAATATTATCATTACGAACGGCCCATCCATGAAATCCTGGTCCCGACCGCCAATCTGTCTACCACAAGCTATACTCTTCCAATCGTCGCCGACCATGTGGGTTATATCGGTTCCGCGGACAAATTATATGAAAAATCGATGCGGGATATCAATCTTTTGATTCCGGAAATTGAAAAAAATCCCGATGAACCATATTACTATTTTCAAATGGCACAGAGTTACCTTTGTATGCGGGAACGTGAACATGCTCTTGAATACTTTCAAATGGCAATGGAACGCAATCCGGCGCCGGAAGAGGATTACACCCGCATACTGGTATGCAATTACGGCAATATCCTGTTGGATGCCGGAAAAGCCGAGGAGGCATCCTCCTTGTTATCCTTCTATGAGTATTACTGCAATAATGCCGATTACTTATGTATGATCGGTGTTATGTATCTTCAACGAAATCAACTCCTGAAAGCATTGCCGGAGTTCGTCAAAGCCCTCTCCGCCCCGTCGCGGGATTCCGTAGAATCAAAAGTTATCTCTTATTATATAGGCTATATTTACGAGTCTTTTCAGCAGAAAGATATTGCAAGACAACACTATCAAAAGTGTGGGGAGTTCGAGCCCGCATTGGAAGCTTTGCAGCGGATGGAATATTAGGTTGAAAAATCAGAGATTTTTCAACCGCGAATTTGTGCCTGCGGCTCAAATATCGCAGGTTGAGAGAAAGGCATGGTAATAGATTGTAAAATCCCTCTTTTATCGATTCAGAAAAGCGCCATCAAAAAAGGAATAGCAAAATCCCCGCTCATATTGAGCGGGGATTGGTAGTTCATTATGCAATGTTCGTTAATACTCAAGCAATTAGCCAAGTAAGGACAGTGCCAACTGATTGCCCTGATTTGCCTGTGACAACATTGATGTACCAGCCTGCTGAAGGATACTGTTGTTGGAGTATTTAACCATTTCAGTAGCGATATCTGTATCACGGATAGCAGATTCAGCAGATGTTGTATTCTCAACGATGTTATCCAAGTTGTTGATTGTATGCTCAAGTCTGTTCTGGATAGCACCAAGATCAGATCTCTGCTGAGATACTAAGGACAATGCACCCTTGATGAATGCGTTCAGGGAGTTGAAATCCTGAGCTGTAGCAACAGATTTCGCATTACCAGCATCCAGTCTCATGAATGTATTCATGATCTTTGTAGCCATATTGGATGTAAGTGTAGCGCTGTTGTAAGTACCAGTCGTAGTATTGATTGTAGACCATGTATTTACAGTTCCCTGTGTCATCGAGCCGATGATTACATTTGCTTTAGACTGTGTCAACTGGCTCTGCTTGTAAGTTGACATCGTGCCACTAACCTGACCAGCTGTCAGATTTCTAAATGTAACCTTCGTATACAGCTTGTTGTCGATATTGTGAGCAAGACCTGCCATACTCATGTTAGCGATGCTGATGTTGATGTGCTGACCAGCTTCTGCACCAACCTGAAGGCCTTTGATGAAGGAACCGTCTAACAGGTTCATCTCGTTGAAGGTCGTTGTGCTCTGTACACGGTCGATTTCACTCATCAACTGTCCGATTTCAGACTGGATGGATGCACGGTCTGATGTTGTAAGAGTACCGTTCTCACCTTTAACAGCCAGTTCGTTCATTCTCTGTAACATATCCTGAACTTCTGCCAATGCACCTTCTGCTGTCTGTACAGTAGAAATACCGTCCTGAGCGTTTGAAGAAGCCTGTGTAAGACCTCTGATCTGACGTCTCATTTTCTCGGAAATAGCAAGACCTGCTGCATCATCTGCTGCACGGTTAATCTTATAACCGGAAGACAGTCTCTCAGTTGATTTTGCCTGAGCGCTTGTTGTTAAACCAAGCATTCTGTTAGAGTTCATCGCTGTAATGTTGTGTTGTACTACCATATTATATTCCTCCTTGAATTTTATACGGCATCCATGCCGCATTGTTTTTGGGTTCGTAATGGTTCTCCGGCTCGTACGCTGCCATCGGACCATTACTCAGTTACGGAAGCAACTCTTGTTACAGAAGTAACTGTTGCTACTGATGTAACTGTTGTTACAAAGCTGTTTTTACTACTTCGTAACTTTTGGTCAAGTAAGTAATTAGCTTGCTTTACTTGTAATATATATCGGTGTTTCTCCGATTTACTTTAGGGTAAATTTGAATTTTTTTTAAAATTTTTAATTTACCCGTAAGTACTACTTTTTGCTGTCATAAAACTGCGGTGATACATAATTGAGCTTGTTCATGCTGTTATAATAGTTTTTGGTCGCCCTTGTTTTAGACATCGCATTCTTGATTTCCTGAGCCTGCTTCTTGAACTGGCTGTCTGCCCGCATCTGATTGCGCATTCTGGCGGTATTGATTTTTACCACCTTGTCGGTTATCTGCTGGATATGATTCTGCATCTGTACGATTTCCGTCTGATAAGCGGACTTATTCGTCATGATTTCCGTACGAACCCTGTCGTACAATGCTTCAAATCCGTCATCGAGCTTCTCAAGCATCTCCGTATAAGCGCCGATTCTGTCCAAAGAAGCATCCAGCGCATCCATATCGAGAACTTCCTGCTTCAGGATTTCCGCCTGCTGCTCATTTTCTTTGATGATATCATCGAGTATCTGGTTCTTTTTCTCAAGACCCTGCAATAATATTTGTGCAATATTCTGACTCATGCCTGCCCTCTCTACGCCTGCCTGTTGCGTCTCATGACCTCTTTCCATGTATCTCTGACACTCCTCAGGTGCATATTGACCTCTTCTAAAATTTCCTTATCTTTTTTGATATTGGCCTCCAACAGCCGCTGGAGAAGATACACATAAATCCTGTCAAAGTCCTCCGCGACTTTGTATTGACGGTCCAGCGTATTCCGAAACTCTTCTATGATACGCTGCGTCTTCTTGATATTGACATGGGCCTTCTCAATTTCGCCATTTTCAATTGCTATGATCGCAATATTACAGAACTTAATCGCCCCTTCATAAAGCATAAGCGTTATTTCCGCCGGTGAAGCGGTCATGATCTTATTATTTGTATATTCAGCAAAGGGATTGCGTGCTGGCATTGTCATTCTCCTCCTTGATCTTAACACACACCGCTGTCAGTTATCAGCCCCCGAGTAGACTCGCAAGAGAACTGCTCCTGGATTCCAGTTTTGACATTGCAACTTCCATTGCGGAAAACTTTGCATACCACTTATCCATCATCGCATTCAGCTTTTCTTCCTGCTTCTTGATCTTATCGGTATAATCATCATACTCTGTTTTCATCTGCTTGTCATTATAAACCGTCATCGCACTGCTGAGCGTCGTACCTGCCATTTTCTTCGTCAAATCGTCATATAAATTCGTAGACAGCTTCGTAAAGAAACTCATGACAGTCTCAGGATCGGATGCAATCATCGACTTCAAAATATCTTCGTTTGCTTTCGTCGCCGAATCATCCGGATCGCCATCGATATGATAAGCATTCCTCTCATTTTCCGCTGCTTTGAAATATCCTAACGTATTGATTCCAAAATCCGAGAGGTACATCTTTTTGCCGTTTATTTCCACACCCTGCAGCAGAACGGACGCCATGCTGAAAGATACGGAACTTAACGTACTGTCCCTGCGGAGCAGCGAATCTTTGATTTTCTTCTCCCACTCCTCGACTTCACTGTCGCTCAAAGCATCTTTTTCCTCGGAAAGAAGCGGCTCATACCCTTTCGACGATTCCGCATTATATAAGGAATCCATCTCATTGATCAGCTTATTGTATTCCGAGAAGAAATTCTTGATCATGCTATAGATGCCGTCCGCATCCGTAGAAGTCGTCATCGTAATTTCTTTATCCGTTACTTCCTGTGCCGTCAGTGTCAGGCCGTTTACGTTGAACGTATTGGTCATGGATGTAAATTTAGCGCCATCGATCAGAATCTCTGCATCCTGCGCATTGATTTTGGTTCCTGCAAGCATACCTGCATTGGCATTCGGATTACCCGCAATTGCCAATGCTTTGTTCGCTGCTTCTACTTTCGCTTCGAACTGTGCCTGAACATCCTTTGCCAGTTGTGATGTGGCAGTTCCCCCCGCATCGTCAACATATTCCTCATTGAACTTTATTGTAGCCTTATTGTCTGCTATTTTATCTGCATTAGCGGTAATGGCAGTTTTATTCTCTCCAACTGTAAGGAATACATTGTTCAGCTTATTCATGGCTTCGACCTGTGCCTTCATTGTACTCGTTACAGTTCCATTCTTCTCAGCTTCCTCATAAGCTTCCTTGAGTCCGCCCCCGCGCTCCTGCACATATGTGCAGTTAGCGATAACATTACCATCCTTATCGAGATAATTGCCCTGAGCATCCTGTGAAAGCAGATTGCCCGCACCATCCTCATAGCTGCCATCAGACCTCTTCTTATAAAGAAGGGTACCGTCCATAGCATAAAATTCGCCGGTTCCTGTTTTATTGCTGTTTAATTTCTCATAGACATTAAGCGCTTTGCCGTTCTCATTCCGCAGCTGATAATAAGTACCTGCATGCGCACTGTTTGCAAGGCCCTGTACTTCCTTATTCTCCAATTTGCCATAGACTACATCATTTATAAAATCAGATATCTCATTATATGCACCGTCATATGCGCCCTGTGCCGTATCATAATCCGCCTTGGCAGTATCATGTGCAGCCTGTGCCGCGGCAAGAGCAGCCTGCGCCGCATCTTTATCGGCCTGCGCTGCATCATTTGAATCCTTTATCGCATCATAGGCTTCCTGCGCCTTCTGCAATGCGGTCTTCGCCTCTGTATATACAGTCTTCTTTCCCGCCATTGTATCATATATGCCGCCTGTCCCATACAGATTCTTCAATGCCTGAGAAAACGTTTTACCGGCCAAGGTTCCCAAAGATGACAAAGTGCTATCATCTGCAGCTGTCAGGCTGTTTAAAAGGTCGGCATTATCCAGTGCTAATTTATCATTTGTATCCTTTAAGCCGGTATTCTGCTTTTTCAGTTCCTCATTAGCTTCCAGTAAAGCATCCAGACGTTCCTTAATTTCGGCCGAAAGATCGTCATAAAAGTCCTGCGTATAGCCATTTCCGTCCTTATAAGCCGCCCACTTCTGATTCTCCTCACTCGCCAGATCGTCCTTAGACAATAAGCCCAGCAATGCAAGCGCATTCATACCGCCTTCATCGTTCGCTACCAGATTGAAATTATTGGCTGCACCGGTATTCTTGGAACTGATAAAGATTCTCTGGTTTTCCTGATCATAATTTGCATTCAGTCCGGTGGTCTTTATCATGCTGACAATATCATCAATCGTCGTATTCTCATCGACATTAAAATCTACATACTGACCCTGTGCGCCAAGAACCCGGAAGCTGCCCGTTACGGATTGGGATTTGTAATCACCTTTAAATACATCCATTCCTCTGTTATTACGCAGCTGAGCCAGGCTTGCTGCGCCGCTGAAATAGACCCCGCTCTTTGAGTTCAATGCGCCGCTTGTAAGTCTCGCGCCTTTCGCAAGCTGATTGACCATGACGCTCCTTACGCCATCCACTGCATCGTTGCTCGTGATAACATTGATTGCATTCGTATTGGAGACTTTCGTTATTTTCTTCAAATACGAGCCCTCATAACGCATATCGCTGAGCGTATTCGTATAGAAACTGTAAATCTTCGTATTCAGCGCTTTCCACGCATCCTGCTTCCAACTCAGTTTCGTCTGTGCCTTCACAAGAGAATTTTTCTTAACGCTCTGCGCAGATACCAGTTCGGAAATAATACTCTCCGTATCGAGTCCGGAGAACATTCCTGTAATTCTAATAGACATCTGTCTTCCTCCTATCTCTTATAACTTCTCATCTACAAGGATTCCTGCAATCTCCCAGACCTTTGCGATCATATCAAGGGTCTTTTCCGGCGGAAATTCCTTAACAATTTCCTTTGTGTCCTTATCAACGATTTTGATCATGATTCTGTTCGTATCTTCATGGACACCAAAAATTGCTTCTTCTTTGCTGTTGATCTTGCGATTCATTTCTGCTACCGCTTTTTTCAAAGGTTCCGATGCTGCCTGCTGAGAATTTAATGCCTGCCTGGGGTTCCCGCCCGCATCCTTCTCCTTGTCGCTTCCGCTGCCCGCCTCGTCGTCTTCCGCTTGAGCCTTAACGATCGATGCCGTAGTAGCGTCCACTTTAGATGCCTGGTCATCCGGTGAAACTTCCATGTCAACCGGCTGAACAGACTGGACTTTCGGTTTCACTACATCCTGTGCCTGAAAAGTCATTACGCTGCTTAATGGTTCAAGTGCCATTGTTAATCACCTCCGTGTGATACTTTGTGAATTGTTCCTTCTTTATTATTTAGAATTTTTAGAATCGTCCCGACTATTTTCGTAAAGAAAAATAGTCTCTTGTTGTATATATCGGAATATCGCGATAATAATTTAGTGTGCCGGAAATAAAATGGAAATAATTTTATTTAATTGCTGCTCATATGTATAACATTTTTTCACCTTCTGATATCCATTGAGCCCAATCCTCATACGTTCTTTTTCGTGCTTCAGATAATAATCCGCCTTATCGACTAATTCTTCCGGTGTGCGAAAAGTCACAATTTCTTTCCCTTCTTCAAACAGCTCAGGAATTTCCTCCTGATAGTTCGACAAAACAAAACCGCCTACACTCATAATATCGAAGACCCTGAGCGGAACACCGCTCTCAATGCTTCGCATTGTAATATTCAAATTAATTTTACTGGAATAGAATATTTTAAATCCACCCGTCATTTGTGATACTTCCGGGAACCTCCGGATGCCCTCCGGAACAATTTCATCATTTCTCGTATACAAATGAATGTCATACCGTTCTGCCAAAAGTTCCATCAGGAGCGTCCTTTCTATATGCGTCAGCTTCCTGGCCAGAAAATATTCTTTCAAAAAATATTCATCCGATAATTCATACGGTTTTGAATACACCTCAGGGCATACTTTTCTTATATAAGCGGTCAGCTCCGGTGTTAACAACATACCGAGTCTGTCCTGTCCATCCCACTGAAATGCGCTCTGTTCCATAATTTCAGAAAATATCTGACCAGCCTCATCAGAAAACCTTTCGCTATAACAATCATATATATTATTGCTGTACAGACTTCCGACAAAAGACATATCACAGCCGTACTTCCTGATTTCTTCATCCGTAATGACCAGATTTTCTGTCCATGCAACATCGGCTGCCAGGGGCAGATAATATACATTCGTATATTCTTTCCGCCTTGCCATTTGATATTCTCTCTTATCAAAGAAAAAAAGATAACAATTATCATAACGTGGAATTACCGGGAGATACGTTTCATACATGGGAGAATCCATTCCATAAACAGCATATTTGATTTCCAGTCCCCAGGTCAGCCGTGCTATAACGGGCGCAAAAAGATTTGAAATGACGAAATCCACCTTGTTATTCATCAGAAAAGTTTTCAACCGTTTCTCTTCATCCTCAATGCTGTCGATCGTTTCTATCGATTTCGGATACATTCCTGTCTCGTGTCCCATTCTGTCCAATGCACACATAATGCTTGCAATCTGCTGATTCTCGCTTGCTATAAATAATATTTTCATGGCAGTATATATGTCTCCTTATTCTAAATGAAAAAGTTTTCTAATCGAAAATTTTATGTCTAAAAAGTTTCATTTTACTCTTGGCACTTTCCCCATTTTCCATTACACTATTTCTATGACTACTATAACATAAAAAGGGAATAAAAAGGTAGCAGTTTATGGAAATTCTGATTTATCGATACAACAGTATATGTGAACCTGATATCATCCAGGTATTTGAATCCTTCGGCATCACCGTGCATAGAGAAGAAATGGAAATGACTGACAAACAGGTCACACCCGCCCGCTGTGCTATGAAAATCACAGAATGGATTCTTTCACATAAACTCTCCTTCATATTCAGCGTCAACTTCTATCCCGCAATTTCCTATACATGCAGCCATTTCAAAGTACCTTATGTCTGCTGGAGCGTAGATAGTCCTGTCCCGGAGCTTTTTTCAAATGCGCTGAAAAACGAATGGAACCGCATCTTTTTATTCGACAGAGCGCAGTACGATTTTTTTCACCCCTATAACCCCGAGCACATCTACTATCTGCCTCTTGCTACAAATGCAAAACGCTGGGAAAAAGTAATTCTTGATATGACAGAGGCGGATTACCGGAAATATGGCCATGATGTGTCTTTTGTCGGCTCTCTCTATTCCGAAAAATGCCGTTATGACAAGCTGCTTGAGAACAATTCTCTCTCCTCTTATACGCAGGGCTATGTAAACGGGCTGATACAGGCGCAGCTGAAAGTCTTTGGCTACAATTTCATCTATGATACGCTTTCTGAAGATGTCATACGGGAAATCGCTTCGGCGGATCCCCTTTTTTACAAAGGGCAGGATATCTTTCTGGATACAGACCGTTATCTTGTCGCACATCAATATATCGGCATGAAGCTTGCCAGTGTGGAAAGGCACGCGATCCTCTCCTCGCTGTCAGAGCGCTTTGATGTATCGCTCTATACCCGCAGTGATACGTCCGGACTTCCCCGTGTCCATACAAAAGGCGGGGCCAGTACGCTGACGGAAATGCCCAAAATCTTTCAGGCTTCCAAAATCAATCTGAATATCACCATGCGCCCAATCGAAACAGGACTCTCTCTGCGTATCTGGGATATACTCGGCTGCGGCGGTTTTCTGCTCACCAATTATCAGGCAGAAATACCGGAATATTTTGAAATCGGAAAAGATTTGGAGGTGTATGAGAGCACTGACGAGCTCATCCAGAAAGTAGACTACTATCTGCATCACGAAGCCGAAAGAATGAATATTGCCATACACGGCTATGAAAAAACAGTCAAATACCACACCTATGAAACGCGTCTGGCCGAAATGATACGGATTTTGAGCAATCCCTGAATTTCATGGAGATGCTTCCGAAAAAATGTCCTCTCTGTACTTAATACTCACCGGATTTTCCATGTTCACGCTTCACCGGATATTTCTTGACAACGCTGTATAAAATATCTCATCAGGCGATTCAGTTCCGGCACATTCCCGTCTGTCAGTTCCATTTCAAGAAGCCCTTTCATTAACAGATTCCAACCGTCCTCTTTTTTTACAACATATGGATTCTGCAATATCTCCGGGAACAGTTGCAGTGTATTTTTTTTAAATAAATTCAGTTCCTCCTTTGTCAGTAAATAGCATCTTGCGACCAGCATTCTGATACTCATCCCGAATCCCCATTCATAAAACATAAATTCCAGTTCTTCGTGATACGGCTCTAAAAACCCTCTTTTCCGCAAATCCTCTATCAAAGTCATCCAAACCGTAATATTGTCAAACTTCCGCTCGTCCCAGCTGCTCCGCATCGTACTATTGGGAGACTGATAATAACAATAGAAAATCTCATTTGTCAGCACATGTCTTTTTTCATAAAATCGGACGGGTAAAGTAAAAGAAGGTTCCTCGCAAATTAAATGCTCCGCAAATCGAATCTGATTATCCTGAATAACAGACATCCGATAGAATTTGGTCCAGCATCCTAACCCACAATCCTCAGAGGAAGACATAATGAACTGCCGTTTCTCTTCTCCCTCATCAAACTCGTATATATGACTCTTCTTCTCATCTCCAGAAAACGTTTCCGCCTCAATAGTATTATCCGTTACTTCTTTGTTTCGAAACTCTACCACATCCGCGTCTGTTTCTTTTGCTATGTGATATAATTTCTCCATCGCATCGGACACCAGCCAGTCATCTACGTCACAAAACATCAAATATTCTCCGCCGGCATAAGAAATACCCACATTCCTGGCTCCGCCCTGACGCATATTCTGTTCAAGAGAAATCACAATGATCGAATCCGGATACCTTGCCTCATATTCCAGCAGCAAATGAAGTGTTTCCCCGCCATCTGTTGAAGCATCATCCACCAAAATAATCTCCATATTATCAATACCTATCGTCTGATCCAGCAAATATCTCATACATCTTTCAATATATTTCACCGCATTATAACATGGAATCACCACACTTACTTTCTTCATAAAATTTCTTCCTTATAATATAATTACAGGGAAGCGCTGTAACCATCACTTCCCCATATCTTATGATATTTCCTATTATTTTTCAGGATTTCCCGACTCTTTCTTTCATCCCTGTCACTTCAGCAGATTCTGCAGCGCATCCAGACCGTCTGTATTCATTGCTTCCTTATTGGAGTCCTGAATCTGCATATAAACTTCCTTTCGGTAAATAGGCACTTCCTTCGGTGCGCTGATACCGAGTTTCACCTGCTCTCCTTTGATCTCAAGCACAGTGACTTCAATGTTATTGTTGATAATAAGCGCTTCGCTCTTTTTTCTGGATAAAGCTAACATCTAATCACCTGCTTTCTTTTTATTGGCTTCCAGAATATCGTAAATCGGAAACTTCACCGGATATTCATCGCCTTCCACAATGACCTGTATTGCTGTTTTCTGTGCCGCGTTAATGACAATCGGTCCTTTCAGGTTGACAGACATCCGTTTCACGTCTTTCGGTACGGTCATCGTAACGAGCACCAGCATTTCGTCCGGATTCAATTCTCCAAGATTCTGCAGGATTTCATCATCGACTTCCGGATTATAGTCAGGGCATACCCGCAGCGGATCCATGACCGGCATTGCGAAACCGGGCTCCTGTAAAGACTGCAGCCAATGAATGGAATCGGTTCCTTTTTCCGAGTCATGAAGCAGCGCAAAATCCGTCAGGTCCGGGAATCCGACAATTCCTTTGGAGAATTTGATAATCCTGTCATCGTCTATTGTAATCTCACCGAATACTCTTGTCATTATCGTCATAAAGTTTTCCCTCTCTTATTAGATGTAATTCATCAGATTGGTCTGCATGATCTTACTCGTAGCCGCCAGCGCCGCCTCATAGGTAAGTTCCGAACTCTTGAGCTGTACGGCAACTTCCGTCACATCCACATCTTCGTTAGCGCTCTGTAAATCCTTAAAGGTGGCTTTCTGGTTCATTAACCGATTCTGGATCAGCTCCAGACGGCTTCTTCTTGTACCGTTATCCGTAACTGCCACATTGGTATCATCGATATAACTCTGATATCTTGTAATCTGATTTTCGAACTTTTTCTGAACATTTTCTCTCACATAAGTATATGCTTTGTTGGCCGCATCGAGCTGTAATTGTAAATCCTTATATTCCGGCGTATCCTCCGCATATTCCTTCATCTTCGTTTCAATGTCTTTTATGGACGCCTCTACATCCTGAAGCTGCTTCAGATAGATTTTGAAATCATCCGCATCCCTTCTTGCACCATGTGTAAACACTTCATGCGCAAGGGTATTTACCTGAATATCCTGATTAAAGCCCATTGCGTAATAGATATCCTGGTCCTGACCCTCAAGATTGTACTCGATCACATTGCTCATAATGTCATCCACTACAGCCTGTGCATCTTCGACCGCTTTGCGGGCTGCTGCGAGCTGTGCCGGTGTGCTGCTGCTACTCGACTCTGCTATTTTCAGATCTGACTGTGCCTTTTCCAGCGTATTCTTCGCGCCTTCCAAATCCATCGCGCGCTGCGCATTCTGCTGGTCGCTCGCGATACAGTGGAAATAGTGGACAGGATTGATATCACCTTCCTCCCAGGTGCTCTTGGAGTATTTGATTCTCACCTGCATATTTTCGTTAACCTTCAGCGGGTCGTTATAATATTTTTCACCGAACACGATTTCACCGGTGGAAGGAATATAAGCCATCGTTGCATTGCCATCGGCAACCGCCTTATAAGCATCCTCTGCGTTCTGGAACACCGTAATTCCGTTCGCTGCTGTCGGATCTGCTCCTGTGATTTCCAACTGCAAAGCCGTTTTCGTAACTGTCTGCCCATTTGCATCGAGCGACTTTATTGTCTCATCCAGTTCATCGTAAGACAAACGGAATCGGTACAATGTTTTGTTATAAATCTGTGTCTCATCATCTTTCACGCCGCCTGTCTGATTTTTCCAGTCCGTATAACTGATACTGGTAATATCCTTATAGCCTCGTGTCTCCTCGATGACATAGCTTTGTTTGTTCTCCGGGTCCTTATTAAATTCCTTGATATTCTCTTCGGTAAAGGTAATCGGTGTATCGGTCCTGAAACCGGAAAATACATACCGTCCTGCAAAGTCTACGTTACCGCTTGCATAAAATTCCGTTGTCAGGGCATTTATCTGTGTTAAAATAATATCCAAATCTGCCGATGTCAGAGATTTCTTGGAAGCATCCTCAACCTGCTTATAAAGGTCTGTCAGCACATCGCCCACCGTATTCAGTGCATCGCCGGTGATAGAAAGCCAGCTGTCCGCATCCTCCGAGTTCTTATCATAATACTGCGATACCATCGTTACATTAGTACGGAGACGCAAAGCTCTGATTGCCACAACAGGGTCATCGGAAGGCCTTGTAATCTTACTCTGATTCGTCATCTGATTGCTCAGCTTATCTTCCAGTATCTTGTTCTGATTAATATTATACAGCGAATTATTCCGCATGATTCTGTTCGTTATTCTCATAACACTACCATCCCTTCTTTATTTATCAAACACCCGTCTGCAGGATCAGCCTGTCATAAATTTCCGTCAGAGTTGAGATCATTTTAGAAGCCAGCGTATAGGAATTCTGATATTTTACAAGGCTGACCGCTTCTTCATCCTCATCCACACCCGAAATGGAAGTCCGCTGATTGTCGATACTTGTCTCCAAACTCAGGTAGGTAGTATAAAATGTCTCCGCATTCTCGCCGTTCAGAGCCGCATCCGAAAGCACACATTCCAGAAATCCTCCCGCATTCCTTCCCCGGAAGTTGAACTGATTCACATCATTCATCATGGAAATGACTTTCTTGACCTGCTCGCATTCATCCACACCCGCAGTCGGATCAGATCTCGTTCCGAGCAGGGAAGCATCTTTCATAATTTCTTCGACAACCGCGAAATTGCCCGCCGTAATATGATAATATCCTTTATCATTTACTTTACCTTTGTCATTTCTTGTCACACCATTCAGCCAGCCCTCTGTATACTGACCGCTTTCCGTCAGGAGATTACCTGTCAGAAGAATACCTGCATCCTCGCTCTTCTCGGTAACGCCTTGTGTGAAAATATCGTTGACTGCCTTCGCGAAATCGCGGATCCATTCATTCATCTGCTCCATATAATAGGGAATACCCTGATAACGAACCTCGGCGCCGATGGATGCTTCCAAACCCATCTTACCGTTCACGAGCGGCATATCGCTCTTTTTATTATCGATAATAAAAGAATAATTACCGTCTCCGTCGTAAGTCCACTCGGTATAATAATAAATCTGGTTGCCGATATTTATCTTGCCGCCCGTATCCGAGAGCGTACACTTGCTCATATTTCCAAGATATTCTGCATCCGTATGGATGACCACCCTGGTCGTATCGACATTATAATAAAGACCATCTACCTTACCATTAAAATACTCGCCGTTATTACCGTCGCGCATCTGAATCAGTCCGCGCAGTTCTCCGCCCATAGATTCATTATACAGGCCGAAGTCAATACCGTCCGTCCATCGAATATCATAAAGCCCGTCAACATCCGACTGGTTCACTTTCTCTTCTGTTTTCCTTGCAATACATTCTAACTGTCTGTAATCATCCGAATCCACCAATACCTGCCCGCCGGCAATTCTGACGATCAGTCTGTTCATATTCGAAGGTTCTCCGGCCTGATTCAAAATCGGCAGTTCTTCCGTTGACATATCAACGATGCCGGACAGCTGATCCAGCAGGACATCTCTTTTATCCCGCAGTTCATTGGCAATAACGCCCGTCTGCTCGATAACATTGATCTGTTTATTGACAGTCGCAATATCCTGTGCGATAGAGTTGATCTCATCAACGCGCATCTTGATCTCATCGTTGACATCCGCCTGAAGATTCTGCAGATTACCGTACATATTGTTAAAGTAATCCGTCAGGTTCTTTACGGTAGACACAAACTCCGCTTTAGTGGAAGTAGAACTGCTGTTCTTCGTAACCTCTTCCAGCGCTGCGCTGATCTTATCATAAATCGTCTTGAACCCGGATATCTTATCATCCGTCAGATAGTTCTCTATCATACGCATATAGTATGCCTTAATATCATATTCACCCAGTCTCGTCTCATTCTCCCGATACTTGACATCATAAAAGCTGTCGCGGATACGCTCGATCGCAATCGTCTCAACACCGGCTCCCGCACATCCGTATGTCGCAAAAACACGCAATGCCTGTGCTGCCTCTGTTGTAACTGCCTGACGGCTGTAGCCCAGTGTATCAACATTACTGATATTATTGCCTGTCGTATTGAGCGCCGCATTTGCAGCCCTGAGTCCTGATGATGCTATTGTTAATCCAAAAAATGTAGATGGCATATTTTCTCTCCTTCCACCGTCAAAAACGGTCTAAATCTAACGGCCCAGTGTTGTCAGAATATGCTCCAGCATCTCGCTGACAACGTTAATATAACGGCTGGAAGCATTATAAGCATTCTGGAACATGATCATATTGGTCAGTTCCTCATCGGAGGATACACCGATGATCTGTTCTCTCGCATTGAACAAAGAATCGACCGTAACCGTCTGGCTCTCCATGATATCTCCGAATACGGAACCGGTATTCGCTACCTGAGAAACCAGATTTTTATAATAATCTACGAAGCAGACAGGCGTCTGTACGTTTGGATTCAAAGTATAAATCGCTTCTTCGAAAGCCTTTTTCAGCTTTTCCGTCGTCGCATTGTCTTCCGAGCTGTCCGTCAGTCTGAAACCGAGCAGTGTCGGACTCTGGCGGAGTTCAATGTTAATTTCGATATTGGAAACATTCCATCCCAGTTCCACAACCGTTCCATCCGGCAGTTTACAAGTGGAACCATCCGCTACGATCTGTTCAAACAGCTGATACGGATTGCCGTTCGCATCGCGGAGATATGTAGAATTAGGATAAGACGCCGATTCCAGTTCTGCTGCTTCTTTCAAAATTCCGTTGATCTTCGTAACGACTGCATTGATCAGCTGGTCAAATTCCGCCTGGACATTCATGATGATGGACTGTGAAATATGCGTATCATACCAGCCCGCCTTATATTCTCCATCCGGATTGATATCTTTCAGTTCCTGCGCTGTCGCTCTGTGATCGCCACGGGCCAGAAGCGTGCTCTTCAGGGAACCGATATCCGTATTCGTAATAGAAGAGATCGGCCGCTCCAGATCAAATACCCGTGCTGATTTAAGCGCATCTTCTGTCAGATATTTATTGCCATATTCATCATAGCTGTAATTTGCCAGCATTTCCCAATAGGGAGTATAAAATCCGGTCTTCGGGTCTTCATGAAGGGAAATGGTATTGACAAGTCCGCCTTTTACCAGATCAACGCCCTCCATCTGAACACTCAGATAACCAAATGAATCTTCATGATAGGAAATGGATGCCATCGTCGCCAGTTCATCCAACAGATAGTTTCTCTGGTCCCGCAGGTCATTGGCATGTTCTACGCCGCCTTCCATTCTGGCAATCTGACGATTCAGCGCTTCAATCTGCTGCGCATATTTGTTGATCGTTTCCACATCCTGCGCCACCGACTGATTCATGTTATCCTGATATTCTTCCAGACTGGTATAGACTGCCTGTGCTTTCGTGATAAACTCATTAGCACGCGTCACGAACAGGTTCTGATTTACCGCCAGCGTAGGGTCCTTGCTCAGTTCTTCCACCGCAGTCCACAAATCTGTTACCGCTATGGAAAAAGCATGGCCTTCATAGGATTCACCAAGTACATCTTCGATTTCCTCCAATGCACTATAGGCAACATCGTAAAAAGCGCTTCTGCCCGATTCACGACGATAATTTTTGTCCAGAAAATAATCTCTTATCTGTCTTGTTTGGGAATAGTTGACACCCAGACCCAGCTGCTGCCAGTTGGGCCGGCCCTTAGAAATTGTATTATAGGTTCTTGTTGCCTGAGACACCTGCTGTCTTGTATAGCCAACGGTGTCCAGATTAGACATATTATGCGCTGTCGTATTCAACGCATTATTCGAAGTTTGTAATCCTGATACGCCCAGATAAAGGCTTCCCATTAATGACATAACGCTACCATCCTTAACAATTTTTCTTACTGTTTTGCATCAAATGATTTCCGCTCAATACCGATGATATCGCCGGTATTATAAGCGCCGCGGTTGTAGTTAGCAGTTTCCGGCGCCGCTTTCATTGACTGGATAAGATTCATATTGAACTGCACCATTTCCAGCGCATTCTGAATCAACTCCCGGTTCTGCTCGTTGACTCTCGCCACATTTCTTACAACTGACTGTAATGCATCAGAAGCCGCTGCCAGTTTCTGCTGTTCTTCCGGTCTCTGTTCGAGCATTTTGATCAAATCTGCAATTTTTAATTTTGTAACATCCTTGTTAAGTACATTCGCTATATCCTGTACAGCCTCATTTCTAATCGTATCCAAATGGTTGATTCTGCTCACGATAAGCTGTTCTTCATCCGTGATTTTTGCTAACTGGTCCAAATCCTCTGACACAATGACCTGCGTCTTCTGCATGGATAAATTCAACAAATTTTTGTATTCTCCGCTTTCCTTTTCCAAAACGTCTATCAAGTCTTCCATTAAACTTGCCACGCTGTATCCTCCATGCTCCGCTTTATGCGGTCTAAGTTCAGATGAAGAATGCCCGTTTTAACAGCACTCTTCGGTGTGAAGAACCTCCTGGCGGAATATCCTTCGATGCGAATCCGCAGAAGTTCTCCCCACGCTTTTACAGACCGGAAATCTCATCATACTGCTGTAATAATTTCTCCGCAAAACTTTCGCCGCTCACATGATAAGTTCCGTTCTCGATTCCGGCCCTGAGAGGAGCTATCAGTTCTTCTCTGATATCGCTGCTCGCATCCACCGCCGCTCTGGCTACCTGAATGTCCCTGCCGATGCTTGAAATCTGTATTTTATCGGAAGTGCCGGCATTCTGGCCTGCAGGCGTTCTGACCGCTTTCTTTGTGTTATATAACTGTTGGACCTGAGTATATGCTTCAATACGCATAAAAACCCCTCCTTCCTGTCCATCTCTGTATTTTCATGAATCGCTTCATTCTACATACAATCCTTGCCCGCTTCAGCAGACATCAATTTAATTTTGTCATCTGTTATTAAATGTATCGGATGATTTTGCAAAGACTTTAGAGTTTCCCACATTTTTTCTTCATCACAAATATTCGGCGGCCATACGGCACAGTTTTCCGCAGGTTTCCTCGCCCCATGAATATGAGGACATATACCGGCCGTCAAAAGAAGTATCTTTGATATTCTTTCCGCCCAGCACCTCATAATAATCACATGATATCTCGTCCCTGTTCACATGACAGCTTCCTCTTCTGTTACTGAAAATATCGGCAACACCATGTTCCCTGAACGTCGCATTCAGATAAATGACAGCCTTTCTGTACAGACATTTTACTTTATCATCATATCCCCTGCCCTCCCAGAGCAGATCAATACTCTTTTTCATCGTCACCTCGCCGCCGCTGTCGATACAGATCGCGAACAGTTCTTTGGCCTTCTGATTGGCAAATTCGAGCAGGTGCCCGTCAACAAAGATATCAAAATCGCCAAATGTCTGAACCGATACCCGCTTCTGCAGCCTGCCGGAAAGATATCTTACTCTGTCTATCATCTGCATAACATCCGCATTATTAAAGGGCTTCATCAGAAAATAGTCCGCACGAAGGTCCAAAATGGCCGCTTTTAAAAACTCCTCATAGCCAGTGACATAAATGAGGATTATTTCAGGATTGAGTTCCCGCAGCTTTTCCCCGAGCGCAATTCCGTTCATACCCGGCATCCGGATATCCAACAGGGCAAAATCGACCGCATGTTCTTCCGCATAGGCAAGCGCACTCCCGACGCTGTCAAATTCCCCTTGCAGGTCAATGCATGAAGCATTCTCGAACTCCTCTTTGAACTGCTTCAGGCTCCACAACTCATCATCTACTATGATCGTTCTTATCTTCATGGCAATCATCACACCTTTCTGCCAAAACAGGAATATGCAAAGTTACCACTGTGCCGACGCCCGTATAACTTAGTATATCCATACCTCCATTTACCATTTTTTCCATACGATATCTGACGTCCGAAAGTCCTCCCGCTTTCTTTCCGTCTTCTCCGGGCGCCGCGCCGCATTCCGACATCTCAAATCCCGTTCCGTCATCCTCCACCTGAACGATATATTCCTGTGACATCCGACAGCTTCTGACCGTTATCGTCCCTTTTTTCCTGCCTCTCTGCAGACCGTGTCTGATCGCATTATCCACAAGCGGCAGCACCGACAGCGGCGGAATCCTGAAATCCTTTTCCCACAATTCTGTGTTGAACACGATCTTATCACCGAATCTTAATCTTTCCAGATTCACATAGGAAAATACACAATCCATCTCTTCCCGGAAAAGGATATTATCCTGTTTCTCAAAAGAACCAATGACCGTCCTTAAATATCTCGAAAGATCATAAATCCTGTCATAAGCCAGCTCCGGGTCGGTCCTGACTGTGATTCGGACAGCGCCCAATGTATTAAAAAGAAAATGCGGATTCAGCCGGCGAATCACGTCTTTCCTTTCCTGTTCCATGATACCCTTCATGATTTAATCATTCCCCTTCCAGGACCCGGAAATCTGCAGCAGCACAGACCTGATATCTTCTATGCGATACGGCTTGACAAGATATCCGTTCACTTTAACGGACATCTCTTCTGCAATCTGCTTATCAAGGATATCCGCCGTCACGGCAATGATCGGCAGTCCGCTGTCATTCCTTCCCATGCTCCTGATCTTCCCGGCTGCTTCATATCCGCTTATGCCGGGCATATGGACATCCATCAGGATCACATCATAATAAAATTCTTCCGACTGCCTGAAAATCTCCAACACTTCATCGCCGTCATATGTTTTATCTGCGGCAATGCCCATTTTTTCCAAATATCCGCACAGGACTTCCATATTTGCATCTTCATCTTCCGCGACCAGCGCTCTTTTGATGGAAACCGGTTCCTCTCCGACGGCTTTCCCGGACGCTCCCGACGATTCATACAGGACATCATCTCCATCCACTTCCAGTACTACTGTTACCGTTGTTCCTGTATTTTTCTTTGTCTCAATTCGTATCGTGCCATGAAGCATCTCTACCAGACGCTTCGTCAGGGCCAGTCCAAGTCCGCTCCCTTCTGTTCCTCTCTTTCGTCCTTCCCGCGTATAAGATTTCCATACATCGGCAAGAAATCCTTCTTCCATGCCGATTCCCGTATCAGACACTTCCAGCAAAAGCCGGACTCTTTTTTCCTCCTGATACAGTTCTCTCATATGACAGACTACCTGTCCGCCACCTTCTGTATATTTCAGTGCATTGGAGATCATGTTGATGATAATCTGCTGGACGACTGTTCTGTTCACATATAGATATTGATATACCGGTTCCCCAAAAAGAAACTGTAACCGGATATTCCGCCTCTCTGCCTCCTGTGCCAAAATCCCTTGTGGATATCTTGCAAGTTCCTCCAGCATAACTGCCTCTGTTTTCCCAACGCCCTGAACTTCCAACGCAGAGATATCCAGAATGCTGTTCACAAGATTCAGAAGATATTCCGCGGAAAGAACGGCATTATCCAGATATCCACTCTCCGGATGCCACTCCTCCCGCAGCAATGTCAGACTACCATAGATGCTGTTAAGAGATGTTCTGATTTCGTGGACAAGATATACGATCCGTTTCTGCAGAATTTCTGCATTTTCCTTCTGCTGACCGGATCTTCTTCCGCTGTTTTCTCTCCGGACTTCCCAATCGAAAAAAATTTCGGTAATATCCTCACAGAAAACAATGATATTTTCTTTCTGTTTACTGGACTTTTCAAAAAAAGTATTCCTGATAAAAGTAATTTTCTTATGATATAAACCGTTCCCAATCTTCAAACTGCATATTACAGTATACTTCTCCTGAACGGCCAATGCGCCGAGGACTCTGATCAGTTTCATATTCTCGTGAAATTCTTCTTCGCTGCCGCACAGCCTTTCGCACAGTCCTCTCAGGAAATCATCGTATCCGCCTTCTTCCGGTATGGCATATGGTAAATTTTGCTTCCCATATTCCCGTACATATGTACCTTTTCTTACATTAACAAACAATATGAAGTCAAAGATTCCTTCCGGTAAAATAAGATTGACCGATTTCGCCGTCAAACGGTCTTTCAAAAATTTAAGCATATGGAGTTTTTCTAATTAACATTCATTTATTTGATAGTGAATCAGAATATATAAGAATATTATAAAGGACATAAAAAGGAATGCAAGCCTTAGCAAAGCCTGCACAGATACAAATTTTGCCCGATTTTCGTCAATTTTTACTTTTACGGAATTACACCTTTCTATATCAAAGCTTTTTCATAAACCCTATGTCTTCTTTCGCGATTGCCGGATCCATTTCCTCCCGGAGCAGATACATATCCGGCCTGTTTTCATGAAGCCATTCGGAAACCGCCTGATATTGGATCACACCTTTTCCAAGCGGTACCCCGTGATATCCGCCCTTTTCATCAAAATAGAAATCCTTGATGTGCATCGCTTCCACATATTCTCCGACATTATCAAGCCACTCCCGCCAATAGGCATACTGATCTGTCGTATCCGGGTACTGCAGCAGATTGGAGGCATCAAAGATCAGCCGCAGATGCTCCCTGTCATTCACCTGTTCCAGTACATCCTTCACCGCTTCCAGATTTTCAAGCGGATGCCAGTATACCGGTTCGACCGCCAGTTTCACATCGAGGCGCACCGCTTCCTCCACAACACGCTTCACACTGTCCAGCATATAAGGATACCATTTGGCTTTTTCTTCCCGGTTCAAATGCGGATAAGCGGTCTCTGTCCCGACCACTTTCGCGCCAATTTCCCGGCTGTAGGCCAGACATTTTTTCAGTGTGCTCACAGCATGGCTGCGGACCTCCTCATCGGGATTCCCCAAATCCATATAACATCCGAAAACGGGAATTTCCACTTTCCATTCTTCAAAAGCCCGCCGAATCCTTTCCAGATGTTCCCCGGTAATGTCCTCATAACTGTCAATGCCGGTAAAAACTTTGGGCAGTGCGAGCTGCGCCGCTTCATATCCTTCCCTGTGCAGCGTTTCGGCTGCCTTTTCAATTTCCATCTTTCCATAATCATGCGCTCTCACGCCAATCTTCATTCCGATACCTCCATTTTCTCACAGCCTGCTGCATTTGAATCCGAACACAGTCCGCTGTACGCAGGCCGCAGCATTCGCAGGATGAATAAATTCGTCTCAATCCAAATGGAACAGCGGTTTTAAATCAACCGACACCGGGCTGTTGTCCGGATTCGTCTCCATAATATCCGCCATGAAATCCCACCATTTCCGATTGATTGCCGTGTCCGCGCCTTTTGCCCAGAGTTCTTCATCTTCAATCTCGATATAGCCGAACAGCGTCAGCGTCTCTTTATCCAGAAAAATAGAATAATTTTTTCCGCCATGCTCATGAATCATGTCCTTCATCTCCGGCCAGAGTTCGTTATGGCGTCTCTCATATTCCGCCTCCTGTCCAGGGTATAGTTTCATTTTAAATCCTTTGATCATACAATCTGCTCCTTCCTGTATCCGTTTCATAAAATTGATGTACAATGACGTACAATCTTCTTTTTTTATTATAAAGTGTTTTGTTTTTATTGTAAAATACAAAAATAAAATGTTGTCTTCCATATTGTCTGTAAACTTGGTCGAAATTGCTGTATTTTTGAATGAAAGCAATCTATTAGAAAAATGTCCAATTTTGTATAATGGAATATATATCTTATTGTAAAATACGCAAAATATTTTTAACAGGAGGGCTGATTATGCAGTTGGAATTTAATAAGGAACAGATAGAAAATGTCATCGACAGGATCGTTGACAGGACCATGAAAATGGATCTGACATGGGACTGGCCCTGCGGCGTTGCTTATTACGGCATCAGCGAGGCTTATGAAAAAACAGGAAACGAAAAATATCTGACGCTTCTAAAAGACCGTGTAGATGAACTGATCTCACTCGGCCTGCCGAAAGTATGGACGGTAAATGCCTGCGCGATGGGACATTGTCTCGTATCGTTGTATCAGGCCACCGGTGAACAGAAATACTGGGACCTTGTTATGAGCAAAATTGCATACATACAGAAAGACGCTCTCCGCTTCGGCGACAGTGTGCTTCAGCATACGGTTTCCGCGAAAAATGACTTTCCGGAGCAGGCATGGGCGGATACGTTATTTATGGCTGCCTTCTTTCTGTTGAGAGTCGGCGTGATCAACAAAGACGAAGCGATGATCGATGACGCTCTGAACCAATGGTACTGGCACATCAATTATCTGCAGGATGAAAATACGGGCTTCTACTATCACGGCTATAACAATATTACGAAGGACCACATGTCCGGTATATACTGGGGCAGAGCCAATGCCTGGGCTGCTTATACGATGTCAAAGGTAGGAAGCGTGCTCCCGGAATGTTATCTCTACCCGAAATATCTGGATGTGGCAGGTTCCCTGAACGACCAGCTCGCTGCACTGAAAACAGTCCAGACAGAAAAAGGTCTTTGGCGAACGGTCCTGAACGACGAAGAATCTTATGAAGAAATTTCCGCTTCCGCAGGAATCGCTGCGGCAATGCTTGAGCGGGGCAATCCATTGCATACCCGCCATATCAACCTTGCCATCAAGGGACTTCTCGACAATATCAGCGAGGACGGCCGCGTCATGAATGTATCCGGCGGAACGGCTGTTATGAAGGATATCGATGGATACAGAGGCATTTCCAGACGCTGGATCCAGGGCTGGGGACAGGGTCTTGCACTCGCCTTTTTCAGCAACGTATTGGTTTCCGATTCCATCGCAAAGGATGGCGCTCTCTAAAATGGATAAATATCTTTTTACACCGGGCGGCAATGTCCGCCCGGAAGATTTCTATACGGAGGAACGCGGTTTCGGCTTCATCACCGAACAGGTCATGGAAGATGTGCCGCACCTCATGCTGCCCGAACTGAACGGCGGTTTTATGCCGGTTCCCTGGTATCGCTTACTGGAACCGACGCAAATTGAACAGAATGACTGCGGCTGCATCATCCGCCGTACAAAACCTTCTGCCGGAAATCCGGTACCGCACACAGATATGGATGGATGCGGAACCGATGCCGCATTGGAAAAGCCCCGGCAGACTCCGCTCCGCTTCAAGTGCCATGTAAATGCGGAAGGCAGTTATCGCGTCAGGGTCGTTATCCGTGCGGCGAAAAAAATATCCGACATCCGCATTTTTATAGGAAGACGTACGCTGGCCGCCTGGCAGGAAACGCTTTTGCCGGGAGAAACGCTTATCCGCGAAATGTACACGGAAGTCTGCGACATCATACCGCGGGGACAGGAAAAAATATATCAGAATCTCTGCATCGAAGTGAGCGTTACTGCAGACAATCCCTGCCTCAGCGAAATTGAAATCGAGCCCGTGCAGTGCCCGGTGCTCTATATTGCGGGTGATTCTACCGTGACCGACCAGTCAGCGGAATATCCTTATGCGCCGGAAACAAGCTATGCAGGCTGGGGGCAGATGCTTCCCTTTTTTATCAATGGGGAAATGGCCGTCTCCAATCATTCCCATTCCGGCCTGACAACAGAAAGCTTCCGGGAAGAAGGACATGCGGCGATTCCTTTTGCCCGCTGTAAGCCGGGAGATTATATGCTCTTTCAGTTCGGCCACAACGATCAGAAGCTGATGCACTTAAAGGCACAGGAAGGCTACCGCGCCAATCTGGAAGCCTATATTGCCGAATGCCGGAGCAAGGGCGTCCATCCACTTCTTGTCACCCCGGTAGCACGGAATACATGGCGGGGAAATGACGGGCAGTACAACGATTTATTGCAGGAATATGCCGATGTCTGTCAAGAAATCGGCAGACGGCTTTCCGTTCCGGTTCTGGACCTTCACCGGCTGAGCATGGAATTGATCCTCCATTTGCAAAAAGAAAATGCCAAGAGATACTTCTACCCGTCCGATTATACACATCATAATGATTTCGGCGCAAAAAAGATGGCCGGAATGATTTGTAAGGAAATCAGGCGTACCTGTACGGAAGGGGCTTATCAATGGCTGGCTTCCCAGATAATGGAATCCCCTGACGAATGGCCGGAACCAGCCTTTGTGGAACCGCTGCAAAGACCGGAAGGGTTCACGATGGAAAATGAATCTGCAGAATGGGAAGAACCGGACAGACCCGACGATTTACTTCTTCGGGCAGAAGCGCTCGATATGGTCATCAAAAGGGCCGGCTTTTTTATCACAAATGTTTATAATGATTTCTTTACGGATATCATCGGCCACGAATGGTATGCCGGTGCGGTGGAATGCGGCCTGCAGAATGGAATCCTGACCGGAGAAGGCTGCGAACACAAACTGTTCTGCCCACTGGAACCGGTAACGCTTTTAGATTTTGCCGTTTTCCTGATGCGGGCCTACGGAAGCAGGAAAACGCTTCCTACAGTACAGCCATGCCCTTATGACAGAACTGTCAGAAAAGAACTGCGATCTCTGGTATCAGCTGCCTGCCAGCTGGGCATGCTCGCAGCAGATGGAACGGATGCCCTGGATGAACCGATTTCCCGGAAACAGGGCTCAGACATATGCCGGAAACTGAAGATCATGTAAAAGCGCAGGATACAGCTGCATTCCGGGAATTTACCTTGTAAATTCTTACAATAGCTATCATTTTAATAAAGTAATTATGGGAGGAATTCAAAATGGGAAAAAGAAAAGGCGGCTTTACGCTGCCGGGCGAATCAGGTTATGAAGAACTGACTTTAAAGCTGGCGGAAAAATGGGGCGCGGACGTAATCCGTGACAGTGACGGCACCGAATTATCGGAAGATATCATTCATGCGGGGTACGGTATTTACTCTACGCTCTGTATTATCCGGGATCATAATGAGTGGGCTGCGCAGAATCCCGACAAGCTGCAGCAGACCTTTTTGTGCACTTCACCTGTAACAGCCATACCAGAGGAAAATAAGGACAACAACCGGAATACCTCTCTTACAATAAGGCTCATGGATGATTTCTTTGAAGAGCAGTTCGCAATAAACGATTGTGAAACTGCCATGAAATACTGGCAGGTCTATGACAGAACTTCCAATCTGTTGATTTCTTCGGATAACTGGAGTTATGACAGAGAAAACGGAACCGTTACGATTCGGGAAGCCATTTCCTGGCATAAGTATACGGTCAGCTTTCTCGCCTATCGAATCTGGGAAGAAATTTCCATGTACAATCACACGACCAACAACTGGGATAAAGAACATCTGATGCAGATTGACCCCCGATATCCTGAAACGCGAGAATACATGACCGGCTGGCTGAAGAACTGGTGCGAATCCCATCCCGATACCACCGTTGTCCGCTTTACTTCCCTGTTCTATAATTTTGTCTGGATATGGGGCGCCCATGAAGAATGCCGTTCCCTTTTTACAGACTGGGGTTCTTATGATTTTACAGTAAGCGACAGAGCGCTTGACGAATTTGAAAAAGAATACGGCTACGCCATGACCGCGGAAGATTTCATCAATCAGGGAAAACGGCATGTTACCCATATGCCGGGCGATGCACACAAAAAAGACTGGATGAAATTTATCAATGACTTCGTCATCTCTTTTGGTAAAACGTTAATCGACATCGTACACTCTTATGGTAAAAAGGCTTATGTCTTTTATGATGACAGCTGGGTAGGAATCGAACCCTATAACGGCAGATTTTCAGAATTTGGATTCGACGGATTGATCAAATGCGTCTTTTCCGGTTTCGAAGCAAGACTCTGTGCAGGCGTAGATGTTCCGGTACATGAGCTCAGACTGCATCCCTATCTGTTCCCGGTAGGCCTCGGCGGCGCTCCTACTTTTATGGAAGGCGGAGACCCCACAACGGAGGCCAAACGTTACTGGAACCGAATCCGAAGAGCGCTGCTTCGCTGCTCCATTGACAGAATCGGACTGGGCGGCTACCTGCATCTGACCGAAAACTTTCCGGATTTCTGCGATTATATCGAACAGCTCACCGATGAGTTCCATATGATTCAGGATTTCCATGCAGAAGGAAAGCCTTTCTGCCTGAAAACAAAAGTTGCCGTACTGCATTCCTGGGGTGCGCTGCGTTCCTGGACGCTTTCGGGTCATTTCCACGAAACATGGCAGCATGACCTGATTCATATTAACGAATCACTGTCCGGCCTGCCAGTCGAAGTTTCCTTCCTCTCCTTCGAGGATGTGAAAGCAGGCAGATTAAAAGATATCAACGTTGTCATCAATGCCGGTTATGCCGGAAGTGCATGGAGCGGCGGCGACGCCTGGAAAGACGATGAACTTGTGGAGATTCTGACAGAATGGGTACATAAAGGAGGCGTTTTCCTCGGCGTCAACGAACCTTCTGCCGTCGCGGGAT
Organism: uncultured Lachnospiraceae bacterium; assembly: GCA_947178125.1. Taxonomy (GTDB): domain Bacteria; phylum Bacillota; class Clostridia; order Lachnospirales; family Lachnospiraceae; genus UBA3282. The sequence goes on along the minus strand of CAMWXB010000003.1, from coordinate 25,254 downwards.
ATGATACTTTCTTCCGGATGTCCCATGTTCTCGGCATCGACGAAGATACCGGCGAAAGAATCTGTCACGGCAAATGGCAGTTCAAAGCAGAAGATCTGAACGGTCTCGTTCCGCAGGGAACAACGCTTCCCGCCAAGCCAAACCGCTATCTCACAGACGGAAAAGCCAATGTCCTGTTAGAAAAAGACGGAGAGCCGCTTTTAACGATTCATGATTTTGGAAAAGGAAAAGGCATCTACCTTTCTTCCTTCGAATTTACACCCGCGAATACCCGGCTGCTCTACCAGCTGATTCGTTTCGCAGGCGGCGAAGACATCACCGGAATCTATATGACCGATAATCTCCATACGGAATGCGCTTACTATCCCGAAAGCAAGACCTTAGTCGTAATCAACAACAGCGATACCGTGCAAAAGACCTCTGTGGAAACTCATGTGGGAATCAAAGAACTGACACTTGAACCTTATCAGACAGTGTTCTTAAATCTATAGATGTCATTATAGAAATCTGATTTCTTTACAACAACTTCAAAAGACCGAATCGCTCCAAGGCGATTCGGTTATGGTTCCGGATACATCCACCCGGAATACTCCAGAATAGACATACTCTGCGCCTGCTGCTTATCCGACTGCAGCATCCGGCGCCTGTACTCCCTCGGTGACTGCTGCATCATCCGGTAAAAATAACGATTGTAACTGGAAACAGACTGAAATCCGACCGCCTCCGAAATGCTCAGGATAGAATCCTCCGTACTGCAAAGCAGGCTGCAGGATTTCTGAATACGGGTGTTATTCACATAATTCAGGGGAGAAATCTGCATGATCGAATTGAAGATTCTCCGAAAATGCGTCGGGCTCCAATGACACAAATCTGCCAAGAACTCCATGCTGAACTGCTTCATATAATTGTTTTCGATATAATCCAGCGCCGGCGCGATCGACAACGGGCTGGCCGACTCTGAGAAGCCCCCCCCACCCTCCATTTTTCCGTCTTCCTGCGACTGGATACGGTAAATTTCAATATATAAAGAAAGCATCAGTCCTTTGGCCGAGAACTGATACCCCTGCTTCTCTTCCTGAAGTTCTTTGATGATCAGTGTAAGCAGCTGATAAACAGCCGGGTAATGCTCTTTGTTCAATATATATTTAAAATTCTTGAACGCATAAGGCTGCAGATCATAATTTCTCCATGTTGACGGCAGGGAATGAATAAAAAGCCCGCGGGGGTCCATGTAAAGATACGACCAGAGACTAAGGCTCTCCGCCCCCGGCGTACTGTATGTAGAATGCGGTACGTTCTGCGGAATAATGGTAATATCCCCTTCCCGAAAAGGAAGCGTTTCCCCGTAAAACTCCATGAAACCGCCTTCTGAATGACAGATACCGATTTCCAGGCAATTATGGAAATGCAGTCTGTCCCTCGCCACATTGGAAATTCGCCAATGCTCCCCGGAAAGCAATAATGCCGGAAAATGGGGAGACAAATAATAGTTCCGATATTCAGTTATCGCATTCGTCGGTTTTGCCATCTTTTGCGCCTCTTCTTCTATCCGTTTTCCAATATTTACTACCAATATTCCGATTATTCTTTGTAGCCTAAATTATAGTAAAACGGTTTTGTGTTGTCAATAGGGGATGGTCGGAAGACAGACGGACATCTTATAGGAAAATTGATAAAAAAGGCCGCCGCCCGGTCATAACTGCCGGGCGGCGGTTCCTCTTTATGTCAGAACAATTTTTAACTTTCTGTCAGAAAAACTTACTGTAATTTCGTTGTATTGCCAGCATTGAAAGCATCCAGTCTTTCATCAGCAATCTCCTGGAAACCTGCATCCAGATATTTCTGGGATAATTCTTCATACTTCGCTTCGAACTCTTCCGGTTTGCACATGGTCAATGTATCATAGTACTCTGTCCATAAGGATGCAAGTGTTCCGGAATATTCGGATACGGACTCAAGCGCTACTGCGAAGATAGCATCCGTACAAGCATAGTCTGTCGTTGAAATCTCAAGACGTTTGTTGTAGAAATCAATAACATCCTGTGTAAAGTCCTGCGGAAGTCCCGTAGGAGTCGTTGCTGCGATGATTTCTTCAATCGTACCAGCATTTCTGCTCTCGATTGTTACACACCAATAGTCTTTGCTGTTGTTGAAGCCCTGTGTATAATCGCCGGAGTAATCTGCTACAGATACCGGAAGGCCGTTCTCTACTGTGTAGTTCTCACCTTCGATACCCCACTGCATTGTGAACAGGTTCTCTTCCTGTGTCATCCACTCCATGTACATCCATGCTGCTTTCAGTTCATCCTCTGTTGCGGAAGATGAGAAGCAGATGATCATACCGAACGGGTTATCTGTACGATATCCATAAGAACCACCGTATTCTGCATCAGCAGGAACGATTGCAAGTTCTGCATCCGGATTGTTCTCATAGAAAGAATTCAGGAAATCCATGTTTGCGGAAATATACTGGCTGTAGTTGAATGCTTTACCATTGATGAAATCAGCTTTCCATGTTTCATCGTCTGTGATATAGTATTCAGGATTGGTAATGCCAAGGTTGTACAGTTCGTTAGCAGCCTGCAGATATTTCTTTGTAGGCTCCCAGTTCATCGGTACAACATTGTAATCGCCGTACATTACCCACTCTTCTTCATTCAGAGGATAGGTTCTGAAAGGATAGTTCTGTGTATCCGCACCAACAGCTACCATCTTATTTGTAACGATCGGGCTTCCCGGATATTCACAGAGACCAGCTTCTTTGATCTTGGTCAGAGCGTCTACCATATCGTCATAGGTCTTCGGCACTTCTTCATAACCAACTTCTCTTAACCAGTCCATACGAACGAAGTTCTGGTATGTATAAGTTGTGTTATAGTACGGTCTTAAAGCAAGAGCAAAATAAGTTTCGCCGCCCATTTCCGTATAAGGAATCTGATTGTTGTCTACCATTCTCTGATAATAAGTAGGCGCAACCTGTGCGAACTCATTCAGGTCATAGGTTGTCAGATATCCGTCGTTAGCCCACTGAGCAACCTTCGGATAGTCATATTCCATCAGGATAGTCGGCAGATCGTCTGCTGCTGCAAGGAGCGCATAATCTGTCATAACGTCTGTTCTTGTGATCGGTACATACTGTACGGTAATGTTGTACTTATCACCGAAGTTCTCCTGAACCCACTTGGTCCAGTAGTTGTCATCAACAGTCGGTACACCTTCTACACCTCTGTCGTAAACAGCTACTTTCAAAGTTACGTTGTCAGCAAAAGCCTCATAACCTTCGACACCAGCTGCGCCATCTGCAGCGGGCTCCGTTGCTGTGTCTGCTGCATTGTTATCTGTTGCAGCGCTGTTGTCTGTTGCAGCACTATTGTCTGTTGCTGCATTGTCAGTCGTTGTCTGGGTATCTGATGTATTGGATGAATCAGCACCGCTGTTACCACAACCACTGAGCATTCCCATAGCCATCGCACCTGTCAGCGCGAAAACTAAGACCTTTTGAAGAATGTTCTTCTTCATAATATTTCCTCCTTTTCAAAATGAAATTTGATTTATAGTTAATCCGCCCAAGACGGAAAACTATCCTTTAACGGCGCCTACCATCGCACCCTTTACAAAATACTTCTGCAGGAAAGGATAGATGATAATAATCGGTATCGTAACGAACATGATTGACGCCGCCTGCAGTACTTCCGGTGTACTCGTTACGGCTGCCGCCTCTGAAAGCGTCGTGGTCTGTGCCTCTGTTGCGGATGCGACCATCTGATACAATTTGTACTGAACCATTTTCAGATTATCGCTTCTGATATAGTACTGGTTATCAGCATAAGCGTTCCAACGGCCTACTGCATAGAACAGAGACAACGTTGCAATAATCGGCTTGGACAGCGGCAGTACAATGCGCCACAAAATCTGGATATTCGATGCGCCGTCAAGGAATGCCGATTCCTCCAGACTGTCCGGTATCGTTGATTGAAGATACGTCTTCATGATCAACATATTGTATGGTGAATAAATCAACGGCCAGATCAGTACCCACATCGTATCCAACAGTTTCATATCTTTGAACAGCAGATAAGAAGGAATCAGACCTGCGGTAAAATACATGGGAACCATCAGAAGGAAAGTAAATGCTTTCTTACCCTTCAGCCTTTTCTTGGATAACGGATATGCCGCACAGGTACATGCAATCATACCCAAAGCGGTAAAAATTGCTGTTACAAGTACACTGTATCCCATAGCCCGTACCATCGAACCATCCTTAAACAAAGATACATATGCGTCAAATGTGACATCTTTCGGTATCAGATATACCTGTTTTGCCAGTACCGCATTGTTGCTGGAAATGGATTTCGCAGCCAGATAAATGAACGGCAGGACACAGGTAAGGCACAAAAGCGCCAGAACAATCATGATCAGCGCATCGCTGACACGGAATTTATTAATCGCCCGGCTGCCATCGGGTGTTACTTCTTCAGTATTTACAGCTTTATTCTTAGCCATCTCCATCCCTCCTTACAGCAAACCTTCTTCGCCAAGCATCTTAGCGAATTTATCAGCCAAAAGCACCAGAATAACGCCGATCACGGACTGGAAAAGTCCTACCGCAGTTGCCATCGAGAACTGCAGGTTGCCGAGACCTTTCTCATATATGTAGATTGCGAGCTGGTACTGGAAATCTCTGACCTGTGAGTTTCCGAAAACAGCCAATCGTTCATAGTTACTGTTCATGACACGGCCGAGATTGATGATCAAAAGTGTAATGATCGTCGGCTTAATACCCGGAAGCGTAATATGCCACATTCTTTTCCATCTGCCGGCACCGTCTATCATGGCAGCTTCATATAGTTCGCCGCTGATGCTCGTGATACCAGCCAGATACATGATGGTTCCCCATCCCATCGTCTGCCATACGCCGACTAACAGGTAGGTAACAGCCCAGTGCCATTTTTCTGTAATAAAGGGAACGGATTCTCCGCCCATGTTCATGATCAGAATATTGATCAGACCGCTGCTCGGTTTAAAAAGCTGATAAGCAACGCTGCCGATGATCGCCCAGGATAAGAAATGGGGCAGATACAAAATCGTCTGCGATACTTTCTTAAACTTCGGATACCGCAGTTCGTTGAGCAGTAATGCCAGCAGAATCGGTATCGGCGTTCCAACGATCAAATCCAGAAAGTTGAATACAAGGGAGTTTCTCAGGGCACGCAGGAAATCAGCATCTTTAAAAATTTTCCTGAAAATATCAAGTCCTACCCATTCACTACCCGCATAACCTTTCGCCGGTTTATAGTTCATGAATACCATCCGCAGACCCGGATATGCAGCATAACTGAAAAGAAATACCAATGCAAGCGGTATTAATAACAACAGATAAAGCTGCCAGTCACGCTTAAAAGCGTTTTTCCATGTAGTCTTTACCTTTACAGCAGGCTCAGACGTTTTGCTTTTCGCCATAAGAATCATCCTCCCATTCGCTTTTCACAGCAGTTTTTTGTTAATATTGTACATTTCTCTGCTACTCGCTACTTTATTATAGGATAATTTGACAATGCTTTCTAAGCAATATATTTCGCAAACTGTGCAAAAACGACCATTTAAGTTCTGTGGGGGCCGGCAATACATCGTCCATTTCGAGGCACGCTTGCGCTCCGCGAAAAACGCAGCGGTACTAGGTTCAAAAGCAATAAGACTGCTTTTTCACCAAGTGTCGGCGTTTTTCAAGGGCCTCGGCATGGACGATGTATTGCCGGCCTCTCGAATGAACTTTGCATACCCAAAAAAACCCCGCTACAGTTACATCAATTTTCAATTAAAAAAAACAGAGCAGGTACAATATTGGAATTGTATCTGCTCTGTATGTTTATTCATTCATGATTCAATTCGGTTACTGTGGCTCATGCCGCAATCGCTTATTCAGCGATATCTGCATACATGAAGAACCAGTATCCGTAAGGTGAATGCCAGGAACCTGTAATCTTATCGCTCTGTAACCAGAAGTCATTGTAGTAAGCTACCGGAATACATCCAGCTTCTTCCATTAAGATATCTTCTGCTTTATGAAGCGCTTCAGAACGCTCTGCTGCATCCAGTGTTGTTCTGGACAGTTCCATCGCTGCATCATATTCAGCATTATTGAATTTACCGTCGTTGTTACCGTTGGTGGAGTAAAGCAGATCCAACATGTTGGAAGGATCGCTGTAATCGCCTACCCAGCCGTTACGAGCGGAATCATAATCACCGTTACGTCTCATAGGTGTGAAACTTGCCCACTCAACGATTTCTACCTGAAGATCGATACCAATCTCAGCCCATGCCTGCTGTAAATACTCAGCAACTACTTTGTGATAGCCGGCATCGTTTGTAGAATAGGTAATGGAAGGAAGTCCCTCGCCATCCGGATAACCTGCATCTGCTAACAGCTGCTTTGCTTCTTCAACATTTGCTTCATGTGTTGTTGTATCAATGTAAGGCTGTCCGCCGTTCGCATTGTCCATGAACTGGCTTCCGTCCGTATCAATCCAGCCGGGGCCCATGAAGTTGCTTGCCGGAGAATAAGTACCCTGCATCAATGTGTTCGCAACATACTCACGGTCGATAGCAAGGCTCATTGCCTTACGGACATTTACATCATCGAAAGGCTTTCTCTGTGTGTTAACACTCAGATAATAGGTACCGATGATCGGATCTACATAGAAATCCGGGTTTCCGGAAAGAGAAGGGATTTCCTCTGTCGGAACATCTTTGATCATCAGGACTTCACCTGTCTGATATGCACTGTAAGCCGCATTGGAATCTTCGATCAGGTTCCATTTGATACCGCCTAATTTGATTGCATCTGCATTCCAGTAGTTAGGGTTCTTGCTCATCATAATGTAAGAGCCCGGTACCCACTCTGAAATATAGAAAGGTCCGTTACAGATATAAGTCTCTGCTGCGGTCGCCCAAGCGTCGCCGTTCGCTTCGATTGTTGCCTGCTGAACAGGGCTCAGTGTCGCGAATGCTGCAAGGCTGCCGAAGAAAGAACAGGGACTTGACAATGTAACAACAAATGTCTTATCATCCGTAGCTTCTACTTTCAGGGCGTCCAGATCGCCTGTGATCGCATCTGCATAACCTTCTACCATACCAAGTACTGTCTCTGCATAAGGAGCTGCTACCATAGGATCGCATACTCTCTTCCAGCTGTAAACGAAATCGTTCGCTGTCAGGTCAGAACCATCGGACCATTTCAGGCCGTCTCTTAAATGGAAAGTCCATGTAAGACCATCCTCGCTTGTTTCCCATGACTCAGCCTGGCCAGGAGCAAGTTTGCCTTCCTGATCTACCGTTAAAAGACATTCATAGGAATGCAGTAACATGTTACCGCCGTCTACCGCACTGTTGAGCGCCGGATCAATGGTCTCCGGGTCAGGGCCTACCTGTACGGAAAGAATCTTTCCACCCGCAGAGGTCGTATCCGCTGCTGCGTCTGCCGTCTGTGTATCGCCGGCATTGTCTGTCGCTGCTCCGTCTGCAGCATTGTCTGTAGTCTGTGTGTTGTCTGTTGCCGCATTATTTCCGCCGCCGCAGGCTGTCAGACTAAGCATCGTAGCTGCCAGTAAGAGCGCAATCACTCTTTTTTTCATAATCATTCCTCCTCTTATAGATTATAGATTTTTATAAACTATACAAGCAGTGAGTCTTCACCGCCTATATCGGTTTACCACATTTAATTACACTTGTCAATATGGTGGCACGCTGCAAAATGTCCTTTTTCCAGTTCACGCCACTCCGGAACCTCTGCCGCACATCTCTCGTCCGCATACGGACATCTCGTCCTGAACCGGCATCCGGAAGGCGGATTCAAAGGACTCGGCACATCGCCTTCCAACACAATACGGCTGCTTTCCTTCGCCGCTTTGGGGTCCGCGATCGGAATCGCAGAGATCAGGCTCTTCGTATATGGATGAAGGGGCCGTGTGATCAGCTCATAACTGTCCGCAAGCTCTACCATCCTTCCCAGATACATAACGCCAATCCTGTTGGAAATATGTTTTACCGCGGAAAGGTCATGGGCGATGAATAAATAGGTCAGACCCATCTCCGCCTGCAGATCCTCAAACATATTGATGACCTGTGCCTGAATGGAAACGTCGAGTGCCGAAATCGGTTCATCACAGACGATGAACTCCGGTCTTACCGCAAGCGCCCTTGCAATGCCGACACGCTGTCTCTGTCCGCCCGAAAACTCATGAGGATAACGGTTCGCATGCTCAGAGTTCAGGCCGACGCGCTGTAACATCTCTATAATAATATCATATCTTTCCTTCTGGTTTGCTGCCATCTTATGGGTATCAATTGCTTCGCCGACAATGTCACCGATCGTCATACGCGGGTCAAGACTCGCATAAGGATCCTGAAAAACAATCTGCATTTTCTTTCTATAAGGAAGCATTTTGACATACTGTTTTTTCTCTACATCAAAAATGACATCATTGTCGTAAACAAAACGCCCCCCCGTCGGCTCATATAAACGTAACAGCGTACGGCCTGTCGTTGTTTTACCACAGCCGGATTCTCCTACCAGCCCAAGCGTTTCTCCCTTGTAAATATCAAAAGAAACATCATCCACCGCCTGAACATATTTCCTGTATTTTCCAATGCCGCCTGCCGAAAAATACTGACGCAGATGCTCTACCTGTACTAATTTCTCACTCATTTGCGGCTCCTTTCTCCATTTCTTCCTTCTGGTTCAGCCAGCACTGGGTATAATGGATTTCTCCGAAATTGGTAACCGGAGGCATTTCTCTCAAACAAATTTTCATGCACGCGTCACACCGGGGCGCGAACGGACATCCCTTAGGCGGATTCAGCATATCGACAGGCGTACCCTCAATCGGCACCAGCCTTTCATGTTCTTTCGTATCAAGTCTCGGAATAGAACGAATCAGGCCCTTCGTATACTGATGCTTCGGCTCATAGAAAATATCTTCCGCCGTACCGTATTCCACAATCTTGCCTGCATACATAACGGCAATCCGCTCACACATACTGGCTACGACACCGAGGTCATGCGTGATCATAATAATTGCCATGCCAAGCTTATCTTTTAATTCCATCATCAATTCCAGAATCTGTGCCTGAATGGTCACATCAAGCGCCGTCGTCGGCTCATCTGCGATCAGAAGCTTCGGTTCACAGGCGAGGGCAATTGCGATCATGACCCTCTGACGCATACCGCCAGACAATTCATGCGGATATTGTTTCAATCTTTTTTCCGGCTCATTGATGCCTACCAGTTCGAGCAGTTCTTTGGCCCGCACCTTCGCCTGTGCTTTATTTTTATCTGTATGGAGCAGAATCGCTTCCGCAATCTGATTGCCGATCGTATAAACGGGGTTCAGACTCGTCATGGGGTCCTGAAAAATAATGGAAATCTCATTTCCCCGAATCTTACGCATCTCTTTATCCGACATCGTTTCAATCTGATGTCCATTGAAGTAAAGGCTTCCGTCAATCAGCTTTCCCGGATGAGCCGTCAGCCCCATAAGACTGTATGCCGTTACGGATTTACCGGAACCGCTCTCACCTACGATGCCGAGCACCTCTCCTTCTTTCAAACAGATGGAGACATCATTTAACGCCTTTACTTCCCCTGCGGGAGTAAAAAACGAAAGTCGTTCATTTTTTATATCAACAAGGTATTCCGACATATGCCAAACCGCCTTTCCTAGTGTTTTAATTTCGGGTCGAACGCATCTCTGAGTCCGTCGCCGAGCAGGTTAAAGCTCAAGATGATCAAACTGATCAACGCCGCCGGAATAAAAAGCAGATAAGGATACGTATTGATACCGTTCAGGGCTGCACTCGCAAGACTTCCGAGAGAAGGCAGCGGCACCGCCACACCCATACCCAGGAAGCTCAGAAAGCTTTCCGTAAAAATAGAGGACGGAATCTGCAGCGTCGTCGTTACGATCAATGTACCGATACAGTTCTTCAAAAGATGCTTTTTAATGATTTTGCCGTTACCGACACCGAGCGCTCTCGCTGCGGTAACGTATTCGCTTTCTTTCAGAGTCAGAATCTGGCTTCTGACCATACGCGCCATACCGACCCAGTAAAGAAGGGCAAATACGATGAAAATACTGATCAGGTTCTCACCTACGGTACCTACCCAGCCAAAACCCGGCACTTCCTGTACTTTGGTAAGAGGCGCCTTTAATGCAAAGGATAAGAGCACGATCAGCAGAATATCCGGTATTGTATAAATAATATCCACGATACGCATCATAATCAGATCGACCCAGCCGCCGAAGAATGCCGCAATGGAACCATACAGCGAACCGATGACAAGAATAATCGCCGTTGCGATCAGACCTACCAGCAGAGAAATACGGCTGCCCATCATGACACGAATCGCATAATCGCGTCCCAGATTGTCCGTTCCGAACACATGAGGAAATACGCTTTCGCCCGCATCGATCCTCGCCTGCTCTTCCTCGGAATACTCCATCGGCCCAAGATGATTGGCGCCTTTGATCTGCTCCTTATAGCTATACGGATAGAATGCCGGAACGATAAAGGAGAAAATCATGATAAGGACAATGACGACCAGGCTCACCATTGCGACCTTGTTCTTTACGAAACGGCGCATACCATCTTTCCAGAAACTGACGCTCTCGCGCATGATGATCTGACTCTGCTTCTCTTCCTCGGTAGCCGGAAGAAAATCCTCCGGATTTAGTTTTAACTGAAAACTCAATGGATTCTGCTTCATATGTCTGCTCCTTATTTCAATTTAATACGGGGATCTACCAGCTTATATACGATATCCACCACAACGTTCATAATGATGATCAGTGTCGCGAGGAAAATGGTCGTTCCCATGATTAATGTATAATCTCTTCCGCTGATGGCACTGATGAACTCTCCGCCAAGTCCCGGAATAACAAAGATTTTTTCTACAACAAAGCTTCCTGTTACCGTATAAGCCAGCATCGGGCCGACATAGGTAACGACCGGAAGGATTGCATTTCTAAGAGCGTGTTTGAATAAAATCCAGAAGCCTGCCACACCTTTTGCTTTCGCGGTACGCATATAATCCTGTCCCAGCACATCCAGCATGGAGGAACGCATCAGTCTCATAATATAGGCAGTAGGATAAAAAGAAAGCGCAATGACCGGCATGATGTAATGTTTCCAGCTCGTAAGCCCCATCGTCGGAAGCAGCTTCAGATTGACGCCGAGCGTATACATCAGCAATGTACAGATTACAAAACTCGGGACCGCAATACCGCAGGTTGAGATCACGCTGATCAGACTGTCCAGAAACTTTCCGCGCTTCAGAGCAGCGATACAGCCGAGCGGAATACCGAGACACAGTGCTACAAGCACGGAAAGGCCGCCGACTCTTGCAGAAATCGGGAACTTCATCTGAATGATCGACATAACGGTACGTCCACGCTGTTTCAGACTATCGCCGAAATCTCCATGCAGCGCATCCGACATATATGTCAGATACTGCTGCATCAACGGTTTATCCAGACCGTATTTTGCCTCCAGCGCCGCCGTCGCCTGCGGACTGATCGCCTTTTCCGAAAGGAACGGCCCGCCGGGAACCATATTCATCAGGAAAAAGGTAAGCGTTCCGACCGCCCAGATCGTCACAATCGCAAGTAATATTCGTTTCGCCACATACTTTATCATACTAAAGTCTCCTTTTTGAATAAAATAGAAAGCTCGTGCCGGGCTTTCTATGATCATCTTTCTATTATAATAAATATTAAAAAATATATAGAATAAAGAAGTATGAAAAAGAAAAGAACTTTGGCCCTACCCCAAGATAACGCCATTGTCCCTTCCACGACCTTCTCATAATATCAAAAAACCAATTAATTTGTCAACCCTCCCTGTTACTTTATTCACAACATTTGTTACAGTTCGGCCATCGGGCACGGTGCATATATTGTTCCTGCGAAGGCCCTTGAAGAGCGTCGGCACTTAGTGAAAAAGGCGCTCCGCGACTTTTGAACTTAGTACCGTTACTTGCTCAATAGAAAATTTACTTCGTAAATTATCTTTCGCGGAGCGGGAGCGTGCCTTCAAAGGAACAATATATGCACCGTGCCCGATGGCCAAACTGTAATCAACATTTTCACAGAATACTGCAGTTCTTGCGATGTGCCTTGAGTTTCTTTAATGCCCATGTATAATGGCTGGCGGTGTTTGACACGAAATAGGAACCCAGCGCACTCGTACCCACCCATTTAAATACACCTTTGCCGAACAGCTCTTCATTCGTAAAAGTCTCCGCAAGGGCCATGACTTCCTTATGAGAGTTCTCCAGCATTTTCCGGGCATCCTCCAGCGATGTGTCCTGATGCTTTTTCCAAAATTCCACGTTCATTGCGCCGTAGGTCCGCCAATTATAAGGTGCCGGAAGGAAAGGCCTGCTTTCGCCCGCATTCTCACCTTTTTGATTAGCCTGCACCCAGTCGAGCAGTAAGCGGTGCCATTCATAGAGATGAATCAGCACATCGCGCAGATTTTTATCCCTGCCCCAGTGCGCCTCGCTCTTTGCTTTCATTTTCGTAAAGTCAAAGGGCATCGAAAGCTCCTTTTCCGTCATTGTGGCGATAAATGCGTTCATTTCCTCATAATTTTGTGCCGCTGCGGCGAGCAGGTCTGTCTTTGTTGTCGGTCTTGCCATGTTAAATCTCCCTTCAAGTATTTCTTTTATCATACAATAACATCCAAAACCTGACACCTGATGTCATATTTTATTTTTCTCATAGATTTTTAATGCCCTTTCAGCAAGGATATTTTTCAGGTAAACAGGTTCCATAATTTCGACCTGGTCGCCGAAGGATAACAGAAAGGCTATGAGCCATTCGTCTACCGGCATTGGGGCTGCTGTAAGCAGGCTTCCGTCTTCCAGCTCCCGAACCTGACTGCTGTCAAATTCATCATAGACCCGGTAAGCCATTTCGCCTGGAAAGGAAAGAACGACCTGCGGCGGTTCCGGCTGCGATGATTCTGTCCGCGGTGCGGCATCCGGTCCCGGAAAGGTTCTTTGCGCGAAGTTTTCCTCAAGAACCTCCCATTCCAGAATCCGGTTCAGTTTGAACAGCCGGAAGGCTTCTTTTTCCAGACAATACGCTTTTAGATACCAGGCCTTCGATTTATATAGTAATTTCAGCGGCTCTACCGTTCTGTATGATTTCTCCCGCCCGGAGCCCACATAGAGAATCCTCACGCGCCGATGAGTGAGAACGGATTTCTTCAGCAATTCAAACTTTTCATGGTCTCCTGTCTGCACACCCCATCTTGTAAAATCCACTTCATACCAGTTCTCTGACCGAATCTGAAAGAGCGCCGACAATTTTTCCAGCGTTGCTTCCCCGCCTCTGTTCCCGGCCGCAGCCACACTCTGCAAGGCCGACAGAATATCCTGTTTTTCTGCCTCCGTCAGCATCGCTCTGTCCAGAACAAAATGGTTCATCAAACAGATGCCTCCTCCTCTTCCGGCCTCTGTATAGACCGGAATGCCCGCGCCGCTCAGCGCATCGATATCCCGGTAAATCGTCCTTGTAGATACCTCGAAGCGGGCCGCCAGCTCGGGCGCCGTGGCACGGCCTTTGTCAAGGAGATAATATAAAATTTTGAACAGTCTGCTTTCCTGCAAGGTTCGTTCCTCCGTTTTTCGAAAAAAGTGTTTGTACGCAACAATTATTTTCAGAAAAATGTGTTTCCATAGATTGTTTTTTTTCAGAAAAATGTGCTATACTACGAATATCCCAAACTCAGCATACTCCATAGCAAAAAGGTGGTAATTCTCATGAAACGTAAAGCAATTCAAGATTTAGCCAACTGGAAATCAAGCGAAGAACGCAAGCCGATGGTCCTGAAAGGCGCACGACAAGTCGGCAAAACATGGCTCATGAAGGAGTTTGGACGAAACTTCTATGATAATTTTGTCTACTTCAACTTCGATGAAGACGAAGCACTGAAACCTGTTTTTGAAACGAACAAAAACCCTGCCCGTATTCTCGAACTGCTTTCCCTCATCGCAGGTACAAAAATTCTTCCTGGCGGTACACTGATCATCTTTGATGAAATCCAGGAATGCCCGGAGGCCCTAAATGCACTCAAATACTTCAAAGAACAGGCAAATGATTACCATATCATCGCGGCCGGCAGTCTGCTCGGAACACTGCTCGCACAGCCAAAATCCTATCCTGTCGGTATGATCAACCTTTTGAATATCTATCCGCTGACCTTTGATGAATATCTCGAAGCTGTGGATACCTCTTTATATGCTTTTTATTGTAGCATCCATCAGGCAGAAAAAATAGAAGCTATTTTCCACAACCGTCTTCTTGACGCTTATAACACTTACCTGATCATCGGCGGTATGCCGGAATGCGTCGCATCTTGGATAAAATACAAAGACCCTGCTAAAATTCAGCAGATACAAAAAGAACTCATTGAAGTCTATGAAAATGATTTTTCCAAACATAACGGCAAAGTCAACAGCGGACGTATTCTCATGGTCTTTCGCAGTATTGTTGCACAACTCGCAAAAGAGAATGAAAAATTCATGTACGGCGCTGTCCGCGAGGGCAGCCGAGCAAGAGATTTTGAAGAAGCAATCGAATGGCTCGTTTCAGCCGGTATGCTGAACCGTGTCTATAATGTTTCCAAAATGGAACATCCTCTTTCGGCCTTTGACAGACTCGACTGCTTCAAATTATTCGTTTTTGATACGGGCCTGCTGAAACAAATGGCCGGCATCGACAACGCTGCCATTTTACTCAAATCGGATTATCAGTTCAAAGGCCCTTTAACCGAAAATTATGTATTACAACAGCTTCGCGGCCAGTTCGATGTCGAGCCGCGGTATTTTTCCGATAAAAACAGGGAAATTGATTTCGTCATCCAAAATGGTATCGAGATTATTCCCGTGGAAGTCAAAAGCGGCGAAGATAAATCCGCACCTTCTTTTAAGCGCTATATCACGGAACAAAGGCCGGCGTACGCCTTTCGCCTTTCAAAACGAAATTATCAGGATGAGCAGAATTTTACAAATCTTCCCTTATATCTTGTATGCAGAATGAAAGAATGGACCGAGTAGGACAAAAAACGCAGGCGTTCCCGCCTGCGCCCTAAAATCAAAACCGGTTCTCAACTTTCGTAATGAAATCTTCCGACCAGTTCTTTCAGCAAATCCGCCTGGTCGGCAGCGCCTTCCGCAAGTGACTGCGACGCTCCCGCCAAATCCATCGCGCCTTTCTGTACGCCCTCCGCATTGCTGTCAATATCCCGCATCGCAGCGCTCAGGGATTGTACGATGCCCTGGAAAGACTGGCTGATCTGTGCAAAGTCACCTCTAAATTCTCCATCGACATTGATCAGGAAATTCCCTTCCGATAATTCCGCCAGATGATTATCAATTTCGGAAATAACGACCTCAGATCCTGAATGGTCTCTGCAAGGCAGTACATCAGAGTTGCTGTTTCATCATTGCTTTCTGGTACAGGCGTATCGGAATGAAGGTCTCCTGCTGCCATTTTCTTACAGATCGCACTGTATTTTTTCAGCTTAGGATTCGAATCACGAAGCGCGACGCTGTCCTCCACGCCGACAAGCGTCGAATCAATATCCGCAATCGTAATGCCATTCGCATCGAGCATGAAAGCCGTACCGCCTTCCTTTTTACCTGCCCCCTTCGTAAATAGTCCTTTACCTTTTTCTTTCTGCATAATAGCTCTCTTTCTGAACCGCCCCTCTACATGAACAACGACATTATGTCTTACTTTGCTGCGAATCATAAACGATATGTGCCGGTCAGCACACTGGCACCTGTTTAATTCCAGTGTATCAAATTTGAGGAAAATTTTCTACTTTTTTTAAAAACATTGTAAAGTTATTGTGCAATATTCCCAAATATGTCTAAGATCTATCCATCCGCAGCCGACTGTCGATGTACTCCCGAATCCCTTCGACAGATGAAAAATCATATTGCTGCGCCGCGGCCCGAAAATAATTCCCGATGGATGCTTTCGTAATCACCTCACTGGAGCGCCTGTCCGTTGGATATCCTGCTCTCGCTTCTTTCCATGGCGCTTCTTTGTGCGTGACCCGCTCCAAAATTTTCCCGCTGTATGCTCCGAAAGACTCTGCAACCAGACCGATTACCTTTCTTTCCTGTTCGGAAAGTTCATTTACTCTTTTCCCGAACTTCGTAAAACGGCTGTCCTTTATCGGATTGTATTGAAAATCACGGAATATCTCATACACCTCTTTATAAACCGGCCCGTGTGCCCACGCCTGACAGTCTTCCTGAAATACCTCTCCGCCAAAAAGCAGGATATGAATCCCCTGAATAAAATACAGCATTTTCTGCAAAGCCAGCGGCGTAATTTCCTCAGCCATTTGAAAAAGATAAGAGAGCACGAGCAGCATCTTATCGGACAGGGAAAACAGGGGTTCCAGTTCCCTATACTGCCTTTCTATGCCGGCCGCATTGTAATCGAGCAGGCCCGGTACGCCGACATTTTCCCCGCACCCGGCGCAGACGGCCTCTGCAATCTCAAATACATATTCCTTTTTTCTGATCCTTCTGGTGACGGAACTTTTTTTCAGTTCATACGGCATTTCCCGGCCGCATCCCGCACAGTACTGTATTCTTTCTCTCATCATGTCTGCAATGCTCCTCTCCCGATACACATTCGCTCTCTATCGTCACAAACCCTGAACGGATAGGATAATGGATATTTTTGTTCGTGCAGTGAAATCACAATAACATACTGGCCGGCCGGAGCATCCTGTTTTAATTTATTCAGTTTTAAATAGAAGGAAACCGTTTCTTCCGCTCCTCCAAATCTCGACCGCAGCCTGACATCTTTTCCAAAAATATACAAGACTTCCCCGGAATGTTTCGGATGCGCATTTAACACCGCTTCCGAAAAATCTTCCGCACTAAGGGACAGAAGCAGCTTCTTCGTATCTTCTTCCGTAAACAGATAGTCTATGTAGATATCCATATTTTTGTATCTGGATGCAATCTGATAGGTTCCGGCCTCTACGGCCATGCGGACATCGATCAGATAAGTTTCGATATGCTCTTTTGTGACATGCAATAGAATTTCCCCCTTGCCTGACTTCGGGTGGATGTGTGACAGCGATTCACAAATATGCTTGAAAAAGGAATCGCTATCACATTTAATATATACTTTTAACGAAATTTTGTCAATACAAATCCCGCTTCGTCATGACCTTTTTATTACAGTTCAGCCGGACGCCCCGCAGGGCAGCAAGATCAGTCCGCCCCGATTGTATCCACTACCGTCATCTCCCGAATCCGTTTCGCCGGCCCCCGTACCGCCAGAACAGCGGAACAGCCTATGACGATCAGAATGACCAGAAATTCTTTCCCAGGCAGTTCCCACGCATCGCCCCACCGCTCTGTCACGAGTGTCTGAAACAGAAGCCTGTTGAGCGGCAGCCCGGCAAGACAGCCGAACAGAACGCCGAAAAATGTATACGTTATCGTTTCGCCCCATACCATCCGAACAATCTGACGCACCGTCATGCCGACCGCCCGCATGGCACCGTACTCCCGCATTCTGGCGGATACGCTCATGGCAATACAGTTCAGGATATTAAAGAAAGCGATCAGGGCAATGACCGTCAGAAATCCATAGAGAAAGACGCCAAGAGAATAACTCGCTCCTTTTGATTCGCGGTTCTCAATTCTTCTGTCGGAAAAAACAATGCCGCCTTCACAATCCTCTTCCCTACAGCGCTCCTCTATCATCCGGCGCAGTTCCTGTACCTGCGCATCCGTCACGCCGGACTGAAACTGGATATCGATCACCGCATAGCCCGCATCCCCGAACAATTCCCGGAACAGGCTCTCGGAACAGATTGCGATGCCTTCCCGGCTTCCCGTACTTTTATCCGTGCCATAGGAAAAAGGAACACTTCCCAAAACGCCCGCAACGGGAACTTCACGGCTGTTTTCCCCGCACGGTACCGCAATGCTGCTTCCGACGGGCAGCATACCGTCCTCACGGAACGCAAGGAGCATACCCTTCCCATCGAGCGCATCCCTGAAATTTCCTTCCAACAGGTCGTCCCCGGCCCATTTGAACTGCTGTTCGTCATAAGAAATAACGGTCAATATCATTTCTTCCCCGGAAATTCCCTCTCCGCCTGCCAGCAGTTCGAATGTCATGCTGCTCCTGCCAAACGCGCGCTTGACATACGCAGACTCACTAATCTGCTCCACAAGCTCCGCCGGAAGGGAATTGGAAGTATCCCCGCTGCCCACATAAAAATCCGGTGCGGACGGCCGAAGCGGTGTGATCGCATGGTGCATGAAATCAATCGTCGCGCCAAAGGACAGGAACAAAATAATGCTGAAGGCAAAGGAACCGCTCACCAGAAAGAAATTCTTTTTGCTTCCAATGGCATGATGCACGCCGAGTGCCGTATCCACCCGGAAAACGCGCGTATTTGCCGCTTTTTTCGCCGCTTGTACCGTTCCTGCATTTCCTGACACTGCTGTCAGCGGAGATACCCCGGCCGCCCGTCTCGCAGGCGTTCGTGCCGCCAACAATACCGTCGCAAAACCCATCACGACTCCGGCGGCAATCCCCAGGAAACTGATGCCGAACGCAGGCATCCCCTCGAAAAATCCCGGGCTTAAAAAGCGGAGCATCCCACACAGTATCCATGTCACGGCCATCCCGGAAAGGACTCCCGCAGGAATTGCGCTCTTACACCAGCTAAGCGCCTCCTTCCGCACAAAACGGATGACCTGCTTTCCCGTCGCTCCCAGACAACGCATCATCCCGAAAAATTCCGTCCGGCGCGCGATATTGCTGTTCATGCTGGACGTAATCATCAGAATCCCCGCAATCATGACTAACGCCGCCAGGACCGCCGCCACAAGATAAAATCCCATCATATAAGGATCCCTGCTCTGGAACATGAGCATGAGCACCTTCGCATTCTGGCGTACCTCATCCGGCTCCAGATTGAACTGTGCGCTGATTTCCTGAATCGACTTCTGAATATTGCAGAAAGAGCGAAATGCCGCAAACGTGACCATTTCCTTTGCTTCTCCTGTATCGCCTGTATAAATCTGCCGGAATCCTTCGGCGTTCAAAAATATGACACATGCGTCATACCTCGCGGTCAGCGCAGTCTCTTTTGCAATTCCGGTTATCCGGTACTGCATCGTATCCCCCTGCGGCGTCACCAGCGTAATCGTGTCCCCGATTCCCGTTCCGAGCCGGCTGTTCGCTGATTCATTGATGACCGCCTCGTCCTTATTTTCCGGGAATACCCCTTCTACGATTTCCGCAGCCGGGAACAGCTCCAGAAGCTCCCTGTCAAATCCGCAGATTCCCGTTTCGATTCCTTCTATTTGATAGCCTTCTTCCAAATGATAATTTAATACGCCGTAACGCGCTGTCCTTTCCACTTCCGGCCGTGCCGCCAACAACGCGGTCTGCTCGTCATCCATCAAAAATCCGGCATGCCATTTTCCGTCGCTCTGGATTGCCTGAACCATCTGCGAGCGCATCTCCATATCCGCCATGCTGAAAATTACCGTGACCAGAAAAACGGCCAGCACAATACAGAGCCTTGTCATCCAGTTCTGTTTTCTATGCTGCTTCGCCGAAATCGGGACAAGATCCAGATAGTGTTTCATCGTTTTCTCTTTCATCTTTGATCATACTCCTTTCCCAACTTGCGAATCTCTAATTTTCAACTTTGCTGCCCAGTTCTTCCAGTACGCCGTCAGTTACCCGGAATACGCGGTCCGCCGCCGAAGTCAGATTCATGTTATGGGTGATCATCAGAACCGTCTGCTGATAATGCCTGGACGCCTTGCACAAAAGGTCCATTACATCCTGACTGCTCTGCGAATCCAGATTTCCGGTCGGCTCGTCCGCCAGAACGAGCGCCGGCCTCGTAATCAATGCCCGGCCGATGGCTACCCGCTGCTGCTGCCCGCCGGAAAGCTGCCCCGGCAGATGTTTCCGCCTGTTTTCCAGTCCGAGCACCTCCAGAATTTCCTCCACCTGCGCCTTATCCGGTTTCCGATAATCCAATAACAGCGGAAAAATAATATTCTGTTCCACATTCAATTCCTGAATCAGATGAAAAGATTGAAAAATAAAACCGATGTTCTGCCTGCGGAAAATGGTACGTTCATTCTCCCCCATTGCAAAAATATCCCTGTCGCTTATCAGTACCCTTCCCAAGTCCGCCTCGTCCAGACCGCCGATACAGTTGAGCAGGGTACTTTTTCCCGAGCCGGATGCGCCGACAACGGCCCCGAACTCGCCTCTTCGCATGGAAAAGGAAACATTTTTCAATGCCTCCACTCTCGCCTCGCCGCTTCCATAGACCTTTCTTAAATTCTCTACTTTTAAAATATTCAATGACAGCACCTCTCTTTCAGGAAAAAGTTTAACACTGCTACCTTACTGTACGGTGAATGGAAGCTTACAGATTTTTAAGATTGGGGAATACCTCAGCTAAATTTACCGCTATCCTTCCGGAAAAGAAATCCGAAACACACTCCCCTCTCCCGGACTGCTCTCCACGGACAGCATTCCGCCCTGTTCTTCTACGATGGATTTCGCAAGGGAAAGTCCAAGTCCCGCTCCCTGCCTGTCGCCGGAATTTTGGCTCCGGTAGAACTTTTTGAAAATATGGTGGATATCCTCCGGCGCAATGCCGCATCCGTCATCTTCCACCGACAATCGGAAAAGAACGGGCGAACGGCTCCAGGCAACCCGGATTGTCCCGCCCGCTTCCGTATGGTCCAGTGCATTCTTGATCAGATTCTCCAATGCTTCTCTGGTCCAGTCCTCGTCACAGAAAATGATTTCCTCCGGGCTGCCTTCCATCACGATTTTCTTTCCTTCCTGTCTTGCCCGTTCCGACAGCTCCCCTGCTGCCTGTGCCGCGATTTCCGCCACAAAACACTGTCTTTTCTCAAAAACAATACTCCCCGTATCCAGACGCGCCATCTTTAAAAGGGACTGAATCAGCTGTTCCATCCGTTCCAGGGAACGCATGGATTTGCGTGAAAAATCCTTCACGGTCTCCGCATTTTCCGGCTCTTCTCCCAGAATTTCCATATACATATCAAGCGCCGCGAGCGGTGTTTTCAGCTGATGGGAAATATTGGATATCATATCCTTCAAAAATTCCTTTGCCCTGTGTTCGGTTTCGCTTTTTGCCTGAAGCGACAGTGCGAGCTGCTCCACTTTTCCGAAAAAGCGGTGCACAGCCCCGTTTTCCCCAATCGGCAGATGAACGTCGAACCTCCCGTCTGCATATTGCGCAACGACCGCCTCCGCTTCCTCATATAACCGCTCCCGTCTCCGCAGAAAAAAAGCGGCGCCAAGAAGCAGCGCTGCGGAGAACAAAATGCCCTCCGCCGTCAGGAACAGGATGAGCGGAACGGAAGTCTGCCCCGCGAGGAGCATCAGATAACTCTGCGTCCGTTCCGTATGCCCGATTTTTTCCAGAAACGCCGCGCCCTCCGCCGTCCCCTCCGTCTGGTTCCACGCTGCGGCAAGCAAAGAGGGCGGAACTTCTTTTTCCAAAAGATAAGAAGCTGCCGCCCGTTCCCGTTCTATTAATGCGCTCCTGAGTCCCTGCGCCTGAAGCATCCCCGAAATTCCCATGAACCCGGTCTGCAAAATGCACAGGCTCACAAGAAAAATGCAAAAAATCCGTGTCCGCTTCTCATACAAAAAATCCAGTCCCATAATGGCTCCTTTTCTCCCTTGAATGACGATAAACCGAATCCGATCTTTTCCGGATCAGACAAATTTATACCCGATTCCCCGCACCGTTTTCAGATGCTCCGGCATGGACGGGTCATCTTCCAGTTTTTCACGCAGACGACGGACATATACGGAAAGCGTATTGTCATCCACAAAATTTCCGGCGCCGTCCCACAATTTATCCAGAATTGCGGTTCTTGTGAGCACCCGCCCTTTGTTTTTCAAAAACAGACAGAGCAGGCGATATTCCGCTACCGTGAAATCTACATTTTCCCCCCGCAGCATTACTCTGCCCTCCGTCAGATTCACCGTGATATCCCCGCTGCGAAGCACATCGCTTTCCATGTACGCTACCGCACTCCGCCGCAGCAAAGCCCGGATACGCGAGCATAATTCTCCGAGTTTGAATGGCTTCGTGATATAATCATCGCCGCCGCAGTCCAATCCCCGGATGACGCTCGTTTCTTCATCCGATGCCGTCAAAAAGATGACCGGTGTCCGATTTCCCGCCTCCCGCAGCTTTTCACATAAAGAAATGCCGTTTCCATCCGGCAGCGTCACATCAAAAAGAAGCAGGGCAAAGTCCCTGCGCAGAGCAAGCAACTTTTCTGCTTCTTTGATCGTTCTGGCCACTTCTATCTCAAATCCGTTTTTTTCCAAAGAATAAATCAACCCGTCGATCAGGCCGATATCATCTTCAAGAAGTAACAGCTTCTGCAATTCAATTGCCTCCTAATCTCTCATACTCCGCGTCCGTAATCCGCAGGATTCCGCCGTGGCGCTTCTTCGTCCGGCCCATATCATACTCCCCGGGGGCAAGTATCCTGAAATCGCCGGAGGCCAGGTTTTCTGTCAGCATTGGCAGATAACCCGTTCCTTCCTGAAAACGGTCCGCAATCAGGCACCATGTCTTTCCGTCGGGAAGCAGGTAGCCTTCCGGCCCTTCCACGCCTTTTAAGCCGGCCAGCACAGGAGAAGGAATCTGTATAAATTCCCCCAGAAGGGCATCGGATGTTTCCAGAATCAGCCTTTTCTCCGTCTCTTCTTTGGAAATGCGGTAATACCTTCCGCCGCTTTCGAGTATCGTCGTATCAATGACATGATTTTCCCGCTCCATATACAGAAAAGTTTCCGAGAATGCGGCAAAGTCTTTCGTATAGGCGGCATAGATTCTGTGTTTTCCTTCTTTTTCATCTGCAGTCCGTGTTTTGGATGCAAAAAAGACGAGAAACGCATTTTTCTGCCTGTCAAACACGGCTTCCGGCGCCCAGACGCATCCTGCGCCCGGTATTCCCACTTCGCAGCTTCGCTCTTTGCTCCAATGGAGCAGGTCTTCCGTCTCCCACACGATCAGGCTCCGGCTGCCCCTCTCCTGGGCTGCCTCCCAGCCTTCTCCCGCCTCAATCCGTAAGTCTGTTGCGATCAGATAAATTTTGCCGTCCAGAGGATTTCTTACCGGAAAAGGGTCCCTGACACCGCAGGTTCCCGTTTTAGAATAGAGAACCGGTTCCCCGCCGTTCAAATCATTCCAGTGCAGACCATCTTTGCTCAGGGAAAAGTAAATCTGCTCCCCGTCTTTTTCCTCTCCGATAAAATGTGCAAATAAGTATCCCGCCATGTGTTCCTCCAGAAATTTCCGGTATCTTCCGGTCATTCGACCTTTTCAAGATCATTCATGTATCATCTTCCTGATCGCCATTTCGATATTTTTATCCGTTTCGAATGAAGAAACACCGCTCTTGTTGGCGAGTGCCTGAATATCGTCATTGTTCAGCGTAATGACATGCTCCCGCTCGCTCTCCGGCTTCGGGATCTCATACTGCCCCATTTCCTTTTCCAGTTCATTCAGCCGGCGCATGATATCGGTAATCTGAACTCTTCCCAGGTCTATTGCCTCCAACAGTTCACTGTAATTGTCACCTATCCGCTGACAATCCGGAATATCCGCATATATTTTTTCCGGGTCCTCCATAATACCTGACTCGTTGCCGTTTCCATAAACATAACGGTTATCCTTGATATTTCTGTCCAGAAAATTCAGCGTCTGTGTGATTTTTCCTCCCTCGACCGTGATAATCAGTTTTGCCATGATCTTATCCCTCCAGTTTTACACAAATTTCTTGGAATATTTTATCATTATGGAGCGATAAAATCAATTTCGTTTTGGAATTTCCTTTAGCAAATTTCATTTGAACTCCATCAATATCCTTCAACAACGGAATATTCACAGCTATTTATTTAATGTCATACTTTTCAATCCATTCATACATCGCCCTGACCACAGGTCTTAAACCTTTTCCCATTTCAGACAAATAGTATTCGACCTTTGGAGGAACCTGTGGGTATTCCTTACGAATAATAAGCCCATCTTTCTCCAACTCTTTTAATTGACTTGTCAACATTTTATGGGTAATTGGTGCAAGCAGGCGTTTCAGTTCTCCATATCTCAACACTTCGTGAAACGCCAGCATATATATTATTCTTAATTTCCATCTTCCGCCAATCATTCCCACAATCGTTTCAAATCTTTCATATCCAAAATCTTGAAGATAACAAGGTTCTTTTTTCAAATATACTCTCTCCTTTTTGATAGTATCATACAAAAAAGTGCGTACTTTTCAAATGGTATTATATACTCTTATAATACTATTTGAAAGGAGAAAAGAAATATGAAGATTATAATAATAAACGGAAGTCACAGAAAAAATGGTTCAACGGCATTGATTCTAAAGGAAATGGTTCAAAAAATAAAAACTTACCCTAATGTAGAAATTCAATTTTATAATGTTGCAGACTTGAATCTAAAATATTGTGTTGGCTGCTGTAAATGCTACAAAAATGGAAAATGTATTTTTCATGATGACATTGAAAAATTATCAGAAGATATTGAAACGGCAGACGGCATTATCATAGGCTCTCCCACATATGCAGGCAATGTTTCCGGGCAGATGAAAGTTATAATAGACCGCGGACATTTTGTGATAGAACAGTTACTATTCGGAAAATATGCAATCAGCGTTTCAACATATGAGAATTACGGTGGAAGGGATACTGCTGAAATACTAAACAGATTATTGTATTATTCTGGAGCAGTTATTTCCAATTCACTTGTTATTAAGACATCCTTTTCCAGTAATCCATTGAGCAGCCAAAAAACTTATAATACTGTGAACAAAGCGGCAGATAAATTTTACAAAGATATCCATGATCAGAAAAAATATTTATGCCAAAAAATAAGGCATTTTATAATATTCCGATTTGGCATTCTCCCTTTTGTCCGTAAAAAAGGAAATGAATATCAAGGTGTTGCAGCGAAATGGAAAAAGCATGGTATTTTCTGCCCATAATGATATAATTTTTTATTGACTTGAAGTGCACTTCATAGTTTATGATTTTACAGAAAGGCGGATTTATATGTATTCAGCAAAGGAAGCAGCCAAAATAACCGGAT